>VXWX01000082.1 GCA_009835735.1 Acidimicrobiaceae bacterium
GCGCCGAGCTGGTCAAGGAGGTCGCCAAGAAGACCGACGACGTCGCCGGCGACGGCACCACCACCGCCACCGTGCTGGCGTGGTCGATGGTACGTGAGGGCCTGCGCAACGTGGCCGCCGGCGCCAACCCGATGTCGCTCAAGCGGGGCATCGAGGCCGCGGTGGACGCCGCGGTGGAGTCGATCCAGGACAACAGCCAGGACGTGTCCTCCGACAAGGCGCAGATCGCCAATGTGGCCGCCATCTCGGCTGCCGACGACGAGATCGGTTCGACCATCTCCGACGCCATCGACAAAGTCGGCAAGGACGGCGTGATCACCGTCGAGGAGGGCCAGACCTTCGGCCTGGAGATGGAGACCGTCGAGGGCATGCGCTTCGACAAGGGCTACATCTCGCCGTACTTCGTCACCGACCCCGAGCGCATGGAGACCGTGCTCGACAGCCCGTACGTCCTGCTGGTCGGATCGAAGATCTCGAACGTGCGCGACCTGGTACCCGTGCTCGAGAAGGTCATGCAGGGCGGCAAGCCGCTGCTGATCATCGCCGAGGACGTGGAGGGCGAGGCCCTGGCCACGCTGGTCGTCAACAAGATCAGGGGCACGTTCACATCTACGGCGGTCAAGGCCCCCGGCTTCGGCGACCGCCGCAAGGCGATGCTCCAGGACATGGCCATCCTCACCGGCGGCCAGGTCATCAGCGAGGAGGTCGGCCTCAAGCTCGACAGCGTGGGCGTCGACATGCTCGGCTCGGCCCGCAAGGTGATCGTCACCAAGGACGAGACCACCATCGTCGAGGGAGCCGGCGACGCCTCCGACGTGGCCGGCCGCATCAACCAGATCAAGGGCGAGATCGACAACACCGACTCCGACTACGACCGCGAGAAGCTCCAGGAGCGCCTGGCCAAGCTGTCCGGCGGCGTGGCCGTGCTCAAGGTGGGGGCGGCCACCGAGGTCGAACTCAAGGAGAAGAAGCACCGCATCGAGGACGCGGTCAGCACCACCAAGGCCGCCATCGAGGAAGGTGTCGTGGCCGGAGGCGGCGTGACGCTGCTGAGGGCCGTGGACGCGGTTGACGCCGCCATCGACGGGCTCAGCGACCCCGACGAGCAGACCGGGGCCCGGATCGTGGCCAAGGCGCTGGTGGCGCCGTTGAGCCAGATCGCGGTCAACGCCGGCCTCGAGGGCGGCGTGGTCGTCGAGCGGGTCCGGGGCCTCGAAGGCCCCGACGGCCTCAACGCGGCCACCGGCGAGTACGAGGACTTGATCGCGGCCGGGATCATCGACGCGGCCAAGGTCACCCGCTCGGCCCTGCAGAACGCCGGCTCGATCGCCGGGTTGTTCCTCACCACCGAGGCCGTGATCGCCGAGTCCCCCGAAGATGCGCCCGCGGGCGGCGGCATGCCCGACATGGACTTCTAAGTCCCGATACTCCAGTCCCCCCAAGACAACAGCCCGGCCCGCCCTAGGAGCCGGGCTGTTGCGCGCCCGGGGTAGCTTCCAGGCATGGCTGAGCTTCATCCGCTGTGCGAGCCCTTGGCGCCCCTGCTGGGGACATGGCGCGGCACGGGTCGGGGGAGTTACCCGACCATCGACGACTTCGACTATGCCGAGGAGCTGGCCTTCGGTCATGTCGGCAAGCCGTTCCTGTCCATGGTCCAGCGCAGCCGCGACGCTCTGACGGGGGAGCCGCTGCACGGTGAGGCCGGGTACCTTCGGGCGCTTCCCGACGGCGCAGTCGAACTGACGGTGGCCCAGCCTTCGGGAGTCGTCGAAGTCGATGCGGGCTCCGTGACCAAGACCTCGGACGGTCTGGTCGTCGAACTGGAGTCCGCCGAAGTCGGCCTCACGTCCACGGCCAAGTCGGTGACGGCCGTGCGGCGGCGGCTGGAAGTCGCCGGTTCGACGCTGGTGTCGGAGCTGTGGATGGCCGCCGTAGGCGAGGCCGACCTCATCCACCACGTTCGGGCCGAACTGTCCCCAGACCGAACTTCAATGGGTTGACCACCACAGAGGTGGTAGACCCATTGAAGTTCGACCCGACCCGGCCGCGGCCGAGTCGGCACGCTGCGGCCAGGCGCCGCGTGCCGACGTAGCCTGGGACTATGGCCACCAAGTCGAGGAGCCAGCAGCGACTGGTGCGGCCCTGGACCGGCGAGGGCTCCGGCGAGGACCGGCGGGCCGACCGGCTCGCATCCGAGGAGCCCATGGCCATCGAGCTGGACGACGTGCGGGTGGCCACCACCATGCGCACCCCCGGCAACGACTTCGAGCTGGCCGTGGGCTTCTGCTTCGCCGAGGGGCTGCTGGACGGCCACCGAGTGACCCAGGTCAAGTACTGCGCCAAGGGCTCGGCCGCGGCCACCGACTTCAACGTGGTGTCCGTGTCCACCGGCGGCAAGGCCCCTGCGCCCCGGCCTCGGCTCACCACCACCACGTCGTCGTGCGGCTTCTGCGGTACCAGCGAGATCGACGAGCTGGTCTCCAAGCTCGACGCGGTCGCCGGCGAGCCCATGCCGTGGGAGGCGCTGGCCTCCGCTCCCGAACAGCTGCGGCCCGGACAGGAGCTGTTCGACGCCACCGGCGCGGTCCACGCCGCGGGCGTGGTGGCTGCCGACGGTTCAGTCTCGCTGGTCCGTGAGGACGTGGGCCGCCACAACGCCGTCGACAAGCTCATCGGCCGGCTGTTCCTCGACAGCCGCCTGCCTGCCACCGGGTTGGGCCTGGTGGTCAGCGGCCGGGCTAGCTTCGAGTTGGTGCACAAGGCCTGGGCCGGCGGCTTCCGCGCCCTGGTGGCGGTGAGCGCCCCCACCGCGCTGGCCGCGGCCACCGCCGAGGCCGCTGGGATGCAACTGGCCGGCTTCGCCCGCAACGGCGCCATGACCGTCTACGTCGACGCCTGACCGTTAGCCGGGGCTTCGTAGACTGCGTTGATGATGGAAGCAGTGGGCGTGAGCCAGGGGCTGGTCGTGGTGCACCTGTTCTGCGCCCGCACGTCGGCCACCGACGACGCCGCGGTCCTAAGCGCGGTGAAGGACGCTACCGAGGCAGGCACTCAGGTGGTGACGGTCGCGGTGCTGGGCCACAAGGCCCAGCTGTGCTTCATGGGGCTCCATGCCGACGCTTGGGCGCTGCGCGACCTGCAGACCGGCCTGGTGCGGGCCGGCGTGGACATCGTGGACAGCTACGTGTCGATCACCGAGTTGTCGGAGTACGCGCTGGGCTTGCCCGCAGAGATGGCTGACATGCGGCTGAATCCCAAGCTGCCCCCACCGGACAAGCCGGCCTGGTGCTTCTACCCGATGACCAAGCGGCGCAACGTCGGCCAGAACTGGTACGAGCTCTCCTTCGACGAGCGCAAGGAGCTGATGCACGAGCACGGCGCTTCGGGACGCAAGTTCGCGGGGCGCATCGTGCAGTTGGTGACCGCTTCCACTGGGCTCGACGACTGGGAGTGGGGCGTCACCCTCTTCGGTGAGGACATCGGCGCCCTCAAGGAGACCGTCTACACCATGCGCTACGACCGGGCTTCGGCCGCCTACGCGGAGTTCGGCCCGTTCGTGACCGGCCTGGTGGGACCGGCCGACGAGATCCTCGCCCGTGTCTGAACCCTCCGGACGGCAGCTTCCACCGGTAGGCGAGATCCACATCCTGCGCTGGGCCGAGAGCCTGGCCGGCATAGCCCAGACCGGCCTGGGTTTCACTGAGAGCCGCTACGAGCAGGAGCGCTTCGAGGAAGTGCTGGCGGTGGCGGCCGACATCCGGGCCCACAGTGAGGTCGGGATCGACGCGGACGAGCAGGTGCAGGATTGGCTGGGTGGTGTCGGCTCCGGCATCGCCGGATACGTCACGCCCAAGATCACCGTCGGTGCCATCGTCGGCGATGACGATGACCGGATACTGCTCGTGCAGCGAGCCGACTCCGGCTGGTGGCTGTATCCGACCGGATGGTCGGACGTGGGCTACTCACCCTCGGAGGTCGCCGTCAAGGAGGTCCGCGAGGAGACCGGGATCGACTGCGAGGTGGTCCGCCCAATCGCCATCCTCGACGGGATGCGCCTCGGCTTCCACCGAGTGCCGCTGGTGTCGATCGTGTTCCACTGCCGCAGCCTGGGCGGAGAGTTGAAGGCTCACCCGCTGGAGTGCTCCGACGTGGGCTTCTTCGCCGAGGGCGAATTACCCGAACGCACAGCCCGGCCCGAGCTGTGGGCCCCGCACGCCTTCAGTGCCATCCGGGGCGAGCCGGTGGAAGTGCTCTTCGACCATCCCCGCGACCCGCCGTGGCGGGGCGACCCCGAGAGCTAGCGAGCGCTGTTTCCCGCTCCTTGTTCGCTTCGCTCACGGGCCGCTCGGGCCACGGCCTCGCTCCGCTCGGCCTCTAGCCGCCCTCGCGCAGGAACTTCTCGACCTCGGCCACCAGCCGGTCGGGGTCGTCGCTGAGGGAGATGCCGCTGTCCTCATCCTGCCCCGCGTCCCAGGCTCTCTCGAGGCGGGCCACGTACTCCGCGGTCTCATCGTCCTCGGCCACGATCCTGGTGATCTCCCGCTCGTAGGTCTTCGCCCGCTGCTCGAGATCGAAGGTCGGCACCGGAGCCTTCATAAGGGCACAGACCCGGTTGACCAGCGCCAGCGCAGCCTTGGGAGACGGCGCGGCCGGCATGTACGACGGCACCGCAGACCAGAACGACGCGGTGCGATAGCCGGCATCCCGGCAGGCCGACGACAACACGCCCACGATCCCGGTGGGTCCCTCGTAGGTGGACGGAGTGAGGCCGAGCTCGGCCCGCAGCTCCTCGTCGTCCGTGGAGCCGTACACCTCCACGTCGCGGCTGTGGGGCACCTCGGCAAGCAGCGCGCCGAGGGTCACCACCCGCTCCACGCCCAGCATCCCGGCCAGCGAGATCAGCTGGTGGGTGAACGTCCGCCATCTCAGTTGCGGCTCCGTGCCGATCAGTACGACGGCGTCGGTGCCGGGGTCGTCCAGGCGGGCCACCTGCACCTCGTTCACCGGCCATTTGATGCTCCGGGCCTTGCTCTCATCGAGCTGAACGGTCGGACGGGCCGCTGTGAAGTCGAAGAACGGTTCCGGATCTATCTCCGCCACCGGCTTGCATCCCCAGCGACCGGCCAGGTGACCGGCTGCGGTAGTGGCCGCGTCGCCGGCGTCGTTCCAGCCCTCGAAGGCGGCAATCAGGGTGGGACGGTTCAGCCTGGGCCGCGGCCCGGACCACAAGACATGCTCTGGCTCGATTGACACGGGCGACACCATACCGTCGCCGCAGCGGTGCCGATCAGGCCAACTCGGGACGGTCGCGGAAGTGCTCCAGAGCCTCAGGGTTGGCCATCGCCGAGGTGTTTCGCACCGGGCGCCCGCAGATCACGTCCCGTACCGCGGTCTCGGTCATCTTGCCCGATCGGGTCCGGGGTATGTCGTCTACCGCGGCGATCACGGCAGGCACGTGGCGGGGTGACAACTCGGCGCGGATCCGGCTGCGGATCAGGCCGCGAAGCTCGTCGGTCAGCTCGTGCCCGGACGCCATCTTGACGAACAGCACGATGCGGGTGTCGGCGCCGTCGGGCTGGCCCACCGCGATGCTCTCGTCGACCTCCGGCATGGTGTCGACTCGACGGTAGATCTCGGCGGTGCCGATGCGCACCCCGCCGGGATTGAGCGTGGCGTCGGATCGGCCGGAGATGACGAAGCCGCCCGACGGGGTCCGCGACGCGAAGTCGCCGTGGTGCCAGACGCCGTCGACGCGCTCGAAGTATGCGGCCCGGTAGCGGGCTTCATCGGGGTCGTCCCAGAAGCGCAGCGGCATCGACGGGAACGGGCTGCGGCACACCAGCTCACCCTCGATGCCGGGCGGCAGCGTCTCGCCCGAGTCGTCCACCACGTCCATGTCCATGGCCAGGCCGGGACGCTGGATCTCGCCCCGCCGGACCGGCGATGTCGGGTCGCCGGCGACCAGGCAGCCGCACAGGTCGGTGCCTCCCGAGATCGACGCCAGATGCACGTCGGCCTTGACGTTGCCGTACACCCAGTCGAACCCTTCGGCCACCAGTGTCGAGCCGGTCGACGTGATGGTGCGCAGCGACGACAAGTCGTGGGTGGCGGCCGGGCGGATGCCCGCGTTGCGGCAGGCGTCGATGAACTTCGCCGATGTGCCGAAGAGGGAAATGCCCGTGTCGTCGACCAGGTCGAACAGGCGCTCGGGGCCCGGATGGGCGGGCGAGCCGTCGTAGAGCACCGCGGCCGCGCCACACGCCAGGATCGAGGCGAGCCAGTTCCACATCATCCAGCCTGTGGTCGTGAAGTAGAACACCCGGTCGCCGGGCCGCACGTCGCAGTGCAGCCGGTGCTCGGCCAGATGCTTGACGAGCAGCCCTCCGGCCCGGTGCACGATGCATTTGGGCGGACCGGTCGTGCCCGATGAGTACAGCACGTACCAGGGGTGGTCGAAGGGCAGCTTCCGGAACACCGCCGGAGTCGGTCCGGACCCGAAACCGGCTCCGTAGCCGTCGAGCCAGCCCGGCTCGACAACGACAGTGCGGAGGAGCGACGGCAGGCCGGCCGCGATGTCGGCGAGGCGCTCCGTGCAGTCATGGCGGCGGCCGCCGTAGGGGTAGTCGGCGCAGGCGAACAGCACGGTGGGGGAGATCTGGCTGAAACGGTCGAGCACGCCCGCGGTGCCGAAATCGGGCGACGTGGAGCTGAACACCGCGCCGAGGCCGGCCGCGGCCAGCATCACCGCGTAGGCCTCGGGACGGTTGGGCATCCAGGCCGCCACCCGGTCCCCGGGACCCACTCCCGCGTCGATCAGCAGCTGCTGGACCCGGCCAACCATGTCGTGCAGCTCGGCCCGGGTCAGCTCGGCGGCCTCGCCGTCCTCGCTTCGGAAGACGAGCGCGGTGTCGGTCGACGGCTCCCCCAGCAGGTTCCGGGCCACGTTCAGCCGGGCGTCGGGCAGGAACCGGGTGCGCCGCATCCGCTCGCCCGGGTCCGGGCACCGGTCCTCGCCGGGCGACTCCACGAGGCGTTCGCCCCGGTCGCCGTCGACGCCGCACCAGTCCCATACTGCGGCCCAGAATTCGCCGCTGTGCTGCACCGACCACCGGTGCAGGCCGTCCCAGTCCGGCAGGTCCAGGCCGCGATGCTCGCGCAGCCAGCCCCTGAAGGTCTGGAGGTTGGAACCGGCTATACGTTGCGGCGAGGGCGTCCACAGGGGCGCGGTGGGGGCACCCGGGCTGCTCACAGCGTGTAGCGGTAGACGTTCGACTCTCGCCTCTCGAAACCCATGCGGGCGTAGAGGCGGTTGGCCGCCTCCCGCGAGGGCCTTGACGTGAGGTCGGTGCTACGGGCCCCGAGGCGCCGGGCCGCTTCCAGGGCGGCCTCGCTGAGCCGCTCGCCCACCCGCTGGCCCCTCAGGGTCTCGTCCACCACCACGTCCTCGATGCGGGTACGCACGCCGGTGGGGATGCGGAAGGCGACGAGGGTCAGCGCGCCGACGACGCGGTCCCGCTGCCGGGCCACGAACAGCGTGGTGGCGGGCGAAGACACGATCTCCTCCAGTTCGGCCCGGCCGGGTGGAGGGTTCGATGACGACAGCTGAGGGATGAGCCGCCGCATGGCGTCAACGACTTCGTCGGTGACGGCGAGGCACTCGTGGACTTCGATCCCGGGTGCGGGGGCCGCAGTGTCGTCTGAGGGCGCGGTCACAGCAGCGGAGGGTAGACGAAGCGCGCCGCCTCGACGCTGCCTGCGGGCGTCTCGACCGTCAGGCGCGGTCTCATCGGGGGACGATGCGGGCGACGGTGCCGTTGAGCGACAGCACGTAGAGTTCGCCGAGGGCGTCCTCGCCGAACGACGCCAGGGAGCCGCCGAACACTTCCGCTCCCAGCTCGCGGAACTCGACTTCGCCGGTGGAGATCTGCAGGGCCCACAGGCGCGACGTGCAGTAGTCGCCGAACACGTATGCGCCGTAGAGGTCTTCGATGGCGCTGCCCCGGTAGACGTACCCGCCGGTGACGCTGCAGCCGTCGTCCTGGCTGTACTCCCACACCGGGTCGGCGTGATTGGGGGGCTCGTCGCCTGTGAAGCGGTGCAGGCCCTCGCGGAGGCGCCAACCCAGATTGGCACCGAGACCGCCTCCGTTGGCTGCCAGCAGCACAGTCACCTCCTCGTAGGCGTCCTGGCCCACGTCGGCGATCCAGAGGTCGCCGGTGGCGCGGTCGAACGAGAGGCGCCACGGGTTGCGCACTCCGGTGAGGAAGATCTCGGGACGTCCCGCGCCGTCCTGGCCGGCTGCGAAGGGATTGTCGGTGGGCACGGCATAGGGCTCGGCGGCGTCGGGTGTGGGCTCGATCCGCAGAACGGCCCCCAGCCAGGTCGTGGGATCCTGGCCGGCATTGAGAGGGTCGCCTCCCGAGCCGCCGTCGCCGAAGGCAACGTAGAGGAAGCCGTCGGGGCCGATGGCCAGGTCCCCACCGTTGTGATTGCTGAAGGGCTGGGTTTGGAACAGGATCGTCCGCCGATGGCCGCCCAGGCCGGTTCCGTCCCGCTCGAATGCGTCGACTCGGGTGTTTCCCGCGAGGTCCGTGAAGTTCGCGTAGAGCCATCGGTCGGTCACCGCTATCCCGAGGAGGCCTCGCTCGCCGGTGGCTTCGGTCTCGGCACCGATGTCCAGGATCGTCTCTACCACCGCGCCCCGTTCCAAGTCGACCCGCGACACGCGGCCTGCCCGCTCCGCGATCCACACCAGGTCGTCGCCGGGGGCCACCGCCATGTCGATCGGCTCGTCGAGGGTGAGCACAGCCTGAAGGGCCACGTCGGCCGCAAACATGTCACCGTCCGGCCGGACGGTGACTCCGCCCTGACCAGGATCGGCGGATGTGGTCCCGCCTGTCTCGCTCGCGTCCGCCTGCCCCTCGCTCGCGGTCGTCCACTCTGCGTCCGCCGGGCCTGCGGGCTCATCGTTCGCAGCCGCAGCACCGGCAGGCGTGTCACGATCCGGCTGCTCGTCACCGGTTCGTTCGGCGTCCGCGGTCTGGTCGGCTTCCGCATTCCCGTCCGCTGGCTGAGCCCGTTCCGGCACCGGCTTCACCGTCGGCACGGTGGGTCTCGGCGTCGACAGTTCGTCGTCGGCCGCGCAGCCACCCCCGACAGCCGACACAGCTACCACGGCTCCGGCAGCCAGCATCCCGCCCAGACGGCGCATCCTCAGACCGATCTTCACAGCGGGCACGATAATTCGACGATCACCGCCCTCGTTCGGTTCTGGCGCATACCAGCCGCCTGTGGGTTGACAGTGTACTTTTATATATTATTCTATACAGTTTAGTTCTCTTCTGGAGGCGGAGGTGGGACAATGACTGAAGACGTTGAGGTCATCCAGACAATGCTGCAACAGCAGGGGCTTGTCACTCGCGCCCAGGCTCTGGACGCCGGCCTCACGGCACGCCAGATCGAGCGCAGAGTCAGTTCGGGGAAGTGGGTGCTGGCGGCGCGCAGCGTGTACCGGCATGCGGCGACACCGGCAACCCCGCTGGCGAGGCTGCTCGCAGCATGGTTGGCCTATGGGGGGATGGTCAGCCACCGGTCGGCGGCAGCGCTGCATGGCGTTGACGGGTACCGGCTCGATGTCGTCGAGCTCTCGGTCACCCCGGGCAGCGGACGCGGCGGGCGCAACGGCCGAAGGGTTCACGGCGTGCGCTTCCACCAGTCCACCCAGCTCGGCTTGGCGAAGCCTGTCGAGCGGGAAGGCATGCTCGTCACGGGACTGCCCCGCACGGTCCTTGACGTGGCGGCGGTCGTGCCCCGCCGGCGGCTCGACCGCACCATCGACGCCGTGCTCAGAGACGGGCAGCTCCGCCTGTCGGATCTCTGGGGCGTTCTCGCCTCCCATGGCCGCCGTGGGCGACCGGGATGCGCTGCCCTCAGGGCGTCCCTGGAGGACCGCTTCGGCGATGAACGGGTACCTCTCAGCGAGTGGAGCCGGATGGTGGCCGAGCTGCTAGCCGGTGCGGGCCTCGACTATCCGGTACTGGAGCACCGCGTGCACGACGCCCGGGGAGACTTCGTCGCCCAGGTCGACCTCGCCTATCCCGCCCATCGTGTGGCGATCGAGCTGGACAGCGCTCGGTGGCACGACAACCGGGAGTCGTTCGTCGACGACCGGCGCCGCCGCAACAAGATCACGGTCGCGGGCTGGGACGTCCTGAACTTCACCTGGGGCGACTTCGCCGACCGACCGGAGAGGCTGCGCTCGACCGTCGCCCAGGCACTAGATCGGGCCGGGAACCGTGTCGCGCCGAGCGGTGTCAAGCCGTGCCGGGCCGCGCCGAGCCCAACATCAATGGGTTGACCACCTCTGTGGTGGTTAACCCATTGAAGTTGGCGTAGCGGAGGCCGGCGGCACCTATCCGAGCCGCCGGATCAGGCCTTCCTGCACCACCGACGCCACCAGCCGGCCGTCGCGGGTGAACACCCTGCCAGTGGCCAGCCCCCGTGCACCGCTCGCGGCCGGGGTGTGCTGGTCGTAGAGGAGCCATTCATCGGCCCGGAACGGCCCGTGGAACCACATGGCGTGGTCGAGGCTGGCCAGCATGACCTGCGGGTTGGCCGCGCTGGTGCCGTGGGGCGCCAGCGCGGTGTCGAGCAGGGTCAGGTCGCTGGCGTAGGTGAGGAGGCAGGCGTGAAGCACTGGGTCGTCGCCCAGCGTGCCGTTGGCCCGCATCCACACCATCTGCCGGGGCGGCAGCGGACCGCTGCGATCGAGCGGGCTGGTGGTCACGTAGCGGATGTCAAGTGCCTGCAGGCGGTCGGGTCGAGCCCGGTCCGGATCGGCGGCCTTGATCTTCTTGATGCGAGGCTGCAGGGACTCCGGGTCGGGCACTTCCGGCATCGGGTCGGCGTGCGCGTATCCGTCTTCGGCGATGTGGAACGACGCCGCCAGCTGGAAGATGGCCCGGCCGTGCTGGATGGCGACGACACGCCGTGTGGTGAACGACCGGCCGTCGCGGATGCGGTCCACGTCGTAGAGCACCGGGGCCTTGGGGTCGCCGGCCCGTAGGAAGTAGGCGTGCAGCGAGTGCACCGAGCCCCGCTCCACTGTGCGGGCGGCGGCGACCAGAGCCTGGCCGGCCACCTGGCCGCCGAAGATGCGCTGGCGGTCGTCGTCGGGCGAGCGGCCCCGGAAGATGTTGACCTCGATGGCTTCGAGGTCGAGGAGGGCCACCACGTTGTCCAGCGCCGTCTGCATCAGCCCATCATGCCCCGGTTGTGGGCAATAGCCTGCGGTCGTGACCACCACGCCGACCTCTGCCCTTCAGAGGCTCAGAGTCGAGCACGGGCTGAAGGCTCTGCGCTACTGCGGCGTGTCGGTCGTGAACGTGACGGTCGGGATCGGTGTGCTGGCGATCTGCCATGGCGTGCTTGGGTGGCCGGCGGTCGGGGCCAACCTCGCAGCCTGGATGGTGGGCACCGCGCCCGCATACTTCATCAGCAGGGCATGGGTGTGGCAGCGCAGCGGTCCTCACCGGCTGGGCGGCGAGGTGCTCACCTTCTGGGTGATGGCGCTGGTCGGCCTGGTGCTGTCGTCGCTGACGGTGGCGGTCATCGAGCACTTCACGCAGCGCACGCTGCTCGTCGTGGCAGGCAACCTCGTTGCATACGGCAGTGTGTGGGTGGCCAAGTACGTGTTCCTCGACCGGGTGTTGTGGCCCGGAGCCGGCGATGATGGAAGATCGGCTCCGCCTCGCGGCTGAGGCAGCACGCGGCTTCATGCCGGCCGGCGAGGGACTGGCCCTCTACCGGGCTGCCGCGTCGCTCGAGGTGGACGGGCCGCTGCTGGAGGTGGGCAGCTACTGCGGCAAGTCGGCGGTGTATCTGGGCGCAGCCGCGCAGCAAGCCGGACGGGTGCTGTTCTGCGTCGACCACCACCGCGGTTCGGAGGAGAACCAGCCCGGCTGGGAGCATCACGACCCGGAGGTGGTCGACCCCGATCTGGGCGTGATCGACACGCTGCCGTTCTTCCGGCGCACCGTCGCCGGCGCCGGTCTGGAGGGAACTGTCGTCGCTGTCGTGGGCGACTCGCCGACGGTCGCGTCGCTGTGGGCCACTCCGCTGGCGATGGTGTTCATCGACGGTGGACACGGTGTCGAGCCTGCCCACCGGGACTACGAGGGCTGGTCGCCCCATGTAAGGCCCGGGGGACTCCTGGCCATACACGACGTGTTCGAGAACCCCGCCGACGGTGGACGGCCGCCGTATGAGATCTGGTCCCGGGCCCTGTCCGACGGGTGCTTCGAGGAGCAGGCGGCGGTCGGCTCGCTGCGGGTGTTGCGGCGTGTTGTCTAGAGCTCTCGCGATCGGCCTCGCACTGCTTCTGGTGGCTTCCGGATGCAGCGGCGAGCGGTCGTCGGGCCGCGATCCGGCCATGTCGGGAGGGGAGCCCGAGGCGACCGCGACTACTGCTCCGACTGTGTCGCGCACCACCTCGACCACCACGACCCCGGTGGAGGCCGACCCTCCCGTCACTACGTCCTCACCGGACGAGACGGACGTAGCGGCCCCCGTAACGTCGGCGGAGTCCGATCCCATCGGCTGGGAGGATCTGGAGCACCTCACCTTGGAGATCGACGGCGAGGTCGTACGCCTGGAGGGAGGTAGGGCCACCGTGTCGCATGGCGGCGCCTCGGCCAGCATCTTCACCCTCCAGAACCGCGTGGCCCAGGGCGACCTCGACGGCGACGGAGACGAGGACGTGGTCGCCCACATCATCGAGCAATCCCCGGGGACCGGTGTCTTCCACCTAGTCGTGCCGGTGCTTGACGAGGGGGGCGCTGCCGTGGCGCAGCCTCCCATCTTCGTCGGCGACCGGATCGTCATGGATGCCATAACGGTGCGGGACGGTCTGATCGAGGTGTCGCTGTTCGACCGGGCCCGGCACGAACCCTTCACCGTCATCTCCCGGCACACCACGCTGGAGATCGACCTGTCGGGATCGGCACCGCTGGTGACCGTGATCGATACCGAACCCATCGAGGAGAAGCCGCTGCCAGGCCCCGAACGTCCGGAAGTGACAATCCGCTTCGAGCCGGGCGCGGTGAGCGGCACGGAGTCCGGGACCATCGACTTCCGCGAGCGCCAGACCTACACGGTGTACGCATCGGAGGGCCAGCCGTTCACCGCCACGCTGCGAGCACCCCTGGGCGTGTGGCTCGATGTCCGCCTGGATCACTTGGTGGTCACCTCCGCCGCCCGGCGGTTCCAGCTTGTGGAGGCGGAGTTGCCGGCCACGGGACCGTGGAAGGTGACTGTGGTCTCCTCGCACGCAGGAGAGTCCGGCTACGAGCTCACCGTCGAGGTTCTGCCGCGGCCGGAGCCCGATCCCGCGCCGACGACTACTACGGAGGCGGTGATCGTGCCCCGACCGGTCACTCCCGACGACGACGGTGACGTCGTCTACCTGACCTTCGACGACGGCCCCCATCCCGACTACACGCCGCAAATGCTCGACGTCCTGGCCCGTCACGACGCCCGGGCTACGTTCTTCGTGGTGGGCTCGTTGGCGCAGGCCTATCCCGACATCATCCAGCGCATCGCGGCCGAGGGACACACCATCGCCAACCACACCTGGAAGCACGAGGACCTGGCCGGGCTGTCCCGGGCGGCCTTCGACGAGACGATCAGCCGGACCCAGGCGGTGTTGGGGGACCTCGCCACGCCCTGCCTGCGCCCGCCGTACGGCTCGATCGACGCCTTCACCAGGGAATGGGCGTCGGACCACGGGCTGTCGCTGTTGACATGGGATGCCAGCCCCTCCGACTGGCTCCGTCCCCCGGCAGAGGAGATCGCCGACTACATCGTGCAATGGGCCAGGCCCGGAGTAGTCCTGCTGATGCACGACGGTGGCGGCGACCGCTCCACGACGGTGCAAGGCCTGGACATGGCTCTGGAGCGGCTGGCCGACCGTGGCCTGCGCTACGAGCCGGTCTGTCGCTGACTGACCTATAATCCCGCTCGGCTGTCGTGAGCGAAGCCGGTGAGAACCCGGCACTGTCCCGCAACGGTGATGCCCCTTCGGGGGACGAGTCCGGTCGCCTCCCGGCCGCCATCACACGATCCGATTCCTCGAGGAAGGACCGGCTCGTGCGGTGGGTACTCCCGCTGCTCGGCCCCGAACTCGAGCGGAAGGGAGAACCAGATGACCGACACCGCAACCAGGCGAGCTTCCCTGTGGGCCAGGCTCCTGCTGGCGCTGCTCGCCCTGGGGCTGGCAGCGACCGCCTGCGGCGACGACAGCGACGGCCGAGCGGCTGAACCTGTCGCTCCGACGACGACGGCTCCGATCGCGCAAGAAGCGACTGATGTCGACGAGACGCCCGAGCCCGCTCCGGCTCCGGAGGACGGGGAGACAGTCGACGACCCTGAGCCCGCGTCCGGCGATGAGAACGCTAGCGATGCGACCGAACCGGAGGACGATGAGCCCGGCGACACGGCCGCGGAGGAGGAGCCCGCCGCGGTCGACGAGAGCGCGCCGGCGCCCGATCCTGCCCCGGCCATCGAGCGAATCGTGTCGATCTCGCCGACTGCGACCGAGATGGTCTTCGCCATCGGCGCGGGCGATCGGGTGGTGGCCGTAGACCAGTTCTCGTACTACCCGGAAGATGCCCCGGTCACCGATCTCGACGGCTGGAACCCCAACATCGAGGCCATCGCGTCCTACGACCCCGATCTGGTGGTGATGCAGACCAGCGGCGATGTCGGCGCCAGCCTGGAGGCACTGGGAATCGAGGTGTGGGCTCACGACGCCCCGTTCGTGTTCGACGACGTGTACGTGCAGATCGAGCAGCTCGGCAAGGTCACGGGGCAGACGGAAGAGGCCGCCGCAGTGGTCGCCGACATGCAGGCTCGGATCAGCGAACTCATCGCGGCCGCCCCCGACGCGTCCGGCCTGACCTACTACCACGAACTCGACAACACGCTCTACACCGTCACCAGCAGCACATTCATCGGGCAGGTGTACGGCTTGTTCGGCCTCACCAACGTTGCCGACCCGGCAGACGCCGACGGCAGCGCCTGGGGCTATCCGCAGCTCAGCGACGAGTACCTCGTGGACGCCGACCCCGACGTGATCTTCCTGGCCGACACCCTCTGCTGCGGCCAGAACGCGCAGACCATCGCGGCCCGCCCCGGCTGGGACCAGCTCACCGCTGTGCAGACCGGCCGGATCGTCGAGCTCAACGACGACATCGTGTCGCGCTGGGGTCCCCGCTTGGTGGACTTCATCGCGGCCATCTCCGATGTCCTAGTGTCGATCGGCGCGGCGAGCTAGACGCCTGACGGGCAGGTGGGCCTGACGTGAGCGACCCTCAGCACTCGGGCGGATCGAGCGCGGTCCTGCAGGCGTCCGGCCTGCGGCCGCGTTCGCTGATGGCCGGTCTGGCCGCGGCTGCGGTCGCCGTGGTTGCCGGACTGACCATCGGCCCGGTGGACATTGCCGCGCACCGGGTGGCGCTGCAGCTGCTCGACGGCTTGCCAGGGTTGACGATCGACTCTGGATTGAGCGACGCCCACGCGGCCATCGTGGAGCAGATCCGGCTGCCCCGGGTGGTTCTCGGCCTGTTGGTGGGGGCCACCCTGTCCGTCAGCGGCGCCACCTACCAGGGCGCGTTCCGCAACCCGCTGGCCGACCCGTACCTGCTCGGCATCGCGGCCGGAGCCGGACTCGGGGCCACCATCGCCATCACCAGCAACCTGGGCGACGGCGCCGGCGTGTTCGACGCGGTGCCTCTGGCCGCCTTCGCCGGAGCGCTCATCTCGGTGACGGTGT
>VXWX01000071.1 GCA_009835735.1 Acidimicrobiaceae bacterium
TCATCGCCTTCTTTAGCATCGACATCGTCGCTCCTTGAGCAGACTGTAGCGCGTCACGCCCGTCATCGATTCGGTGTTCGTCCGTGTCATTGTGGCACGCCTCGAATGCCGCGGCGGGGACGTTCGCCGAAGAGGCTCCTCCCGATTCTCACCATGGTCGCGCCCTCGGCCACGGCAACCTCGAGATCGTCGGTCATGCCCATCGAGCAGTGCGCGAGGTCCAGGGTGTCGACCATCCTTCGCAGCGCCCTGAAGTGGCTCCGAGCCTCTTCGGGCGGCCCGAGCGGGCCGATGCCCATCAATCCCACCAAGTTCAGCCCGGCCTCGGCGACCATCGAGGCCAGCTGCTCGGTCTCGGCCGGCGGGCAGCCCCCCTTGGTCTCCTCTCCGGAGATGTTCACCTGGATCATGACGTCCGCGCCTGGGGCGCGGCGGCCGATCTCGCGCGCCAACTCGGGCCGGTCAAGCGTCTGCCACACGTCGACGCAGCCGGCCAGCATCTTGACCTTGTTGCGTTGGACCCGTCCGACGAAGTGAACCCGGGGCTTGGGTGCCGCAGTCACCTCGGCCAGCTTGGCCACGCACTCCTGGGCGTAGTTCTCGCCGATGTCGCCGATCCCGCACGCGGACGCGGCGTCGATCGCCCATGAGCCGAGCGCCTTCGTGACCGCGATCACGGTGACGTCGTGGGTGCCCGCACCGGCGATGCGCGCTCTGAGAGCCTCGTAGCGCTCACCGATCGCGGCAGCAATCTCCGGCGGGGCGCTCATGCGTGCTCCAGTCGGACGGTGGTCGCTTGCCGGGCGAGCTCGCCCCGAACCCGGTGCGAGAAGAAGGACTCGTGGGCCGTGTCGAATCCGAGGTCCTCCACGTCGCTCACCCCAGCCGTGCTCAGCGCGCCCCGCACCGCCGCGACGAGATCGAGGGCGGGCGTGCCCCAGGACGTGACGCTGCCTACGTCACAGCGGGCCGCGCCGGTCACCGCGGCCAGTTCCGCCGGGCCGAACTCATACGCCGAGGGTCTGATCAACGGCCCCACGACCGTTCGGAGACCGGTTCCGCCCGAACATGCCGGCAGGTCGCGCATTGCCCGGACCACTTCGGTGAGGACACCGGCCACGATGCCCCGCCAGCCTGCGTGAGCTACCCCCACCGCGCCGTCGCCTACCACCACGACGGGCGCGCAATCGGCCGTGTGCACGGCGAGGACGACCCCAGGCACCTCAGTGACCGCTCCGTCGGCCGCGGATCCCGCCCCGCCGCCCGGCTCGGTAACGGCCACGACTTTGGCACCGTGAACCTGCCGGAGCCACGTCCACTGCCCACCCATCAGGGCTTCGCGCCTGCGATCAAGGCGGCCGTGATGGGCTGGGCTCAAGTTCCCGTTGAGGTCGCAGCGAAAGTCGCCATCCGATCTCTGGGAGCAGCGGATCCTGGCGACCAGACCCTCACCCGCCGGGACCAGCCGCTCGATCACGTCACGCCCGCGGTGCGGCTATCGCTTGACGGCTGGCTCCGGGGTTGAGCTCATCTCAGGAAGTCGGGAACATCGAACTCGTCGTTGAGGTCGACGCCGACCGGGGTGTGCGAGTCACTGGTCGCGAAGACATCAGCGATCTGCATCCCCTCCCCCGAGCCGGCTCGCGTTGGACGGTCCTCACGCCGGGAGCGGCGCTGGGCGGCGCTGCCCCCGTAGCCCTGCCGGTCGCTTTCGAAACCCGCGGCGATCACGGTGACCCTGACCTCGTCCCCGAGAGCGTCGTCGATAACCGTTCCGAAGATGATGTTGGCGTCCTGGTGCGCGACCGATTGCACCACCTCAGCCGCTTCGTTCACTTCCATCAGGCCGAGGCTCGACGCGCCCGAGATGTTGAGCAGCACTCCTTGCGACCGGTCGATCGAAGATTCGAGCAGCGGGCTGGAGATGGCGGCGCGGGCCGCGGCGACGGCCCGTCCCTCGCCGCTTGCGGCTCCCATGCCCATCAGAGCGCTGCCGGCCTCGGTCAGCACGGTCCGGACATCCGCGAAGTCTGTGTTGATGAGCCCAGGTGTGGTGATGAGGTTGGTGATCCCTCCCACGCCCTGCATCAGGACCTCGTCGGCCATACGGAAGGCGTTGAGCATTGAGGTCTTCTCGTCGGCGATCGCGATCAGTCGATCGTTGGGGATGACGATCAGCGTGTCGACCTTCTCCTTGAGACGCTGGATGCCTTCGTCGGCCTGCACCGACCGCCGGGCTCCCTCGAAGCTGAATGGCCGTGTCACTACTCCGATGGTGAGCGCGCCGGAACTCTTGGCCACCTCGGCCACCACGGGCGCTGCGCCGGTACCGGTTCCGCCACCCTTGCCCACGGTGATGAACACCATGTCCGATCCGTTGAGGGACTCGCGGATCTCGTCGATGTGCTCTTCGGCTGCCTGCTTACCGACTTCGGGATTGCTGCCCGCACCCAGACCTCTCGTCAAGTTCTTGCCGAGGTCGATCCTGACGTCGGCATCGCTCATGGCAAGGGCCTGCGCGTCGGTGTTGGCCGCGATGAACTCGACGCCCTTGAGGCCGGCGTCGATCATGCGGTTGACGGCGTTGACTCCGCCGCCGCCGACTCCTATCACCCTGATGACGGCGAGGTAGTTGTGAGGATCGGCCATCGCTGCGTCAACCTCCATGTATTGAACCTTCACTTCATCTTAGAGGCCGAGCGGGTAGGCGCACGATCTGGCCCATACGGCGAGGCCGTGGCCCAGCGGCCCGTGAGCGTAGCGAACGAGAGCGGAAACACGGGAGAGAACCGTGGAGACGGCCCACCGGGGCGATGCCACCTCAGGGCCGGCAGGGATGATGGCGGGTCACCGTGGCAATGTCGGGCATGGTCACGTCGATCGTGGTGATGCACTCGAGATCAGCGGTCGCGAGCACGGCTCGCAGCGCACTGATCTTGTCGTCGATCAGGACGGGATCGCCCAGTACAGCGGTGGCCCCGCCGACCAGTTCCAGGCCTATCCGGTTCTGGCCCTGTTCGAGAGTGACAGTCCGCACCCAGGCGCGTAGGTCGTCAGGCATGGCGGCGATGACGGCGAGCGGCCCGTCGGCGGACGTGTGGATGTCACCGAGTTGCCCGGAGAACGGCACCGACACATGGGGCAGCGCGGCCTCCAGAGAGCCGGCGATCGGATCGGATCCGTCGGTCTGCGCCAGTCCGGTCGGCCTCGCCCCCCAGCCGATGGCGTATCCGTAGGCGTCGATCAGGGCCGTGCGGCCTCCGCTGGCAGGCACCACTGCGGCCGGCACGCGGGGATCTACCGCGATACGCACCGTGGCCGGCCAGTCCCTCCACACCCGGGCCGATCTGACCCAGGGCAAGGCGGCGATGGAGCTCTGCGCGTTCTCGACGTCGAGGAACGCCATGGGCATCCCGACCAACAGCTGCGAGCTCTCGAGGATCTCGGCCCGGTTGGCCGGATCGATGCCGGAGACCGCCATCCGGTCCACATCCAGCAGCGGCGTGAGGCTGACGCCCCAGGCGGCCGCCGCGGTCAGAATGACGCCCATGGCCACCAGGAGGATCCGCAGGCGACGACGTCCCTCGGCGCGCAGAACAGCAACGCGGCGGGCCTTCATGCGCGGGTCGACGGTCACCGTGCTCACGGCAGCTCCCAGGGTTCGAAGCCCACGAGGTGGGTCTCCGCCGACAGCTCGATGCCGTGAGCGTCCCTGACGCGGCGGCGCACCTCGCGCATGACCTCGACTATGTCGGAGGCATGCCCTCCCTCGTCGGACTGGATGAAGTTGGCGTGCTTCTTCGATACCTCGGCCGTGCCGATACGCAGGCCCTTGGCGCCGGAGGACTCGATGAGCTCGCCGGCGGCCGCATGCTCGGGATTGGTGAAGACCGACCCGGCGTTGCGCCCTCCCGGCTGGTTGGTCCGGCGCCAGTGCACGATCTCGGTCAGTTCGGCTCGGGAGCCTTCCCAATCTCCGAACCTCAACTTCAGCCTTACTGAAGCGACGACCTGGTGAGCAACGATGATGCTGGTGCGGTATCCGAGGCGCAGATCAGCCGCGGTGTGGACCGTCGTGTCGCCGCGGTGAAGATCGACGACTACCGCGTCGACGAGCGATTCGGACATGTCCGAGCCGTGCCCGCCCGCGTTCATCCTCACCGCTCCACCGACCGTGCCGGGCACCCCCACCGCCCACTCGAAGCCGGTCAGCCCGGCCTCAACCGAGGCGCGGGCGACGACCGGCAGCAGAGCGCCACCGGAAGCGCTGACCAGCGGGCCGTCGATCTCGAACCGTGTCAGCCGGGAGCTGAGGGCAATGGCCAGACCGTCGAAGCCGCGGTCGGCCACCAGCAGGTTGGACCCTCGCCCCACCACCAGCACCGGGACGGGCGGGACGGTTTCCGCGAGGTCGGAGACGATGGTGGCCAGTGCCTCCAACTCGGCGAGGTCGTTCACCGTGACGAAGAGACGGGCCGGTCCGCCGACCCGGTAGGTGGTGTGGGCGGCCAGCTCGTAGTCCTTCTGTAGCGACGGCCCCAAGGCCGAGGTGGCCAGCCGCCGCTCGAGGTCGGCGAGCGCGTGTCGCACGGCTGCGCTCATCCTCCGACCCTCGCCTCTAGACGCTCGATCACCACATCGGGTGTCGAGGTGAGGTCGCCGGCTCCGAGCGTCAGGCACAGGTCGCCGGGACGCAGCCGGGCTTCCAGCCAGTCGGCGACCTCGTCGAGCCTGGGAAGCCAGGTCACCGACGACCAGGGATGTGCGTCGAGCACTGCGTCCAGGACGATCTTCGAGGTCACGCCGGGCCGGGGCGCTTCGCCCGACGAGTAGATCCCCGTGAGCACGAGATGGTCGGCCGCGACGAAGGAATGGGCGAAGTCTGAGCCGATGGAGGCGACGCGGCTGTACCGGTGAGGCTGGAACACGCACACCACCCTGCGCCAGTCGCCGGTTCGGGCCGCGGCGAGCGCGGCCGCGACCTCGCTTGGAAGGTGGGCGTAGTCGTCTACGAATGTGACGCCGGCGGCGTCGCCGCGGAATTCGAAGCGCCGAGCCACTCCGCCGAAACGGGCCAGCGCTCGAGCCGCATCGGCAAAGGATGAACCGGCCGTCAGGGCGGCCACGATCGCTGCGGTTGCGTTGAGGGCGTTGTGCAGGCCCGGGGTCGGCAGCGTTACGAGTCCCAGTCTCGTCTCTTCGGACCACAACTCGAATTCACATGAGGGCATCTTCAACGAGACGTCCTTCATGCGGAAGTCGGCGCCGGGGTGCGTGCCGTACGTCGTCGCGCCGACGGTGGCACCCAGCCGGGCTGCGCCCGCGTCGTCGGCGCACACGATCCGGTGGCGGGACGAGGCCAAGAACTGCTCGAAGGCCTCGGCCAGCGCAGCCGGCGAGTTCTGGTAGTTCTCCAAATGGTCGGACTCGACGCTGGTCACCACGGCCACTTCGGGGTCGAGGGAAAGGAAGGTGTGATCGTTCTCGTCGGCTTCGACCACGAACCATTCGCCGGAGTCCCACATCGCGCCGGTGCCGATCTCGTTGACATCGCCGCCGATGATGAACGACGGGCTGAGGCCGGCCTCCACCAGCGCTAGGGCCAGCATCGAACTGGTCGTGGTCTTGCCGTGTGTGCCCGCCACCGCGATGGTCCGGCGGCTGGAGGCGATGGCGGGCAGGATCTCGCCGCGCCTCACCACCGGCACGCCGCGCTCCAGCGCGGCGCGGACCTCTGGATTGCTGTCGCGGATGGCCGACGAAATGGCTACCACCGCCGCGTCGCCTAGGTTGGCCGGATCGTGGCCGATGGCTACGGGCACACCCTCGGCGCGGAGCCTGGCTACCACCGGACCGTCGCGCAGGTCCGACCCCGTCACTTGGTGGCCCATGGACCGCAGCACCGACGCTATGGCGCCCATCCCGGCACCACCAGCGCCGATCACATGGATGGAGGTCGGAGTGGAGAGGTCCACGATACTCATCCTGCGGCCTCCGATCGGTCGGGGGATGGATGGCGGGGGGACGGATACCGCGCGCAGCTCTCCATCAGGTCCACCACGGCGCCTGCCGCCTCGGGTCTGGCCAGCGATCGGGCTGCGCCGGCCATCGAGTCAAGGCGGTCCGGATCCTCGAGCAAGTCGTCAACTTCGGCCACCAGCCGGGTCGCGTCGAGCTCAGCATCTCTGACCAGCACAGCGCCGCCCGCGGCCTCGAGCCTCCGTGCATTGGCGGTCTGATGGTCGCCGGGCGCGCCCGGCAGGGGAAC
Organism: Acidimicrobiaceae bacterium; assembly: GCA_009835735.1. Classification (GTDB taxonomy): domain Bacteria; phylum Actinomycetota; class Acidimicrobiia; order Acidimicrobiales; family Aldehydirespiratoraceae; genus Aldehydirespirator. Next base: position 6,269 of record VXWX01000071.1, read on the forward strand.
CAGCACGGCCGGCATTCCCACCGCGGCTAGTTCGGCGACGGTGGTGGCGCCCGCCCGGCTCACCACCAGGTCGGCGGCGGCGTACACCGTTGCCATGTCGTCCTCGTATGCGACCAGGTCGTAGTTGATGGCTCGCGGCGGCTCCGCAGACATGCGGCCCGACAGGTCCGCGTAGTCGCGGTGCCCTGCGATGTGGCGCACATGGAGATCACGTCTATCCCGCCAGAGATCAAGCGCCCCGGCGATCGCCTCATTGATCGTGCGGGCCCCGAGCGAGCCTCCGAAGACCGCCACCAGCCTGCACTCCTCGTTGACGCCCAAGGCGGCCCGGGCCGCGGACCGTCCCACCGAACGGTCCGCTTCCAGCACCTCGGTCCGCACCGGATTGCCGGTCCAAGCGGCTCGGCGCAGGTCGGTGTCCTCGAAGGCCGTGGCTGCACCGGCCGCCAGCCGGCCCAACAGCCGGTTGGCCAGGCCGGGTACCGCGTTCTGCTCGGTGATCACCAGAGGTACACGCAACAAGGCGGCGGCCACGCCGACCGCGACCGAGGCGTAGCCGCCCAGCCCCACCACAACGGCAGGCTTGCGGCGCCTCAGCACCCGCAGCGCCTGGACGAAGGCCCGGGCGAGCTCGGCGGTCGCGGTCGCATTGGCGGCCATGCTCGAGGGGGAGAACCCGCGCTGCAGCCCCCGACCGGGCAGCGCGGTGAGAGCGAACCCAGCCTCGGCGACCAGCCGCGTCTCGACGCCGCGGGCGCTGCCGACGAAGTGCACGGCGTGCTGCGGGGCACCCCGGTCGGTGACCTCGCGGGCGATGCTGATGCCCGGCAGCACATGGCCCGCCGTACCGCCTCCGGCGATGAGAGCCCAAGTCCGGCTCATCGGATCTGTCTCGCCACGTTGAGCAGCACCCCCATAGCGGCCAGCGTTGCCACGAGCGACGTTCCGCCGAAGGAGAGCAGGGGCAGGGTGATACCCACGACGGGAAAGATGGCGAGCACCGCGCCCATGTTGAGCGCGGCCTGCAGCAGTATCCATGCCGTGACCCCCACCGCCAGGAGCATTCCGAACCGGTCCGGGGCCCGCAGTGCCACACCGAGGCCGGCGGCGGCAATCGCCACGAACAGGATCACGACGAACAGGGAGCCGATCATCCCGAGCTCCTCGCCGATGACGGCGAATATGAAGTCGGTGTGGGCGTATGGCAGGAAGCCCCACTTGGCTCGGCCCGCGCCGAGCCCTAACCCGTCGACGCCGCCGGAGGCCATGGCGTGCAGTGACTTCAGTGTCTGGTAGCCGTTGCCGTATGGGTCGGCCCAGGGGTCCAGGAAGCCGAGCATGCGGTCCCTGCGCCAGGGTGAGTAGGCGATGAGCATCGCTGTCAGCCCCGCCCCGACCACGGTGGCAGCCAGTAGATGGCTGAACCGGGCGCCGGCGAAGTACAGCATCGTCAGGGCCACCCCCACGATCAGCAGAGTTGTGCCTAGATGGGGCTGCAGCATCAACAGCGCGGCTATCCCGCCGGTCAGCATCAGGACGGGCTGCAATGTCGCCCGGGTGTCCTCCATGTGCCGGTCGGGCCGTGACAGCAGGTCGGCCACGAAGACCACGAAGGCGATCTTGGTGATCTCAGAAGGCTGGAACACCACGGGGCCCACTCCGAGCCAGCGCCGGGCACCGTTGGCGCTCAGACCCACGCTGGGGACGGCGGTGAGCGCCAGCAGCAGGACCGACACGCCTAGGCCCATGGGTGCGAGCCGCTTCCAATGGTGGTAGTCGATGCGGAGCAGCACCAGCAGGGCCAGCACGCCCACGCCCAGCCACATGGCCTGGCTCTTGAACAGCGACCAAGCCGAATCGGTACCCGACAGGCTCGGCGCGGCAGTGGCCGACAGCGCCATCACGAGGCCTAGCAGCACTAGGGACACGGACGCCAGGAACAGCACGAGGAACAGTCCGGTGCGGCGGCCGATCGGTGGCTTGGGGCCGCGACCGTCGGGCGGGATTCTGGCGCTGGCGTGACGGGCCCGGGCCTCGACGAGCGCCTGCTGGCGGGCGCGGGTGCGCTCGGTCACGATCACTTGGACGCTGCCTCAGCTGGCCGGGCCCTGGCGTTCACGACCCGGGCGAAATCCTCGCCTCGCGCCGCGTAGCCGGAGTATCCGTCGAAGGATGCGCAGGCAGGAGAGAGAAGCACGGCTGCACCCGGCTCGGCCGCGGTCGCGGCGAGCTCCACGGCCTCGGTCATGTCTCTGGCCATCAACACCGGTCTGTCGGCCGCGAAGACTTGGGCCACCTCGCCGGCCGCCTCGCCGAAGGCCACTACGCAGCTCACCCGGTCGGCCGCGTCGCGCAGTTTCTGAAGGTCGAGTCCCTTGTTGCGGCCGCCGGCGATTAGCACGGCCGCCTCGAAGGAGCGCAGGGCCGCCACGGTGGCGTGGGGGGTTGTGGCCTTGGAGTCGTTGTAGAAGGTCACGCCATCGATGGTGGCTACCCGTTGCACGCGGTGGGCTCCAGGCTCGTAGGCCCGCAGCGCCTCGGCCACTCCCTCGGTGGTGGCGCCCACCAGCGTGGCAGTGGCCGCCGCGGCGAGCGCATTGGCGATGTCATGGGGCATGGACCGGCGCAGCTCGCCAACGCCCACGATCGGGCCGTCCGGTCCGGTCAGCACATCGGTGTCGCGCCACCAGTCCGCCCGACCCTCATCAGCGAATGTCGATGTGGCCCGGTCATCCCGCAGGTGGCGCATGACGGTGGGGTCCCGCCGGTTGGCGACCGCGGTCCCTTCCGGAGGCAGGCACTGCCACAGTCGGGCCTTGGCTGTCTCGTACGACGCGACGTCGGAGTGCACGTCGAGATGGTCGGGAGCGAAGTTGAGCCAGCAGGCGGCGTCCGCCTCGAAGCGGCGGCTGTGGCTGAGACGGAACGATGAGGCCTCGACCACGAACACCTCGACATCGGTTCGCTCGACGGCGCTCACCAGCGGCAGATCGTTGTTGCCGGCCGCCACCGCGCCCACACCCGAACACCCCAGCGCAGCCACGATCATCTCGGTGACCGTGGTCTTGCCACTGGTTCCGGTGACGGCCGCGATGGGCCGCGAGTCCCAGGCACGGGCCAGGTCGAGCTCGCTGGCGGTGGGAACGCGGAGGCTCGTCGCGGCCGCCAGGACCGGGTGGTGCTCGGGCATGCCCGGCGTGGGGATCACCGCGCCCACGGAGCGGACCAGATCGACCAGGCGCCGAGGCTCGGGGGCGACCTCTAGGTCCAGCCCGCAAGACGCGGCGGCTGCCAACACTTCCGGACCTCCACGGTCATCGAAGACGACGAGGTCGTGGCCCCGCGCCATAAGGGCCCGGGCCACCGCCTGGTTGGCCACTCCGAAACCGGCCAGAAGCAGCGACGGCGGCACCTCGAACGGACGGCTGACAGCGGGCCTGCTTGCAGAGTCACCAGGCGGCCTCATGGTGTGAGCCTCGAGATGGAGTCGACAATGCCGGTGTTGACCGCATCGCCGTAGAACAAACCGAGTCCGAGGCCGGTGCACAGGCCGGACAGGATCCACAGGCGCACGATGACGGTGGTCTCAGGCCAGCCTCTCAACTCGAAGTGGTGGTGCAGCGGCGCCATGCGGAAGAGGCGCCGCCCGAACCCCCTGAACGAGATGATCTGCATTATCACCGACAGGGTCTCGATGACGAACAGCCCGCCGATTATGGGCAGCAGCAGTTGGGTGTTGGTGGCCAGGGCCAGGGCGGCCAGGCCGCTGCCCAGCGCCAGCGAGCCGGTGTCGCCCATGAAGATCCGTGCCGGCGCGGCGTTCCACCACAGGAACCCGATGATGGCGCCCACCATGGCCGCGCTTACCACCGCCAGGTCCAGGGCGTGGGCGACCTTGTAGGAGTCGTAGTGGTCGAACTGCCAGAAGCCGATGAACATGAACGCGCCGTAGCCGACCCCGCTGGCTCCCGCGGCCAGACCGTCGAGTCCGTCTGTCAGGTTCACGGCGTTGGTGGTCGCGATGATGAGGAGGACGGCCCACACCGACCAGCCCAGCCTCCCCAGCTCGAGGCCGGGGCTGTCGAAGCGGGTGAAGGAGAGGGTGGTGTGGGCCGACGTGAACTCGGTCATGGCCCATGCGAAGCCGATCCCGACGATGAGCAGCCCGATGATCTTGGTCTTCTTGTTGAGGCCGAGGTTGCGGGCCGCGACCACCTTGATCCAGTCGTCGAGCAGGCCCACGATGCTTCCGGCGATGATGGTGACCATCACGATGATGCCGGTCCGGGTGTAAATGCCGCCGAACACGTCGCTGACGACGTAGCCGACCGTGGCTGCGAACACGACGGCGATTCCGCCCATCGTCGGCGTGCCCGACTTGAGTCGGTGCTCCTGGGGGCCGTCGTCGCGGATGGGCTGGCCTATGCCGTAACGGACCAGCACGCGTATCAGGATCCAGCAGCCCAGCAGGGAGACGAACATCGCGATGCAGCCCGCGATCAGCAGCCGGATCATCGCTCGGCCTCCCCCGCCGGGGTACGGGCCGCCAGACGCTCCAGTTCCTGGCCGACCACGTCCCGGTCGTCGAAGGCGAGTCTGCGGTTCCCGATGATCTGGCTGCGCTCGTGGCCCTTGCCGGCGATGACCACCACATCGTCGCGTCGGGCCATGGCTAGGGCGTGGCGCAGGGCCTTGCGGCGATCCGGTTCACTCAGGTCGGGGGCGCGGCTCATGCCTTCAGCGATGTCGTCGATGATCTGTTGAGGGTCTTCGGAGCGCGGGTTGTCGCTCGTGATGATCACCCTGTCAGCCAGTCTCTCAGCGGTTGCCCCCATTTCCGGCCGCTTGGCGCGGTCCCTGTCGCCACCTGCGCCGAACACCACGGTGAGGCACTTCTTGGTGAGGCTCCGGGCCGCCTTCAGCAGAGCGGCGAGACCATCGGGGGTATGGGCGTAGTCCACTATCACCATGAAGTCCTGCCCGGCATCTACGGACTCGAAACGCCCCGCAACCGGTGCCGCCTCTGCCAGACCCGCCGCGACCGCGTCCGGGCTGAGGCCGAGCGACAACGCGATCTCGGCCGCGAGCACGGCGTTCGCCCGGTTGAAGGCCCCCGGCAGGGGCAGGGTCACGACCTGGTCGCGCCAGCGGAACACGCTGGAGCGGGCGTCGGCCTGCAGCAGGTCGATGTCGCGCTGGTCCACCTCCACCAGCGGCATCCCCGATGGGAGACTGTCGACCAGGCGGCGTCCCCACGGGCCGGTGACGTCCACCACGGCGCTCTCGGCCAGCTCGCGGGCGAAGAGCCGGGCCTTGACCCCGAAGTAGTCGTCCATCGAGCCGTGGTAGTCGAGGTGGTCGTGGCCGAGGTTCGTGAACGCGGCCACCCGGAACCGACATCCGTCCACCCGGTGCTGGGCCAGGCCGTGAGAGGAGACTTCGACGACTGCGGCGCCCGCCCCGCGGTCCATCGACTCGGACAGGGTTCGCTGCAGGTCCGTGGCCTCGGGAGTGGTCAGAGTGCCGGTCAGAGTGCCGATCTCGACCGCATCTCGACCGGCGGCCCTCAGCAGGCCTGTGGCCAGCCGGACCGTTGTGGTCTTGCCGTTGGTGCCGGTGACACCGGCCATGTCGAGGCGCCGCGAGGGATGTCCGTGTACCGCGGCTGCAGCCGGTCCTACCGCCCGGCGGACCGACTTCACCAGCAGGCACGGCACCTTCGCCGGCACAGGGCGCTCTACCAGCAGCGCGGTCGCCCCGGCCGCGACCGCATCGGCCGCGAAGTGGTGTCCGTCGCAGGCCGCGCCCGGGATGCACGCGAACAGGGCGCCTCCGGTGACGCGCCGGCTGTCGTGCTCCACGTCGTCGACCTCGACCGACGCCGCGTCGGCGAGGTCCTGCAAGCCCCCGGTGTCGCCGGGCGGGAGCAGGTCGGCCGGCAGCGATCGGGCCAACTCGCCGAGGCTGGTCATGTCTTCGCCCCGCCGGTCACGTGCACGCCCCCGCTGTCATGTCTGCGACTCGCTGGAGTCCGGCGACTGGTCGGCGAGCAGCGTCGGCGGCGGGGGCACCACGGCCGGATCCGCTCGGCGGCGCTCGCCACCGACGGTTCCCAACTCAGCGGGGACCCGCAACTGGCGCAGGGCGTACTCGGCGATCCTGCGCACGGTCGGTGCGGCCAGCTTGCCCCCCGAGATGCGTTCGCCCTTGGGCTGGTCGATGATCACCAGCACTACCAGCGCAGGACCGTCATCGTTGCTCACGACCCCCGCGAAGGTGGCGGTGTGGTGGCGACCGATCAGCTCGTTCCTCTCGTTGACGCACTCGTACCCGATGTCGCAGGGCTGCCAGGCCGTTCCGGTCTTGCCGGCCATGGAGAAGCCTTCCACGCCGGCCTCCCGGCCTGTACCCACTTCAACGACCGATGTCAGCATCCTCATCAGGGTTGCTGCCACGTCGGGACTGAGAACCCGCACCGGTGCCGGCCCCTCTATGGGCCCGACGCTGGCGCCGGTGTCCTCGACGATCAGTCTCAGCGGCACCAGCACTCCGCCGTTGGCGATGGTGTTGTAGGCCTGGAGTATCTGCAGCGGGGTGACGGCCAGGCCCTGGCCGATGGCCATGTTGGGGAGGCTGAGACCGCTCCACTGGCTCAACGGAGGCAGGATCCCCCTGGACTCTCCCTTGAAGTTGAGGGCCGTTCGGGCCCCGAAACCGAAGGAGCGCATGGTCTGGTACATCCGCTCCTCACCGGTCTGAAGGGCCATCTTGATGGTGCCGATGTTGGACGACCGGGCGACTATCTGTGTCGGTGTCCACTCGACGTCGGGATGGGTGGGAGTGTCCTCGAAGCGGTGCTCCCAGATAGTCAGGTACGACGGCACCTCGATGGTGACCTGCTCGGCCACCGCCCCGCTCGACAGCGCCGCGGCCGCGGTCACCGGCTTGAAGACCGAGCCGGGCTCGTAGCTCCACGTAGCGGCCAGGTTGTGTCGGGTGCAGTCGACGATGCCGTTGGAGCCCCGGGCCACGTTGGCCATGGCGACGATCTCGCCGGTGGCCGGCAGCGCAACGAGGGCCACCCCGGATGACGCCCCGGCGTCGGCGACGGCCTCGAGCAGCATCGACTCGGCCTGGAACTGGACGTTGCGGTCGAGGGTGACCGTGATGTCTCGCCCCTCGGCCGGCGCGGTCACTTCGGAGAGACCCCCTGGGATGGTGGTGCCGTCTACCCCGACCTCCTTCATCACCCGGCCGGGGGTGCCCGCCAGGTGCTCGTCGTAGGTCTCCTCGATGCCGCTCATGCCTACGTGGTCGATGTTGACCCGGCCGACCGCGGCCAGAGCAGAGCAGCCGCCGTTGGGATGCTCACGCCGCGGCTCGGAGATGACCCTGATCCCCTCGATCCCGAGATCGCTTACTTGTTCTCCGACCTCAGCGTCTACTTGGCGCGCCACGTAGCGGAAGGCGCCGTCGCCCTGCAGCGTGTCGAGCAGCACCTCCGCCTCGATTCCCATCACCTCGGAGAGAGCGGCGGCGGCTTGGTGGGGATCCGAGATGATGCGGGGGTCCGACACCACGGTGGCTGCCGGCAGTGACAGGGCGATGGCCCGTCCGTTGCGATCGAAGACCGTCCCGCGGGGAGCGGGCACGACGATCTCGCCGAGGGGGTTCGACACTTCCTCCAGGACTCGCGGATCGGGAGTGGCCTGTACGTCGACGATGCGGTAGATGAGCCCTCCCACGGCGAGCGCCAGCACCACCAGTACGGCTATCACCCTGGGGCGGGTGACGAGCGGCAGGGGTGCCGTGGGCCGGGCTGCGCCGGTCGAGCCCGAGCGGCTGGGATGTCGCGCCGAGGCATCGAAACGCCGCCCGGGGGGCGTCATCCGGCCGTTTTCCCGAGTTCCGGGGCTTCTGGCGGCTGGGCTGCGGTCGGGGGCGGCGGCCAGCCCGACGATACGAGATCGAAGGGATCATCCCCGGGTGGCGGAAGCTTGTCCGGACCGATCGGGGTGAGGACGGCCAACTCAGCCGAGGGCACCAGTCCGGCAGAGTGCGCCTGATCGGCGAGGCCCTCCGGAGAGTCGAGATAGGCGATCTCCGCCTGCAGCTTGTCGATCCGCTCGTAGCGCTGCTGGTTGCGCTCTAGCAGATCGTCAAGGGTGGCTTGGTTCTCTACGAGGACCGCGTGGAGCGCGGCGAGAGCCAGGCATACCCCGAACAAGCCCAATGCCAGCACCGTGCCGATGCCGCCGATGGAGCGTCGGGCCCGGTCCGGCGAGCGAGCTACCTTGAGGTCTGGCGACGGCCGCTCGGTTCTCGGAGCGGGCGTACCGGCGGTTCGCACAGAAGCGCTCCGCTGAGACTGCGGTGCCATGAGTCATCCCGGGAGCGAGAGGCGTTCCACCGCTCGCAGTCGTGCCGCGCTCGCCCTGCGGTTGCCCGCCTTCTCCGACTCGGAGGGGGTGCGGGCCCGGCGTCCCAGCAGCCGCACGGTGGCTTCTGAGCCGGGCGGGGGCGGCAGGCCGGGCCGCGGCGGCGGGACCTCGCCCGCGGATCGCCTGAAGACGGACTTCACGATCCGGTCCTCTCCGGAATGGTAGGAGAGCGCCGCGCAGCGCCCGGAACCGGAGAGCCGCTCGATGGCGGTGGTCAGGGCGGCCTCGAGGATCTCCAGCTCGCGGTTCACCTCGATGCGCAGGGCCTGGAAGGTGCGCCGGGCCGGATGGACGCGACGGCGACCGGGCGCAGGCACGGCCTCGGCCACCACCCGGGCCAGCTGGGCGGTGGTGGCGAACGGCCGTCCGGCCACGATGGCGGCCGCTATGCGGCGGCACTGCCGCTCGTCGGCGTTGCGGCGCAGGATCGAGGCGAGGGTGCGCTCGTCGGTGTGGTTGACGATGTCGGCTGCGGTCACATCGGTGGAGGGGTCCATCCGCATGTCGAGGGGTCCGTCGAGGCGGTAGCTGAAGCCGCGTTCAGGCCGGTCCAGCTGGGCCGAGCTCACCCCGAGGTCGAATAGGCAGGCCGAAATCTCACCTACGCCCATCTCGTCCAGCACGTCGCCGAGTGCATCGAATCGGGCGTGTCGCAGGACGACTCTGTCGCCGTGGATGGCGAGGCGCTCGGTCGAGGCCGTCAGCGCGTCGGGGTCGCGGTCGAGCCCGAGTAGCCGCAGGTGCGGGGCGTGGTCGAGAAGCGCGTCGGCATGGCCGCCGCCTCCGACGGTGGCATCGACGACGAGGCCGTCGGGCACCCCGGCCAGTACCTCCACCACCTCGCGGCGCATGACCGGTCGGTGGTAGGCACCGGCACCCTCTCCGGTGCCGGCCGTCATGTCGGGCGCCCGGTCATCTGCAGTTCCCCGAC
>VXWX01000028.1 GCA_009835735.1 Acidimicrobiaceae bacterium
TCCTCTCGCTGATCGCCGCGAGCTGCGGCGACGACGAGGCGGACGCACCCGCGGCACCGGTGGTCGACACGGCCGCCGTCGAGGCGGCGCAGGCCGACGCCGACGCCGCCGAGGCCGAAGCCGAGGCCGCTCGGGCCGAGGCTGAAGCGGCTGCCGCGGCCGCCGCCGACGCTGCGGCGGCTCTGGCCGAAGCTGAGGCTGAGGCGGCTGCCGCGAGCGCGGAGCAACAGGCCGAGGCGCAGGCTGCCTTGGAGGCGGCGCAGGCCGAGGCTGCCGCCGCGCAGGAAGCCGCGGCTGCGGCCGAGTCGCGGGCCTCGGACGCCGAGACTGCGGCCGGTGAGGCCGCCGCCGCCCTGGAGGCGGCCACCGCCGAGCCCGAGCCGGCCGCCCCGACCGGGGATCCCGGAAGGGTCGTCATCGCCGTCACCACCGAGCCCTCGACGCTCGACCCGCAGGCCGTCAACGACCGCAGCTCGCGGGTAGTGACCGCCAACCTCTTCGAGTCGCTGTTGGGCCGTGACGCCTCGACGGCTCTGGTCCCGGTGCTGGCCACCGGCTACGAGGCATTCGACGACGACACCTGGCGCTTCACGGTGCGCGAGGGCGTCACCTTCCACGACGGTCAGGCCCTCGATGCCCAGGCCGTGGCGGATGCCCTGAACCGCATGCTGGACCCGGACTACTCGACCCAGCGGGACTCGTACATCCGAGGCATGGTCAACGTGGAGGCAGTGGACGATGTCACCGTCGACGTTCACACGGACGGGGTCAACGCCACCCTGCCACTGCAGATCGCGCAGCTCCCCATCTTCGCGCCGGGCACGGCCGACACGGTGGGTGAGAACCCGGTGGGGACCGGTCCCTACATGTTCGAGGCCTGGGAGCGCGGCCAGCAGATCACCGCGGTGCGGAACCCCGACTACTGGGGCGATGCGCCGTCGATCGACGCGTTCACGGTGCGGTTCATCCCCGACAAGCAGACGTCGCTGGCCGCCCTGACCGCCGGCGAGGTCGACCTGGTGCTGGACATCTTGCCCGAGCAGGTTCCGCTGGTGCCCCAGGCGCTCAGCGTGCCCGCCACCGAGTACAGCTACATAGCGCTCAACGCGCTCCGTCCCGATCTGGCCCCGCCCGAGATTCGGGTCGCCATGAACCTGGCGGTGGACAAGGATCTGATCGCGGAGACGCTCTATGAGGGCTATGCCAAGCCCAACGACGCCCAGCACCTGTCGCCGGGGATGCTCGGCTACAACGCCGACATCGGCCCGTTCCCGTACGACCCGGATCAGGCCCGCGAGATCATGGAATCGCACGGCTGGAACGAGGACAACCCCTTGTTCCTCGAGATCTACGCGCCGATCGGCCGGTACCTGCGCGGCGTGGAGACGACTCAGGCGGTGGCCACGATGCTGAACGACGTCGGCTTCAACACCGAGGTACGGCTCGCCGAGTGGACCCGCTTCCGCGCCGGCAGCCGGATCAGGGGCGAAGAGCCCGGCGCCTATGACGCTCGCTACGGCTGGAACTCCAACGAGTGGTTCGACGGGGCTCGCACCCGGAACTTCCTGGTGTGCGGCGGCTCGTCCTCCAAGCTGTGCGACGAGTACGTGACGGAGCAGTTCGAGATGGCCGGCTCGACGACCGACCAGGAGCTGCGCAACGTCCTCTACCAGAGGGCCTGGGCCCGGCTGCATGAGAATCCCCATGCCATCTACCTGCTTCAGCAGGACCTGATCTACGGCGCGACGGAACGTCTCGACTGGCAGCCCCGGCTCGACGACGAGTACCTCGTGTCGGAGATGAGCCTGAACTAGCACGTCAGGCTGGTTGGCTTGCTGTTGACCTGCTGGCCCGGCTCGGTCGCTTTGGGCCGAGCCGGGCCCGGCAGGGCTGAGCGTCCATAGGTATCGATGGGAATGCAGGAGACGACGGAGACCACGCCGCCGTCGCAGCGGCCGCGGCGCGGCGGACTGCGGCGATGGCTGCGCGACCTGCGGCCCGCGTCCGACCGCCTCGTCGCCGGAGGGTCGCTGAGCGGCCTGCTGCTGCGGAGGCTGCGCGACGGCGTCATCGTGCTGCTGCTCGTGGTGACGGTGATCTTCTTCCTGGCCCACGTCGTCGGGAACCCGGCGCTGGTGTTCGCCCCGGTTGACGCCACCGACGAGCACATAGCAGAACTCCACCGCCAATTCGGGCTGGACCGCCCGGTCGCGGAGCGCTACTGGGAGTACCTGGTCGGCCTGGCCCAGCTCGACTTCGGCGAGTCGACCTGGCAGCAGCGCCCCGCCATCGATGCGGTGAAGGAGGCGTTGCCGTCCACGATCTACCTCACCGTCGTCGGCCTGGGCGCGGCCGCGGTACTGGGGGTGGTGCCCGGCATCGTGGCGGGTGCCAGAGCGCGCAAGCCGTTTGACAAGACCTCGAACCTGCTGTCGGTGGCGGCGCTGTCGGTGCCGAACTTCTGGCTGGGGCTGCTGCTGATCCTGGTGCTCGGTGTGCAGCTCGGCTGGCTTCCCACCTCGGGGCGTTTCGAGACGGCCAGCATCGTGATGCCTGCGCTCACCTTGGGCATCGTGCATGGCGGCCGCATCTTCCAGCTTGTGCGCTCGGCGACGTTCGAGGAGATGTCCAAGCCGTACGTGACCGTGGCCCGCAGCAAGGGCCTCACCGAGTGGAACATCCTGCGCCGCCACGTGGTCCGCAACACCGGGGTCACCACGGCGACCATCGTCGGATGGGAGTACGTGCGGATGTGGGGCGGCGCGGTGTTCGCCATCGAGTATGTGTTCGCCTGGCCGGGTGTGGGCCTGCTGACCATCGACGCCGCCCACCGCCAGGACTTCTTCGTGCTTCAGGCCGCGGTAATCATCGCGGGGGCGTTCGTGATCTTCAGCAACCTGCTCATCGATATGGGCTACCAGTTCATCGACCGCAGGATCGCGGCCAGCTGATGAGCGTCATCGTCGCCAAACGCACGGGCACGGATCCGGGCCGCACCTCGCAGCACCGCGTCTGGAGCCGCCTCATCGAGGCGCTGGGCAGCCGGGGCTGGATCCTGCTGGTGCTCTTCCTGGTGCTGCTGGTGGCGGCCTCGATCGTGCCCGACGTGTTCGCCCCGCACGACCATGAGACCCAGAACCTGCGGGCCCGCCTGCTGGCGCCGGGAGAGTCCTCGCCCGACGGCCTGCACCTGCTCGGAACCGACAGCCTGGGCCGGGACCTCTTCTCCCGGATGGTGATCGGCACCCGGCTCACCATGTTCATCGCGGTGACCGCCACCCTCATCGGCGCGGCCATAGGCGTGCTGTTCGGGCTGCTGGGCGGCTACTTCGGCGGGCGCACCGACCGGCTGCTGATGCGCCTGGGCGAGGCCCAGACGGCGATGCCGATGTTCCTGGTGGCCATCCTGCTGCTGAGCCTGCTCGGGCCCAGCGTAGGAATCCTGCTGGTGGTGCTGCCGTGCCTGGTGTGGCCGATCTTCGCCCGCGTGGTGCGGGCCGAGGCCCTGCGGCTGCGCGAGGAGACTTTCATCGAGGCCTCGATCGCCACCGGCTGCTCCACCTCGACCATTCTCGGCCGGCACCTGCTGCCCAACGTCGCGCCCCGCATCCTAGTGCTCTGTGTGGTGGAGATCGGCCATGTGATGCTCTCGGAGGCCGGTCTCAGCTTCTTGGGCGTGGGCGTACAGCCCCCCGACACCACCTGGGGGCTGCTGATCTCCGAGGGCAGGCCTCTGCTGGCGGTGGCCTGGTGGCTCACGATCCTGCCCGGTGTGCTGCTGGGCATCACGGTGCTGGTGCTCAACCTTCTGGGCCGCTACTGGGAGGCCCGCTCGGGGGCGGCCGGATGAGGCCCCGGTCTGCAGATCTGGGGGCGGCCCGATGAGCGGCATGCCCCTGCTCGAGGTCGAGGACCTCCACGTCACGTTCCGCACCGCCTCAGGCCCAGTGCATGCGGTGGACGGAGTGAGCTTCACGATGAAGCCCGGTTCGTCGCTGGGGGTGGTGGGCGAGAGCGGCAGCGGCAAGAGCGTCACCGCCCGGGCCCTGCTACGCCTGTTCGCGATCACCGACGACGTTCAGATCTCCGGGGCGGTTCATTTTGACGGCCAGGATCTGTTGCGCATCGACGAGCGCAGGCTGCGCGATGTGCGCGGCGGGCAGATCGGCATGATCTTCCAGGACCCGCTCACGTCGCTGAATCCGCTGATGGCGGTGGGCGAGCAGATCGCCGAGTCGCTGCGCCTGCACCGGGGAATGAGTCGATCCGAAGCGGCCGCGGAGGCCGTCGAGCTGCTGGCCCGGGTCGGCATCGCCGACCCCGAGCAGCGGGCCACCGAGCTCCCCAGCAGCTTCAGCGGCGGCATGCGCCAGCGGGTGATGATCTCGCTGGCCATCGCCTGCCGGCCCCGCCTGCTCATCGCGGACGAGCCCACCACCGCCCTCGACGTGACCGTGCAGGCCGAGATCCTGCTGCTGCTCGACGAATTGCGCCGATCCGAGGGCATGGCGCTGATGCTCATCACCCACGACTTCGGGGTGGTTGCCGCCACCTGCGACGACGTGCAGGTCATGTACGCCGGCAAGCTGGTGGAGAAGGCCTCGATGGCCCATCTCTTCGACCGGGCCAACCACCCCTACACCGAGGGACTGCTGCGCCTGGTGCCCCGTTTCGAGGACGCCCATACCGGACGGTTGCATCCCATTCCCGGCCAGCCCCCCATTACCGGAGGTGGCGGCTCGTCGTGCGCCTTCGCGCCACGGTGCAGCTACGCCGTCGACCGCTGCCGGTCCGAGGTGCCGCCCGAGGTGGCGGTCGGTCCCCAACACCTCAGCGCCTGCTGGCTGGCCACCGACCGGGCCAAGGACAACACCGAGGCGGGCCAGCCCTGGAGGCGGGCCCAATGAGCGTGCTCGAGGTGGATGACGTCGTCGTGGAGTTCGACACCGATGCCGGCCGCATCACCGCGGTGGACGGGGTGTCGCTGCATCTGGCCACCGGCGAGACGCTGGGCCTGGTGGGGGAGAGCGGCTGCGGCAAGTCCACGCTGGCTCGGGCCATCATGCAGCTGGTCCCGATGCAGAGGGGCTCGGTGCGACTCGAGGGCACCGACCTCGGCTCGTTGTCGCGGCGGGAGCTGCGCCGCATGCGCCACCGCATACAGATGGTGTTCCAGGACCCCCGCGGCTCGCTCGACCCCCGCATGAACGTGTCGACCCTCATCGGCGAGCCGCTGAGGGTTCACGGCATCGGCGACCGGGCCAGCCGCGCCAAGGCGGTGGCCGAGGCCATGGAGCTGGTGGGGCTGCCGGTCGCGGTGGCCGATCGCCTTCCCAGCGAGCTGAGCGGCGGGCAGCAGCAGCGGGTCGGCATCGCCCGGGCCATAGTCACCGATCCGGCCGTGCTGGTCTGCGACGAGCCGGTGTCCGCGCTGGACGTGTCGATCCAGGCCCAGATCATCAACGTCCTCGACGAACTGCGCGACGAGCTCGACCTGGCCATGCTGTTCATCGCCCACGACCTGTCGGTGGTGCGCCATCTCAGCGACCGGGTGGCCGTCATGTACCTCGGCCAGATCGTGGAGACGGGAACGGCCTCCGAGGTGTTCGGCGAGCCCCGCCACCCCTACACGCATGGCCTGATCTCGTCGGTGCCCCGAGCCGACGCCGAGAGCGCGGCCCGCCTCCAAACGGCCCGCCGCATGGTGCTGGGCGAACTGCCCAGCCTCCTCGACCCGCCGTCGGGATGCCGCTACCGCACTCGTTGCCCTTACGCCACCGCCCAGTGTGCCGAGGCCGAGCCGCCGCCCGAGCCGGTCGGTCGGGCCGGCGGCCTGCACATGGTGCGGTGCCACCACTGGCGCACGATCGTAAGCGCTGCGCCGGAGCCCCAGGAGTCCGCTACCAGTCAGGAGCTGGCAATATGAGCGATCGAACTGCCATAAGCACGGACGGAGCCCCCACGCCGACCGGCCCGTTCAGTCAGGCCATCCGGGTGGGGAACCTGGTGTTCACTGCGGGACAGGCGGGACGCAACCGCGACACCGGCGAGATGGGCGACATCGGCGAGCAGGCCGACTGGGCGCTGCGCAACATCAGCAACATCCTGGCCGCCGCGGGCGCCTCGATGGCCGACGTGGTCAAGACCACTGTCTACCTCAAGGAGGGCACACCCACCGGACCCCTCAATGAGCAGTGGGTAAGGCACTTTCCGGAGCCCCTGCCCGCCCGGTCCTCGGTGTTCGTGGCCCGTCTGAAGAACCCCGAGATGCTCATCGAAGTCGAGGCGGTCGCCGTTGTCTGACCCCGCTTCCAGCCGGGCTGTGATCAGCGCGGGCTGCCGGGAGGCGGCCGACGTCGGCGCGGCGGTGCTGGCGTCGGGAGGGAACGCGGTCGACGCGGCCATCGCCGCCTCCGCGGTGCAGTGCGTCCGCGAGCTGCCCTGGTGCGGCCTGGGCGGTGACGGCTTCGCGCTCGTTTCGGGATCCGACGGCTGCGTCGAGGCGCTCAACGGCGCCGGCGCGGTGCCGCGGGCTCTGGCCACCACCCCGATCCCGGGTGGCACCCTGCCCCGCTACGGCCCGCTGTCGATCTCGGTTCCGGGCTTGGTGGACGCCTGGTGGCGGCTGTGGGAACGCCACGGGACTCGGTCGTTCGCGTCTCTCGTGGAACCGGCGGCCGCGCTTGCCGACGACGGGTTCGCCCTCGACACCGCTTTCACGCGGGCCCTCGACCGGGTTCGGCTTGCGACCGGCCCTGACGATCCGTTCGTCTCGGAATTCTGCGATGGCAACGGCTCGGCCGTCGGCGAGGGCTTCCGGTTGCCGGCTCTGGCCCGGACGCTGCGCGAGATCGGGGCCGATGGGCGGTCCGTGTTCTACGAGGGCCGCCTGGCCCGGGCCGTCGTGGACACGCTCGACCGGCTCGGCGGCCTGGTCTCGGCCGAGGACCTCCTGGAGCACTCGTCCGACTTCGAGGCGCCCCTCACCATTCGCTACGGCTCGGCCGAGGTGTCGGTGACGCCTCCGGTGTCGATGGGCTGGGTGCTCCTGCAGCTCTTGCTGCTCTATGACCGCCTGGAGGGCCGGCTCATCGACGACGAGGCCGACCGGATCGATCTGATGGTGCGCTGCAAGCACGCCGCATTCGCGGACTTGGGCTTGATGTCCCGCTGGCAGGAGGCGGCCGATGTGGTCCCGGTCCTCAACGGTGACTCCGTCGAACGCTGGTGCTCCCGCATCAGTGAGCAGCGCCGCTCGCAGCCTGCGCCTGTGGCTGCGTCGGTCGCGCCGGCTGCGGCCACCGGAACGGACACCACCTGCCTTTCGGTGGTCGACGACCAGGGCCTCATGGTGACCTTCATCCACAGTCTCTTCAACGAGTTCGGCTCACGGGTGGTGGTGCCGGGAACCGGGATCGTGCTCAACGACCGGCTGGCCAAGCAGCCCGCCCGGGTCGGGCAGTCACCTGAGCCGCCGCGTTTCCGTCGCCCGCTGCACACCCTCGTCGGCTATCACGTCTCCCAGCGGGGCCGGCGGCTGGTCGGAGCCACTCCCGGCGGGCGGGGCCAGGTGCAGACCAACTTCCAGGTCCTGCGAGCCATCATCGACGACGACGCCTCGCCGCAAGCGGCCGTCGATACCCCCCGCTGGCTGTCGGGAACGCCGCGGCTGCCCGACTCCGAGGATCTGCTGTTCCTCGAGCCCGGCTTCCCCGCCGGCCTGGACGCGGAGTTGGCCCGGCGCGGCCACGCGGTGGCCGACGACCCGCCCGCCGACGCCGACCTGTTCGGAAGCTGCACCATCGTCGGTCGTTGTACCCAGCCCTCCGGTTCGGTGGCCGCGGCCGACCACCGGAGGGGGGCCGCGCTCGCTCTCGTCGAGGGTCCCGACGATTCCGGCCGTCCCCGCACTCGAAAGGAGATCCCATGACCGACGTCCTGTCCGCCCCGAAGTTCGGGCCGAGGGCCATCACCTACCCCCACCCGATCAACCACGACTGGTACGACTGGCCGACGTTCTCCGACGCCGAGTTCGAGCGGCGCCACGCCTTGGTGAGGGGCTTCATGGCCGAGCACGACCTCGACTGCCTGCTGGTGGCCGGCGCTGCCCACCTGTGGGACCGGGGCTGGGCCAACGTGCGGTGGATCACCAACTACATGGGGACCATGGAGCTCGACAGCTTCGTGATCTTCCCCGCCGACGGCGAGCCGACGCTGGCCATCCTCGGCCTCAACGCCCGCCTGCCCGATCGGGTCACCCGGTCGATCTTTCCCGACGTGCGCGGCGCCCTCAACACCCGCACCATTCTGGTGGACCGGCTCGACGAACTGGGCCTGCACCGGGGCAGGGTGGGCATCGTCAACCCCACCCCGTACCTGTCGGTGTCGCGGGACCACTGGGCCGCCCTCACCGGGACTTACCCGGAGATCGAGTTCGCGGAGTTCTCCGACGAGTTCTGGAAGATGCGGCTGGTGCTGTCCGACGAGGAGGTCGCCTGCCTGGAGGAGGCGGCCCGCATCGGCGACGCCACCCAGGTGGCGGTGATGGAGCAGCTCCGCCCCGGCATGACCGAGCACGATCTGTTCCGGATCATCTACTCCACCATCGCCTCCGAGCGAGGCGAGATCCCCTGCATGGTCCTGGCCGGCAGTGAGTCGATGAGCAGCCCCACCAGCGGCTTCCAGCGGCCCCGACCCATCGGGCGCACCATCACCCCCGACGACGTGCTGCTCATGGAGGTGGGTGCCCGCGATCCACACGGCTACGAGGCCCAGACGGGCAAGGCGATGGTGTTCTCCGAGCCGCCGCCCGACTACGCCGACCTGCTCGACGTGATGCTCGAGGCCTACCACCGGATAGTGGCCGAACTGAAGCCGGGCTGCACCGCCAAGGAGCTGCGGGCCGCGGGCAGCATCATCAACGAGCGGGGCTACACCATCGTGGCCCCACTGGTGCACGGCGTGTTCAACCCCATCGACGCCGGGCCCTTCGTCGGCACGTCGCACCGTCCCGACAAGGACGTGGTGCTGGAGCCCAACATGGCGCTGTGCGTGGAGATCCACCCCTGCACCACCGACATCATCAAGGGTGTGTTCATGGGCGACACCTACGTGATCACCGAGGACGGCGCCCGCAACATCAACCACCGCCTAGAACCGAAGGTCTACGAGTTGGGATAGGAGCCATGGCTGAGAAACCTGAACTGGAATTCCACATCCCCGACGGGGCGTGGCGCCCGGCGGGCGGCTCGGTGGAGGGCATCGACGAGATGATCCTGTCCACCGACGGCCGACCCGATGGGGCCTACACCCGGCTGATGCGCTTCGCGCCGGGGGTTGACTCGTCGCCCAACGGGGTGCTCACCCACCATTTCTGGGAGGAGGTGTACATCGTGCAGGGCGACCTCACCGACCTGCGCTTGGGCGAGACGTTCACCGCCGGCATGTACGCCTGCCGACCACCGGGTATGCCCCACGGCCCGTGGCGCAGCACATCCGGTGTGCTGATGGTGGAGTTCCGCACCGGCGGCTACAACCCCTGATCCCTGGCCGGGCAGGGAGTTGGCGGTGAGGTTGTCGGTCGGCGGTGCCGAGCGGGCGTTCGCTCCCGAAGCACTCGTGGTGATCGGCTACGCGGGGCGGGACCGGGCCGCGGTCGACCACCACATCGAAGAGCTGGCCGCTCTGGGCGTTTCCCGGCCGGCCAGCATCCCGCTGTTCATGGTGTTCCCGCCCGGATTGATCGCGCAGGAGCCGTCGATCGCGGTGACCGGGCCGAACACTTCCGGCGAGGCCGAAATCGTGGTGGTCGTCGACGGCGACGAGGCCTTCGTGACCGTCGGGTCCGATCACACCGACCGCGACCTGGAAGCGGTCCACATGATCGCATCCAAGGCGGTCTGCCCGAAGCCGGTGGCCCTGTCGGGCTGGTCGGCCGCTGAGGTGGGGGATCGATGGGAGGACCTCTCGCTGCGGAGCCATATCGACGGTGACGTGCTGTACCAGGACGGATCGGCCGACACGAACCTGCATCCTCTGGAGCTGGTGGCGGCCATACCGTGGGCCGGCCGCCCGCCGGGCAGCTTCGTGGCCTTCACCGGCACCGTGCCCGTGATCGGCGGGATACGGCCCAGTACCGGCTTCCGGGCCGAACTGTCGGGGCCGGGCTTGGCGCCGATCGAGTTGACCTACCGGGTGGAGACCGTCCCGGAACTGTCGCTATAGGTCGCTGCCGGGAGCGCCGTCTTCCGGTGACCAGCGGGTGTCGATCCACTTTCTTGCCTGGCGGGCCCTCTGCTGCATGATCGTGACGGGATCGTCCAGTCCCTGCTTCCTGCGCCGGGCGGCCCAGCGGGCCCCGAGACTGGCGGCCACTGCACCGGCGGCTGTCGCGACGAGCGCCACCGCGAGGACGGTGACCGCGGCGAGACTGAGTGCGGCCACGAGCCGTCGCAGTCCGAGGATCCTCGCCGGTCCGATTGACAGCGTCCTGTCCCGCCCGGATCTCTCCGAGCGCCAGGACACCCGACCTTCGAGTAGCAGCTCCCTCACGCGGCCGTCCCCCGTCGGATTGATTGTTGCCCCTTGGAGGCTAGTGCCCGATCACTGCGCCGGGCCCCGGCTGGAGTAGCTTCGCTGCGTGCGACTGCTCGTTCTTCAGCACATCGATTGCGAGCATCCCGGCCGCCTGCGCGACTTCCTGAGAGCCGACGGCATCGAGTGGACGGCAGTGGAACTCGACGAGGGCGAGCCGATCCCGTCGCTGGAGGACTACGACGCCATGTGGGTCATGGGCGGTCCGATGGATGTGTGGGACGTGGACGAGCACCCGTGGCTGGTGCCCGAGAAGCAGGCCATCCGCCGCTGGGTGCGGGATCTGCAGAAGCCGTTCCTGGGGGTCTGCCTCGGCCATCAGCTGCTGGCCGATGCCCTGGGAGGGACCTGCGGCCCGCAGCGCCCGCCCGAGATCGGGGTGCTGCCGGTAGAGCTCACGCCGGAGGGCCGCAGCGACCCGATCTTCGATCAGATGGCCGAGCAACAGCACGCGCTGCAATGGCACTCGGTGGCCGTGGCCCAGCCGCCGGAGGACGCCGTCGTGCTGGCCAGCTCACCGGTGTGCCGGGTGCAGGCCATGCGGGTGGGCGAACGGGCTTGGTCGATGCAGTACCACGTGGAGGTCGAGGACGACACCGTCCGCAACTGGGGGGAGATCCCCGCCTACCGCCGGGCGCTGGAGTCGGTGCTCGGCGAGGACTCTGTCGACGCCCTAGCGGCCGACGCCGACCGCCACATGGACGGCTTCGTGTCCGACGCCGAGCAGCTCTACCGCAACTTCATGTCCGCCGCCTCGTAGCACCCCGAGCACTCGGCGTCTACGAGGGTCCTTGCTGTGGAACTGTCGGGCAGGCGGGATTTGAACCCACGACCTCCTCGTCCCGAACGAGGCGCGCTACCAAGCTGCGCCACTGCCCGTGTGCAGCGCGACAGAGGTTAGCCCGGACCAGGGCCCGAGCGGCCCGTGAGCGCAGCGAACAAGAGCGGGGAACCGCTGCGGGCCACGCTCTCAGGCGGGAGCGGCTGCGTCGGCCAGGGTGGATGCCACCAGGCGGGCCAGGCGCATGGGGTTGATCGGCTTCACCAGCCAGGCGTCGGCCGCGCTGCGTCGGGCCAGGAACTCGTCGGCGTCACGGTCGAGCAGCATTATCACCGGTCGACGCTCCAGCCGGCCCATGTCCTCCTCCTGACGGACGGCCAGACATGCCGCCATGCCGCCCATGTTGCCGATCTGCATGTCGAGCAGCACCAGATGAGGTTCGACAAGCTCGATCGCCTCGAGGGTGTCCGCGCCCTGCCTCACCCGGTGAAGGCGGTAGTCGCCGCTCAGCGCCGCCTCGCACTGTTCCGCGATCCAGTCAGCGTCGGTAACCAGCAACACCTCGGCCACGGCACAGATCGTACCGTCCGACGGGGCGGGCTAACCTCGGTGGCCATGCTGGACATCGAGTCGTTCCGCCGTGATGCCGACGGGAGCGCAGAGCCCTACCACCTGCTTCGCCCCACCGGGGAGCTCGATGCCTACACCGTCGCCCAGTTCCGCGAGGCGCTGGCCGAGCACGCCACCTCGGGCCGCCTCGTGGTCGATCTCTGCGGCGTGCCCTTCATCGACTCGGCCGGTCTCGGCGCGCTCATCGGCGGGATCCGCCGCATCCGCGAGAACGAGGGCCGGGTAGTGGTGTACTGCAACGGCACCACGCTGCTCCGCCTGCTTCACACCACCGGCTTCGACCGCATCGTGCCGGTGGAAGAGACCCTCGAGGCCGCCGTCGGCGCCCTCGACCGCGATCCGGACGCCTAGAGGCCGAGCGGGCAGGCGGCGGCACCGCTCTCTACTGCGTCGTCCGATGAGACTCACCCGACGGGTCCGCGTGCTCTCGCTCGCGGCTGTGCTTCTGGGGGCGGCGCTGGTGATGGGCCTGCCTGCGGCTGCCGCCTCGAACACGACCGGCGTTGCCGCGCAGGCAGGGCCGGGAGTGGTGGACGTCGTCGAGGTCTCGGGCTATCTCGACCCGATCATGGCCGACTTCATCGAGCGGTCCATCGACAAGGCCGTGGCCGACGGCTCGCTCGGCCTGGTGCTGCAGGTGAACAGCTCCCGGGCCACCGTCGACGACCAGCGGCTTCGTGAGCTGGCCGACCGCATTGTCGGTGCGGGAGTGCCCGTCACGATGTGGGTTGGTCCGTCCGGTGCCGAGGCCCGCGGCGGGGTGGGTCAGCTCGCCGGGGTGGTCACCGACCTGGCTCTGGCTCCCGGATCCGAGCTGGGTGACCTCGGTCCACCGATATTGCCGGCCGAGCACCTGACGGAGACCTTCGCCGAGGCCTACCCGAGCATGCGCTCCTCCACCGTCTCCTTCGCGGAGGCCATCGAGCTCGGCCTGGCCCGGGAGGCGCCGACGCTGCCCTTCTTCGTGCTCGACCTGCCCGGCTTCGAGATCCAGATCGACGAATCAGGCGACAAGCCGGTGAGGGTCCCGGTGAGCCGGGTCCGTTTCGCCAAGCTCGCGCTGCTCGACCAGTTCATGCACGTGGCAGCCAGTCCCGCGGTCGCCTACCTGCTGTTCCTCGTGGGTGGCGGGCTGCTCGTCTTCGAGCTCTACACCGCCGGCGTGGGCATCGCCGGCGGGATCGGCGCCACCACCTTCCTGCTCGGCTGTTACGGGCTGGCAGCGCTGCCGGCGCGGTGGTGGGCCGTTGCCCTGCTGCTGGTTGCCATGTTCGGCTATGCCGTGGACATACAGATCGGCGTGCCCAGGGTGTGGACTGTGATCGCCACCGTGTGCCTGGTGGCCGGGTCGCTGACCCTGTTCGCAGGCGTGCTGCTGTCGTGGATCACGCTGGTGGCGGGGATCGTCGGGGTGTTCGCCGGAATGGTGGCCGGCATGCCCGCCATGGTCCGAACCCGCTACGGCACGCCCAGAATCGGACGCGACTGGATGATCGGGTCCCTCGGCGTGGCCCGCGACGATGTCGACCCCGAAGGTGTGGTCGTGATCGACGGTGCCCCATGGAGGGCCCGAACCCAGCGGGCCACCCCCATCTCCGGGGGCGACCCGGTACGGGTCATGGCGCTGGAAGGATTGATCCTCACGGTGGAACCGGCCGACCCGGAGGACGGCGCACCAGGCGATTCTGAGCCCGCGAACGTCCCCTGACCCCTGACGGCCACAGCTGCCGGAGCCCGAAAAAAGCTCTCCGGCGGCTTGTATCTCCGTAGGTGTATGTGCTATTTCGTCACTTGGAGGAGGCGCGCTTGTATGAGATTTGCTTCTCACAATGAAGTCGAATGGCAGTTGCGGGCAGCTTGCCGGGGACCCCACGCCTCGGTGTTCTTCCCGCCTCCCTACGTTGAGAAGCGCGACGAGAAGCGGCGCCGCGAGCTTCGGGCCAAGGACATCTGCGCCTCCTGCTCAGTGCAGTCCGACTGCCTGCAGTACGCGCTCGACATCGGCGAGCAGCACGGCATCTGGGGCGGCCTCAACGAGATCGAGCGGCGCGACCTCCTGCTGCGCATGGCCCGCACCTGATCCGGGGCCCGGCCTGAGCTACGCCCGCGTCGAGGCTCATCCCGGCTGAGCTACACGCCCGTCTGAGTCACAGCTGAGGCAGCCGCGACCCGGCGATGCGCAGGTCCCCCCGCCTGCGGGTGACGCCCGTGCCGTCCAGCCGGGCCAGCAGAGCCAGGGCGTACTTGCGGGTCGTGCCCCAGGCGTCGCGGACCTCGGCCACCGTCACCCCTTCGGGCTTGTCGGCCAGCAGCCGGGCCACCACCCGCGCCCCCTCGGTGACCGCGCCCGCCCCGAAGTGGATGCCACCGCTCTCGACCAGACGGCCCTGCCTCACCAGCAGGCGCAGCTCTTCGCCGCCGACACCGTCGGGAGCAGGCGGTGCGAACGGAGCGGCCTCGACCGCCTTCACGAACGGGTGGTCGGCCAGTGGATCCCCGCCACCGGCGGGCCGGGCCCGCCCCTCGACCAAGTCGACGCCGTCCAGGGTGTCGATCACGGCCCGCTCGAAGTCATCGAGGGTGGCCAGATCGAGACCGAGCGGCCCGGCCGCCGCCACGGCCTCGGCCAGTCGCTGGCCGGTCTGCTCCAGGTGCTCGGGCGCCACCGCCCACCGTCCCAGGTCGGCCGGGCGAGCGATCCCGGTCATCCGCTCCAAGCGAGCCGCGTCGATGCGGCCCCGCTCCGCGATGATCCGGTCCACTGATCGGTCGGGCCGGGCCCTGGACGCGGGCAGCACCGGCTCGACATCGAGAATCTCGCCACCCCCGACCGTCTCGGACCGCCCCGACTCGCGCAGGATGAACCGGTCGCCCATGCAGAGCGGCAGACGCAGCGGCAGGTGCAAGCGGACGAGTCCGGTCCTTCCCGGCTCGATGGCCGTCGGCCCCAGCACCCGCAACCGCACCGGATGCTCGCCCGACCCGATGTAGGCCACATAGGCGCCCCGCCGGGTGACCGGATGGTCGAGCGAGGCGAGCACCGACAGCTCGGCGTCGATGGTGTCGGTGGCCTGCCATTGCTCGGCCCGCACCACTGCGTCGCCCCGAGCCACGTCGCGGTGGCCCGCCCCGACGAGGTTGACCGCCACCCGGTTGCCGGGACTGATCCGGTCGCACTGCTGGTACAGGCTCTGGAGGGCCCGCACCCGCACGCCGCGCCCGGCGGGAAGCAGGGTCAGGGTGTCGTCGGCGGTGAGCGCTCCGCCGGTCAGCGTGCCGGTCACCACCGTGCCCGAGCCCTTGATGGCGAAGGCCC
>VXWX01000084.1 GCA_009835735.1 Acidimicrobiaceae bacterium
ACCCTGGGCCGGGGGGCTGGGCTTGGGCGGTGCCGGGCGGGGAGTGGGCCTGCGGCGCCGATCCGGACACCACCAACCAGCGAATGGAGTTGCAGGCGGCACTGGAGGCGCTGCGGGAGCTGGACGGCCCGGTAGCTGTCGTGTCGGACTCCACCTACGTCGTCAACTGCTTCCGCGACCGGTGGTACGAGGGCTGGAAGCGGAGGGGTTGGAAGAACGCCAACCGCAAGCCGGTGAAGAACCAAGACCTGTGGAAGCCGCTGATCGACCTCTACCTGGACCGGGCCGACCAGGTCACGTTCCGCTGGGTGAAGGGCCACTCCGGCGACGAGTGGAACGAGATCGTCGACCAGCTCGCCGTAGGCGCCGCCACCGACCAGATCTCCCGCCGCGGCCCCTAGGGGTGCCCGGCTAGTACCGCGTCGAGGCCTGTGGCGATGTCGGGATGGGCGAACTGGAACCCGCGCCGCAGCAGCAGGGCAGGTTCCACCCGGGCGCTGCTGTAGAGCAGGGCCTCGGTGAGCTCGCGACCCAGGCGGGCCCATAGAGCGGGCTTGGGTGTGGGCAGCAGAGTCGGGCGGCGCAGCGCCCGCCCCAGAGCCGCGGTGAGTTCACGGTTGGTGACCGGCTCGGGCGCGGTGAGGTTCACCGGTCCCTCCACGTCGGCCGTCAGCAGCCAGAGCAGTACCTCGATCTCGTCGTGCAGCGTGATCCAACTCATCCACTGCCGGCCACTCCCGATGCGGCCGCCGAGGCCCAGCCTGAAGAAGGGGAGCATCTCGGCCAGCGCACCCCCCGACTGGCTCAGCACCACGCCGGTGCGGGGATGGGCAACCCGGATGCCGGCATCGCGAGCCGGATCCGCGGCCGTCTCCCAGTCGCGGCACACCTGGGCCAGGAAATCGCGCCCGCCGCTGGACGATTCGTCGAGGCGCTCGTCGCCCCGGTCGCCGTAGTAGCCGATGGCCGACGCCGACACGAGCACGCGCGGCGGCGCGTCGAGACGGGACAGGGCACCGGCCAGCAGGGCTGTGCCCCGTGTCCGGCTGTCGGCGATGCGTCGCTTCTGGGCGGAGGACCAGCGCCGGGCAGCGATCGGCTCGCCGGCCAGATGCACCACCGCGTCGAGGCCCTCCAGAGCTTCGCCCTCGATCTGGTCGGCCCCGGGATCCCAGTTCACGGTGGATCCCCGCTGGCCGGAGGCGCCGGCCGATCTCACCACCCTCACGGTCTGGTGTCCATCAGAGGCCAGACGCTCGACCAGAGCCCGGCCGATGAGTCCGGTGGAGCCTGTGACCGCTACGCGCATAGCTGTACCACTGCGGTTGGTCTAGCATCCCCGCGGTCCGGCCGAAGAGATTGAGGGCTGACGTGGATGAAGACCTGACACCCTCGGACACCGGAGCCTTCGATGCCGGACATGCCGGTGCCTCCGACACCGGTAGCCGCAACGCCCAGCCTGCGGCGCGGAAGTGGTCGATCCGGCCCGGGGTGGTCCTAGCCCTGCTGGTTGCGGCGGCATTGATCGTCTTCGTTGTTCAGAACGACCGCGAGGTGCCGGTCACCTGGTGGTTCGTCGAGGTGAACGGCCCGCTTTGGGCGGTGATCATCGTGGCTGCAGTAGCCGGAGCGCTGCTGACCGAGATCCTCGGCTGGGTGGTCGGCCGTCGCCGTCGCCGTCGCCGCCGACGCTCGAAGTGAGCACCCGCAGGCTGATTCTCGCCGCCCTGCTGTGCGGTCTCGCCATCCTGGTGGCCTTCACCGTCCAGGTGCTGTTGGGCAGGTTCTGAACTCGGTAGGAACCGGTAGGGTCGCGCCATTATCCGGGAGGCCTTGTGAGCGACGCAGCACACGACGTGATCGTCATCGGCGGCGGGCCGGGCGGCTATGCCGCGGCCCTGTACGGCGCCAGTGCGGGCCTCGACGTCGCGGTGGTCGAGAAGAGCAAGGTGGGCGGCACCTGCCTGCACGTCGGCTGCATCCCGGCCAAGGAACTCTTGGAGGCCGCCTCGGTGTACCGCACGGTGGCAAGGGCGACTGAGTTCGGTGTGGAGGCGGGCGAGCCCAGCCTCAACTGGTCTGCTGTGCTGGGCCGCAAGCAGCAGGTCATCGACAAGATGATGGCCGGGCTGTCGTCGGTGCTGGGGCAGCGCAAGGTGACCATCTATGAGGGCGTCGGCTCCTTCGGCCCGTCCGGCACGGTGCTGGCGGCTGGGGCCGACGGCTCTGAGCGCACGCTGTCCGGAGGCTCGATCATCCTGGCCTCGGGTTCGACCCCCCGGACCATCGGGGGCTTCGAGGTCGACGGCGAGCTGGTGGTGACCTCCGACGAGTTGTTCTCGATCAACAGGCTGCCCGCCTCGGCCGCAGTCATCGGCGGCGGCGCCATCGGCTGCGAGTTCGCTTCGATGATGGGCGACCTGGGAACCGAGGTCACCGTTCTGGAGGCTCTCCCCAACATCCTGACCGGCTGCGACGTCGAGGTGGCCAAGGTAGTGAGGCGGTCGTTCCGCAAGCGGGGGATCGAGGTGCACACCGGCGTGACGGTGCACGGTCATGAGCCTCGACCGGACCGCTCCGGCACCGTGGTCTCCTTCGGGGAGGGCAAGCAGGTCGACGTGGAGATGGTCGTGGTGGCGGTGGGCCGCCGGCCCCGCACGGAGGACTTGGGACTTGACTCGGCCGGCGTGGAGCTGGACGACCGCGGCTTCGTGGCGGTCGACGGCCGCTGCCGCACGACCGCTGAGGGCGTGTGGGCTGTGGGCGACGTGGTCGACAGCCCGCAGCTGGCCCACACCGCCTTCGCCGAGGGCATGCTCGCCATCTGCGACATCCTGGGCGAGGACCCCGACCCCCTCGACTACCACGGCACGCCCTGGTGCATCTACTGCCACCCCGAGGTGGCCTTCGCCGGGCACACCGAGCAGAGCGCGATCGACGCCGGATTCCAAGTGGTGACCTCGATGCACCGCTACATGGCCAACGGCCGGGCCCAGATCTTGGGCGAGACCGAGGGCCTGGTGAAGGTGGTCGCCGAGAAGCAGGCCGACGGCACCGGCGGCCGCATCCTCGGGGTTCACATGGCGGGGCCATGGGTGACCGAGCAGTTGGGCCAGGCCTACTTCGCGGTGAACTGGGAAGCGACGGTCGACGATGTCGCCCGTCTGATACAACCCCATCCAACCATGAGCGAGCTGTTCGGCGAGACGATCCTGTCCCTGACGGGCCGCTCGCTCCACGGGTAAGGACTGCTGATGGCCGACATCATGATGCCCCAGCTGGGAGAGACGGTCACCGAGGGGACCATCACCCGATGGTTCAAGCAGGTTGGTGACGAGGTCGCCCTCGACGAGGCGCTCTTCGAGATCTCCACCGACAAGGTCGACACCGAGGTGCCGTCCCCAGTGGAGGGGGTGCTGTCGGAGATCCTCGCCGGCGAGGGTGACCTTGTGGAGGTCGGGCAGGTCCTGGCCCGCGTCGGCGATTCGGGAGATGCCCCGCCCGCCGAGCCGCCGGCCGCTGAGCCGGTTGAGGAAGTGGTCGAGCCGGCGGCTGCTGAGCCGGTGCAGGAAGTGGTGGAGCCCCCTGCGGCCGCGCCGGTGCAGCAAGTGGTGGAACCGCCTGCCGCCCCCGAGCAGCCGTCCGAAGCAGTCGAGACGCCGGCCGAGCCGGAGGAGCCGAAGTCCGCTGGGGCGTTCCGGGCGGCAGGGATCGTGCTGTCGCCGGTCGTGCGCCGGCTGATCAGCGAGAACAACCTCGATCCGTCCACTCTGACCGGCACCGGCCTCGGCGGGCGCATCACCCGCGCCGACGTCGAGCAAGCCATAAGGGCCCGCGCCTCGAGCGAGGGCGAGGCAACTGCCGAGGCTCCGGCTGCCGCTGAGGCTGAGCCCCCGCCTCCGGCTGCCGCGCCTGAGGAGCGCAAGCCCTCACGCCGGGCCAGGCGATCGGCCGCGCCCGCAGTGGTGGTCCGCAGCGGCGACAGCGTGGTGCCCCTCAACAACATCCGGCGGCGTACCGCGGAGCACATGGTGATGTCCAAGCAGACATCGCCTCACGTTCTCACCGCCATAGAGGTCGACTACGAGGGGGTGGAGAAGGTCCGCCGGTCCGCCAAACAGGCATGGAAGGCGGAGGAGGGCTTCAGCCTCACCTATCTGCCATTCATCGCCAGGGCCGTGATCGACGCCCTGCGCGACTACCCGCATCTCAATGCCAGTTTCGGAGGGGACGAACTGGTGGTCCATGCCGGCGTCAACCTGGCCGTCGCGGTGGACATCGACTTCCAGGGCCTGCTGGCTCCTGTGATCCACGGCGCCGAGGGCAAGCGCCTCCGCCAGATCGCCCGGGATATCGTGGATCTGGCCAACCGGGCCCGCAGCCGCAAGCTCGGACCCGACGACCTGGCCGGAGGCACGTTCACCCTCACCAACGCCGGCCAGTACGGGACGATGATGCAGTTCCCGATCATCAACCAGCCGCAGGTGGCCATCCTGAGCACCGATGGCGTCTCCCGCAAGCCGGTGGTGGTGACCGACACCTACGGAAACGAGTCCATCGCCATCCACTCGATGGGCGTGCTCGCCATGGCCTGGGACCACCGAGCGTTCGACGGCGCGTACGCGGCCGCGTTCCTCCACCGGACCAAGGAGATCATCGAGACCCGCGACTGGGAGGCTGAGATCCGCTGAGCGAGTCGGTGGTGGCCGCTGACCGGCCCGTGCTGCGGATCCGCTGGCTCGGCCGTGTGTCCTACCACGATGCCCTGGCACTCCAACGCCGCCTCCACGGCCACTCCGCCGACGACCACCTCCTCCTGCTCGAGCATCCCCATGTGGTGACCCTGGGCCGCCGGGGCCGGCGCGAGCATCTGCTGGTGGACGTCGAAGCGTTGGGCGGCTCGGTGGTGGAGACCGACCGGGGTGGAGAGGTCACCTACCACGGACCCGGGCAGCTGGTGGGCTATCCGATTCTCACCGTGCCCGGCCGGCGCGGCGGCGGGATGGCGGACACCGCCGCCTACGTGGGCGGCGTGGAGCAACTGTTGATCGACGTTCTGGCCGATCTAGGGCTGGAGGCGGGACGTCTCGAGCGCCACACCGGGGTGTGGGTCGACCCCGAAGGCCTGCGGCCCCGCAAGATCGCGGCCATCGGCGTGCGGCTGTCGCGGGCCCGCTCCATGCACGGCTTCGCGCTCAACGTCGATCCCGACCTGGAGTGGTTCGCTCGGATCGTGCCCTGCGGGATCACCGGTCTGGGAGTGACGTCTCTGTCGGCTGAGGACATCGACGTGTCGATGCGGGAGGTTGTCGACCTCGTGGCGCAACGGGCTGCCGGGACATGGGGCTCGCACGGTCGCATCGACCGGGCCGATGTTGCCCACCGGGTGGCTCCTGCCGACATGGCCCAGTTCACCCAAGACGCCGCCAATGGCTCGGCGGATGCCGGTACGGCGCCGGACGGCAGCCCGGCGGCCGAGGGAGTGTCGCTTCGCCTGCTGGGCCGGCTCGAGGCTGCCCGGCTGGACGGCGAGAGCCATGAGCCGGTGCCACTGCGGTCACGCAAGCCGGAATGGATGCGAGTGCCGCTCAGCACCGGGCCGGTGTTCCACGAGGTCCGCTCCACGCTGCGCGGCCTCGACCTCGTGACCGTATGCGAGGAGGCCGGTTGCCCAAACATCTCGGAGTGTTGGAACGACGGCACCGCAACCTTCATGATCCTCGGCGAGCGCTGCACCCGGGCCTGCGGGTTCTGCCTGGTCGACACCCGCCGCCCCGGTCCTGTGGACACAGCGGAGCCGGAGCGAGTGGCCACCGCCGCCGTCCGGATGGGCCTCGAGCACGTGGTCGTGACGATGGTGGCCCGCGATGATCTGGCCGACGGGGGAGCGGCCGTCGTGGCGGAGACGGTGGCCGCGGTCCGGCGTCGCCTGCCCGCCGCCCGTGTCGAGACGTTGATAAGTGACCTCGGTGGTGAGGCAGCCGCCCTCCAGACTGTGTTCGATGCCCGCCCCGACGTGCTCAACCACAACATCGAGACCGTGGCCCGGCTCCAGCGGGCCGTGCGACCGTCGGCCGGCTACGCCCGCAGCCTGGCGGTGTTGGCCAGGGCAAAGGCAGAGGGACTGACCACCAAGTCCTCGATCATCGCCGGCATGGGCGAGACCCACGACGAGGTCGTGCAGACCCTGGCCGACCTGCACGCAGCCGGAACCGACATCGTCACCATCGGCCAGTACCTGCGGCCCAGCGCCCGCCATCTTCCGGTTGATCGCTGGTGGCCGCCGGAGGCATTCAAGCGGTGGAAGGAACTCGGCGAGTCGATGGGCATCAGCCATGTCGAGGCCTCGCCCCTGACCCGTTCCAGTTATCACGCCCGTCAGGCCGCCGACGCCGCCGTCGAGGCGAGCGCAGCACAAACCTAGGCTTACGGCCATGTTCGCCAGTCGGCTCGACCGGGCTCGGGCGTTGATGGCCGACCAGAGCGTCGACGTGCTCATGCTGTCGGTCGGGGCCGACCTGCCGTACTTCTGCGGCTACGAGGCCATGCCGCTCGAGCGTCTCACCATGCTGGTCGTGCCCCGCGACGGCGAAGCCACCCTGGTCGTGCCCCGGATGGAGGCTCCCCGGGTAGTGGAGCGTCCCGAAGTGTTCGGGATGAGGCCCTGGGACGAGACCGAGGACCCGGTGGACATCGTGACCCGCCTGGCCGGATCGGCGTCCGTGGCCGCAGTGGGGGACCACATGTGGTCACGGTTCCTGGTGGAGTTGATGGGGGCCATGCCGGACGCGGTGTGGAGGCGGGGCTCGGATGTCACCGCTCCGATCCGCTCAGTGAAGACTGCCGATGAGATCGAGCGCCTGCGGGCCGCGGCCGCGGCGGTGGACCGGATCGCGGGTCGGCTCCAGCGGGGTGAGATCGAGCTGTTGGGACTGACCGAGGCCGAGGTCTCGGCCGAGTTGGGCCGCCAGATCCTGGCCGAGGGCCACGACCGGGTGAACTTCGCCATCGTGGCCGCCGGCGCCAACGCGGCCAGCCCCCATCACGAGCCCGGCCCGCGGATTGTCGGCCCGGACGAGGTCGTGCTGTGCGACTTCGGCGGCACGATGGTGGGAGACGACGGCGTGGGGTACTGCTCCGACATCACCCGCTGCGTGTACACCGGTGAGCCGCCAAGCGAGTTCGACGAGCTCTACGGAGTCCTCTTCGAAGCGCAGGCGGCCGGCGTGGCCGCGGCGGCCGCGGGCACGCCCGCTCAGGATGTGGACCGGGCGGCACGGTCGATCATTGCCGCGGCCGGCTACGGCGACTACTTCGTGCACCGCACCGGCCACGGGATCGGAACCGAGGCTCACGAGGACCCCTACATCGTGGAGGGCAACGACCAGCCGCTGGCGGCCGGCAACGCCTTCTCGGTGGAGCCGGGGATCTACGTGCCCGGCCGATGGGGGGCTCGCCTCGAGGACATCGTTGCCATCTCGCCGGCCGGTCCCGACCCCCTCAACCGCGCCGACCACCACTTGGCCGTCGTCGCCTGAGCGGTCGGCGCTGCCGCCAGAGGCCGAGCGGAAGGGAGCCATCCATGAGGGAGTACGCATCGCCCCGAGCGAGGCCGTGGCCCGAGCGGCCCGTGAGCGGAGCGAACAAGAGCGGGAATGACATCGCGGCGACGCGACGAGATCTCGCCTATGCGAGAGGCCACTAGTGGTCGAACTCGACGCCGCCACCCTGCTGGTCGGCTGGGCCGCGGGCGGCTGGTTCTTCCTATGGGTGACCACCCGCCGCCGCGAGGTCGGGCTCGGATACGGATGGCTGATGCGGGGAGTGTTCTTGGCTTTGGCCGGGGGCTCCCTGGTCACTGCGCTCCTGGCCGAGCCGATCTGGAGCCGCGAGGTGGCCACGATGGTCTTCGTCTGCGTCGGGCTTGTCGCGGGAGCGGTTTCGGTGGCCCGACGGTCGGCGGGTGTGGCCGGTCAGCGGGCCCAGGCGGCGCGCCGGTCGGCCCGGGTGGCCGAGATGACCGGCATCGACCGGGCCGAGACCCGCTTCGATCCCGATGCGCCCGAGTTCCCTCCGGTGCTGGATCTGCTCGCGGCGACGGTCGGCCTGCTAGCGGTCCTACTGGGGGCGTTGGCGGCCGGGGGCCCTGCCGGGCTGGCGGTGGCTCGCACCCTCGTCGGCGCCCTGTTCTGCGGGGCGGTGTTGAGCGCAATGCTGCTGGGCCACTGGTACCTCGTCCAGCCCGGACTGGCCCGCGGGCCGCTGCTGGAGATGATCCGGGCCGCGGCGGTGCTCTGGGTGCCCGAGACGATCGTGATGCTGTGGCCTACGGGCATGGTGTCGGTGCTCAACGGCACCATCGACGACGGCTACAACGGCCTGCTGGGTTGGTTCTGGGTGGCCTCCACCGCCGCGACACTGGTGCTGGTGGCGGTGGCCAGGGCCGCGCTGCGCGAGCGCCAGTACTCCGCGGTGATGGCCGCCACCGGCCTGGTGTACCTGGCCATAGTCACCGCCTTCGGCCAGGATCTGGTGGCCCGCATCCTGCTTGCCCCCTAAACTCGATTGGGCGGTGCGGAGGCCTGCGCGCCGGGTTCCGGCTACGCCGGGCTCGGGCCGATGCGAGGAGGCCAACAGTGCCGAGAGTGATCTGGAAGGGATCGATCAGCTTCGGACTGGTCACGATTCCCGTGCAGCTCTTCAGCGCGGTGAGCCGCAAGAACGTGCGCTTCAACCAACTCGACGCCGAGACGGGGGCCCGGGTGCGCCACAAGAGGGTGTCGTCGGCCGACGGATCGGAACTGCCGCCCGAGCGGATCGTCAAGGGCTACGAGCTGCCTTCGGGCGACTACGTCACCGTCACCGACCGCGAGCTGGACGAGCTGGCCCCGGTCGCGGCCCGCACCATCGACATCGACGCCTTCATCGACCTCGCCGACATCGATCCCGTCTTCTACGACAGCGCCTACCACCTGGTTCCCGACGAGGCCGCGGCCAAGCCCTACAAGCTGCTGGCCGAGGCCATGGATGAGGCTGACAAGGTGGCCATCTGCGGCTTCGTGATGCGCTCCAAGCAGCATCTGGCCGCCATCCGTCCGGTCGACGGGCGGCTGATGCTGTCGACCATGGTCTACTCCGACGAACTGGTCGCACCCGACGAGATCGACGGCTTCGACGGGCTCGGCGACATAGAGGTGGAGGAGCGCGAGACAGCCATGGCCCGCCAGCTCATCGCCGCCCTCGAGGCCCAGTTCGAGCCGGGCCGCTACACCGACTCCTACCGGGAGGCGGTGCTGGAGATGATCGAGCGCAAGGCGTCCGGTGACACCACGGTCACAGTGGCCTCGGCCGCTCCGACCTCGGACACGGTCGTGGACCTGATGGCCGCGCTGGAGGCTTCGGTAGCGGCGGCCAAGGAGGCTCGCAAGCGTCACCCGACCGGGGGCGAGGCCGCCGCGGAGCCGGACGCGAAGCGCGAGGAACCGGCGAGGAAGATCCGCAAGTCGGCCTGAGGGGTCGAGCGGGGCGGGTCGCAGTTCGGGCGGATCAGTGAGCGCACCCGAGCGCGTGCCCGTGACCATCGATGGGCGCCGGCTGTCGGTCAGCAACCTCGACAAGGTCATGTACCCGTTGACCGGGTTCACCAAAGCGCAGGTGATCGACTACTACGTGCGGGTCGCGCCGGTGATGCTTCCGCACGTCGGCGACCGGGGCGTGACGCTGAGACGCTGGCCCGACGGCGTGACCGCCGAGTCGTTCTTCGAGAAGCGCTGCCCCAAGCACCGTCCCGACTGGGTCGGTACGTGCCGGGGGCCTGGCGACAGGGGAGGGCCGATCGAGTACTGCCGGCTCGACTCGGTGGCCGCTCTGGCCTGGTCGGCCAACCTGGCCGCGCTGGAGATCCACGCCCCGATGGCCCGCTGCGGCGACCTTGATTCGCCCACCATGGTCGTGTTCGACCTCGATCCGGGCAAGCCGGCCACGATCGTCGAGTGCTGCCAAGTGGCGCTGCACGTCCGCGAGGTCCTGGAATCGGTCGGCTTGGCCGGATGGCCCAAGACTTCGGGCAGCAAGGGGATGCAGCTCTACGTGCCGCTCAACCGGCCCCACTCCCACGACCACGCGGCCGGCTTCGCCCTGGCCGTGGCCCAACTGCTCGAGAAGCGCCTGCCGGCGCTCGTGGTGTCGGTGATGAAGCGCAGCCTGCGGCCAAAGAAGGTGTTCATCGACTGGAGCCAGAACGCCCGTTTCAAGACGACCATCGCCCCCTACTCGCTGAGGGGCCTCGACCGCCCCACGGTCTCTACGTCCATCACCTGGGACGAGGTGTCCGACGGGGCGGACGGCGAGCCGCTGTCGTTCACCGCTTCCGAAGTCCTCGACCGGGTTGAAGAACTCGGGGACCTGTTCGCGCCGACGCTAACCGTCGAGCAGGACCTCCCGGCACCAGCATCGGGCTAGTCGGGCAGCCCATTAGTCTGACCGGATGCCGATCACAGTCCATGCAGTTCGCTCCGTGCCCAAGGCGGCCACCGCCAGTGTTTCACTTGTCACCGCCGAGGATGTCGAAGCTGGCATAGACGGTTTCGACGCGGCGGTCTTGGACACCACCGGGTTCAGCGGCAAGGCGGAGCAGGTCCATCTGCAGCCGGCCGGCGGCGGCTTCGCCGGGCTGGTCGGTGTAGGCGCGGCTGCCGAAGTCACCGCGGCCACCATCCGGCGAGCCGGCGCGGCGTTGGCTCGCTCATGCTCACGCCACGCACGGGCGGCGGTGCGCCTTCCAGCCGCTTCCGGTCTGGATGACGCCACAGCCCGTCAGGCGCTCGCCGAGGGCGTGATCCTGGGCGGCTACCGCTACACCGTCTACAAGTCGTCCGCCGACGGCTCCGACGGCGGCGACGGCACCCCCAAGCTGGCCCGCGTCGACGTCGTGGGAAGCGCCTCGGCCGCCGCCAAGGACGCCCTGGCGCGGGGCTCCACCATCGCCGCGGGGGTGTGCGTGGCCCGCGACCTGTCCAACGAGCCCGGCGGCTCGCTCACTGCCCCGGCCTTCGCCCGCAAGGCGGCGGCCGTTGCCCGCAAGGCCGGGCTGAAGTCGAGGGTCTGGAACGAGGCCGAGATCAAGAAGCAGCGGCTGGGCGGCCTGCTCGGCGTCAACCGGGGCAGCACCAATCCGCCGCGCTACGTGGAGTTGACCTACGAACCCGAGGGCGACCCGGTGGCGACGCTCGCCTTCGTGGGCAAGGGGATCACGTTCGACGCCGGGGGCCTGTCCATCAAGACCGCCCAGGGAATGATGGCCATGAAGATGGACATGTGCGGGGCCGCGGCGATCATCGGTGCCATGTCGGTGCTGCCCGCGGTGGGCGCACCGGTCAGGGTCAAGGGGTACCTGCCCATGACCGACAACATGCTCGGCGGCGACGCCACCCGGCCCGGCGACGTTCTCACCATCCGCAACGGCAAGACCATCGAGGTGCTCAACACCGATGCCGAGGGCCGGCTGATCCTGGCCGACGCTCTGTCGCTGGCCTGCGAGGACGAGCCCGACGCCGTCGTCGACCTGGCCACCCTGACCGGTGCCTGCATGGTGGCTCTGGGACCGTCTATCGCCGGGCTGATGGGTAACGACGAGCCGCTGATCGATGAGATCCGCGCCGCTGCGGACCGCGCCGGGGAGCGGGTCTGGCCGCTGCCGCTGCCTGCCGACTACGCCAAGCAGTTCGAGTCGAACGTGGCCGACATGAAGAACATCGGCGGCAACCACGGGGGCGCTCTGACCGCGGGGTTGATCCTGCAGCAGTTCGTGGCCGACGGCATCCCTTGGGCCCACCTCGACATCGCCGGTCCGGCCCGGGCCGAATCGGACGACGGCGAGATCTCCAAGGGCGGCACCGGCTTCGGTGTGCGCACCCTGGTCGAGTTGGCCTTGTCGTACACCTCGAGCAACTGAGCCAGAGGGCCTGACTCAGAGGCCGAGCTTGCGAGGCCGTGGCCCGAGCGGCCCGTGAGCGCAGCGAACAAGAGTGGGATTCAGAGCAGGTCGGGCAGGCTCAGCTCGTCGGCGGCGCGTTCGAAGCGCTCGAAGGTGGCCTCCAGCAGTCCCCGTTGGCGATCGTCGGTGAGGTCCATGCCCGCGCCGGCGATCATCGGGTAGCAGACGCAGAACAGCACCGCGCCCCGGTAGATGTCCCACATCCCGCCGGTCTCGGACTCGGGCACGCCCTCGGCCACCAGCGCTCGCAGCCAGCGCTCATATAGGCCCGG
Organism: Acidimicrobiaceae bacterium; assembly: GCA_009835735.1. GTDB lineage: Bacteria > Actinomycetota > Acidimicrobiia > Acidimicrobiales > Aldehydirespiratoraceae > Aldehydirespirator. The sequence goes on from VXWX01000084.1 coordinate 12,268, forward strand.
CTCGATCTCCGAGGCGGTGGCGGGGGAGAGGCTCCCGGTGACGAAGTAGGCCAGATCGCCGACCGGCATGGACTGGCCGATGACCTGGAAGTCGAGCAGCACGACGCGACCGTCGTCGTCGAAGAACATGTTGTCGGCCCGGTAATCGCCGTGGACCAGGGTGCTCGGCGTCGTCGCCAGCGACCCCAGCATCTCGGGCAGGGCCTCCACCCAGCCGTCGGCGACCGTCTCGACGACCCGAGGGACGCTCATCGCCCCCCGGACCTTGGCCCAGCCGTCGGAGAACACCGGCGGCAGCAGCATCGGGTAGATGGGATCGTGGATGGCCATCGCGGTGCCCCGCTCCACGATCGGGTCGGCCTTGCCCCACCAGTGGGCGTGCCAGGCGGCCAGCTCGTCTACGGCCTGCTCGGCGTCGGCCCGGCCCATGCCCCCGACCTGGCTGACGGCCCGGTACGAGCCCACGTCCTCCAGCACCAGCACGAACTCATGGGTTTCGGGATCGACGGCGCCGAAGTGGCAGTGGGGGACCCGGATGGGACTCTCGGCGGCCAGCTCGCGGTAGAAGCCGACCTCGCGGATGTTGAGGCGCAGGATCTGGGCCGTGAAGCGGGCCGTCTCGTCGAGGCCGGGCATCTTGAAGACCACGGTGTCGGGGCCGTCGCCCTCGAGCGTGGCCCGGTAGATGGCGCCGATCATCCCGACCCCGGTCCCGATGTCGTCGATACCGGTGATCCGCACGGGCGAACCCATGGCCTGCGACAGCCATTCGTCGTCGATGTCGTCGATACCGGTGGGTATTGCGGGTTCCATGTGCACCCCCTGACCGGTTCCGACGCTACATCACGGCAAGAGCGAGAGTCAGGCCGCCTCGGGGGAAGACCGTCCGTGATGGAGGTTCCATGCCCAGCGCACCGCCTCGGCAACTATGGCGGGGTGGTAGCTCATCCGAGCCAGCAGCCTCTCTGTCTGTTCGAAGCTGTCACCGCATTCGATCAGGCACACGGCCAGCCGCCGGACCCGTGACTGCTGCCGGCACACCTCGTCGCGGCTCAAGTTGACCGCAAGGAACTCTTCATGGCGTCGTTGCGTTGGTTCGGGCAGGCGCTGCACTTGGCGGTAGCTGAGTTGCGGCAGTCGAAGGCGGACGGCCAGGGTTGCCGACCCCACGGATCGGGCTGCTCGGAACCGGCAGGCTCTCGCAACCGTCTTGGACATGGCGCTGCGCGAGCCGCCCTCGTGTCCGATGCCCAGCGTGTTGGCTATTTCCCGCAGATTGACGGCCGTGCTGCCGGCGTCATCGAGCCGGTTGGCGCAATGGCGCAGGAACCAGGTGGTGGAAGGGCCCAGCGTTCCGAGCCAGAACTGTTCGACGTAGGTGGATCTCGGGTCGTGACCGGTGGCGTCGACGCGGTGGTCGATCCATGGAATGAGCGTGATCACCTCAGAGTCGATTACCGCAGGCGGGAGGTTGATGGACGAAGTCATGATGTCTCTCCAATAATGCGGGCGCTCGCGAGCGCCTCAGTTGCAAGATGTCCGGGGGAAGTGTCAACATTTGAACATATATTGACGCTTGATGTTTGTCAAACAGAAATCTTGAGACATTTTTTCTGCTGATTCAGTAGGAGAGGCCGATGGTCTAACCGGCTCCGCTACTCTGGCGGCGTGCTAGCGGAAGCTGCGGCCGCGGTTGCCGCGGCCCGCCGGATGGTCGATGCGGCCGATCGCGTCACTGTCCTCACCGGGGCCGGCATCTCCACCGACAGCGGGCTGCCCGACTTCCGGGGCCCGAAGGGCCTGTGGACGCGGGACCCGGCGGCCGAGCGGGCCTCGAACATCAACGTCTATGTCTCGGATCCCGAGGTTCGCCGGAGCAACTGGGCTCGCAGAGCCTCCGGAGCGTTGTGGGGTGACGTCGACCCCAACCGGGGCCACGAGGCTCTGGTCCATCTGGAGGGGCGGGGCAAGCTCCATCTGCTCATCACCCAGAACGTGGACGAACTCCACCAGCAGGCCGGGAGCGCCGCAGAGTTGGTGGTGGAGATACACGGCACGACTCGCAAGGTGCAGTGCCTGTCGTGCGACTACCGCGACGACATAGAGGTTGCGCTGGAGCGGGTGAGGGCCGGGGAGCCCGACCCGCAGTGTCCCCTTTGCGGCTGGCTCCTGAAGGCGGCCACCGTGTCGTTCGGCCAGAGCCTCAACCCGGTCGACCTGGCCCGAGCCGAGCGGGCCGCCCTGGAATGCGACCTGTTCATGGCGGTGGGCACGACGCTGGCCGTGTCGCCCATCAACATGACTGCCCCCCTGGCCGCGCAGTCCGGGGCCGGGCTGATCATCGTGAACGGCGAGCCCACCGAGTTCGACGCGCTGGCGGACGTGCTGGTGGGCGGATCCATCAGCGAAGTGCTACCGGTGATCTGCGGGCTAGATCCCATCGACTAGTCACCGGGTCCTCGCTGGGGTGGCTAAATCCTGACAAGACAGGTAGGATTTAGCCATGGCGAGCTTCAGAGAACTATTGGCGCAGGCCAAGTCCGAGATCCGCGAGGTCGACACCGCCGGCGGCGAGCAGCTGCTGGCCGAGGGCTGGACCCTACTCGACGTGCGCGAGCCCGACGAGTACGAGCAGGGAGCCATCGCCGGCTCCGTTCACATCCCCCGGGGCCAGCTCGAGTCGAGCATCGAGAACCGGGTGGCCGACCGGTCCACCCCGCTGGTGGCCATGTGCGCGGGCGGCGTGCGCTCCGCCTTCGCGGCGGTGACGCTCGAGCAGATGGGTTACACCGACGTGGTGTCCATGGACGGCGGCTTCAACAAGTGGAAGGACGAGGGCCGGGCCTGGGCGCGGCCCCGCACCCTGTCGCCCGATCAGCGCAACCGCTACCAGCGCCACCTGCTGGTGCCCGAGGTGGGCGAGGAGGGACAGCTCAAGCTGCTCGACGCCAAGGTCCTGCTGCTCGGCGCGGGAGGTCTCGGCTCCCCGGCGGCCCTGTACCTCGCGGCTGCGGGAGTGGGCACCATCGGCATCATCGACATGGACGTGGTCGACGAGTCCAACCTCCAGCGCCAGGTCCTGCACAACGTCGACCGGGTGGGGGATCGCAAGGTCGACTCGGCCAAGAAGACCCTCACCGCGCTGAACCCCGACGTCAACGTGGTCACCTACGACGCCCGGCTCGGCGCCGACAACGTCATGGACATCCTCGACGGCTACGACGTGGTGGTCGACGGGGCCGACAACTTCCCGAGCCGCTACCTGCTCAACGACGCCTCGGTCAAGCTGGGCATACCGGTGGTGCACGGGTCGATCTTCCGCTTCGAGGGCCAGGTCACCGTGTTTGATCCCCGCAACGGGCCCACCTACCGCGACATGCTGCCCGAGCCCCCGCCGCCCGAGATGGCGCCGAGCTGCGCGGAGGCCGGGGTGCTGGGCGTGCTGCCCGGCATTGTCGGCAGCGTGCAGGCCCTGGAGGCCATCAAGCTGATCCTGGGAGTGGGGGACTCGCTGCGGGGCCGCCTGGTGGCCTTCGATGCGCTGGAGATGAGCTTCCGCGAGTTCAGGCTGCGACCCGACCCCTCCAACGAGGTCACCTACGACAACCGGGACCGCATCCAGGTCGGCGAACTCGACGGCCTCTGCATGCCGACGCTGTCGTAGCCCCCTACGGCCGCCTCCCTTAGCTTCTCCTAGACTCCGGGGGTTCAACTTCCCGGAAGGACCGCGCCATCGGACAGTTGCTGAACAATCTCCGGGCGCGCTTCGTGAGCCTGCTGCCCTTCGGCACCTCCTGGATCCTGTGGGGGCTGGTCTTCAACGGGCTCACCACCTACGGGTATCTGGTGGTGGCCCAGCGCGCCCTGGGCGACGACGGCTACGGCAGCCTGGCCGTGCTGTGGGCCCTGGTCAACATCGGTGGCTTCGGGCTGTTCCAGCCCCTCGAGCAGGAGGTGGCCCGGGCCACCGCCGACCGGGCCAGCCGGGGAGTGGGCAGCGCACCGGTGCTGAGTCGGGCGGGAGTGCTGGGCGCGGCCCAGTTCGTGCTGGTCATCGCGGGCCTGCTGGTGGCCTGGCCGCTCGGGCTCGACAGCCTGCTCGACGGCCGGCCCGAGCTGCTTCTGGCCCTCGTTCTCGCCCTGGGCGCATTCGCCGGGTCCCAACTGGTGCGGGGCATCCTCGGCGGCCGCCACATGTTCGACCGCTACGCCTGGTACTTCGTGGTCGAGGGCGGGGCCCGCATGGCCCTGGCCGTAGTACTGGCAATCGTCGGCGTGGCCGCGGTGGGCGCCTACGGCCTGGCCATCGCCTTCGCACTCGTGGTCGCCACGGTCGCCGCGGCCGGCCCCCGCCGGCCCTTCGTGCGGTCCGGGCCCCCCGCCACGTACCGGGAGCTCACGCCGGCCCTCGGCTTCCTGCTCATCGCCGCCATCGGCGAGGCCTTCATACTCAACGTCGGGCCGGTGGCGGTGGACATCGTGGGCGGCGACGAGCTGGGGGCCGAGGCTCCCGGCGTGTTCCTCAACGGCATGCTCATCGCCCGCATCCCGCTGTTCTTCTTCCAAGCGGTGAAGGCCAGCCTGCTGCCCAGCCTGGCCACCCTGGCCGGCCACGGCGACCTTGTGGGATTCCGCAGGATGCAGCTCAAGATCGTGAGCGCGGTGGCGGCCGTGGCTCTGGTGACCACCGCCGCGGCTGCAGTGATCGGGCCGCCGGTCGTGCGGGTCGTGTTCGGTGACGAGCTGGGCCGCAGCGACATGGCCCTGCTGGCCGCCAGCGGGGGAGGCCTCATGCTGATGCTGTCGCTGGCTCTGGGCCTGGTCGCGCTGGGCCATACCCGGCTGGCGGTGGTCGGATGGATCGCCGGTATCGCCGCCTTCGCGGTCGTCGTCAGCTTCGACTTCGAGCCGTTCCTGCGGGTGGAGCTGGCCCTGGTGGCCGCGGTCCTGGCCGGCTCGCTGGTGGCCGGCAGCCTGCTACAGCACCAGTACGCAGCCCACGCCCGCGAGTCCTGAGCCAACCCGACCCGCCGGCGGGCCGCGGCGCCGGGTTCAGTCGAAGCCGGCGTAGGAGAGGTCGAGACCGGCGCGCACCTCGCTGGCTCGGCCCAGGAAGTGGCTGTCGTCGACGGTCCAGGTGTGCTCGTCGCCGTGTCGCACCCGCAGGTATCCGGCGCCGTGGGTCCAGTAGATCCTGCCCCCTACCGCGGTGACGTCCTGGGCGAGGGCGATGTCGACCCGGCGCGGGACGCGGCGCCAGCCGCCCGCGGCGACAAGATCGTGCCGAGCGATGATCAGCACGCCCCCGGACACGCCGACGAACGGTATGAAGCGTTCCGAGAACTTCTGACGGTGGGTGTCTCGCACCGTCTTGTCGAGTCTCTCCAGGTACACGTACTCGGCTGACTTCCCGACCAGTTCGGCCCTGGAGTACTCGTGAGCCAGCACCAGGTCCCATACGTGCTCGCTGGCGTAGTAGTCGTCGTCGTCCATCTTGGTGAGCAGCGTGCCCGAGGATGCTTCGACGGCCGCGTTGAGAACGGCCCCGAGAGGCTTGTCCGCATCCACGCGCACCACCTGCACCGGATGCTGCAGGGTGCTGGTGAGCGCCGCGATCTCCGAATCGCCGCCGAAGCCGTCACCGTGGAGGGCGAGCACCAGCTCCAGGCGCGGGTAGGTCTGGGACCGCACGGTGTCGATGACCTCGCCCAGTCTCTCGGGCCGCCTCGTCGGCGCGAGGATGGAGACCTCCGGCCCGGAAGCGTCCATGCCCGTGGCGCCCAGAATCTGCCGGGCACGGCTTCGCAGCGAATGGTCGCGCAGCGCGCACCGCCGCATGGCGATACTCAACAGCTCTCGCTCATGGGCGGAGGCATGCGCCACGGCCGGGCCGGCCAGCAGGTCGTGCAGCTGCTCGCCGAGGCACTCCTTCAGGTCGGCGTCGGGATCGGGGACGCTGACCAGGACACCGGCCGCGGCCAGCGCGGCCAGAGCCGCCGCCCGCTGCCGGGCGCTCCGGTGGAATGTCGCCCGATCCTCCAGGTGGTGCAGGGAACGCAGCTCGTCCAGAGCGTCTCCGCCGATCCGGTGGCTGAAGACCCCGCGCCCGGCGGAGGGAAGCTGCGAGCGCAGCGTCGCCGATTCGGGCCCATGGGCCGCCGACCAGCCGATGGGGTTCACGGCCTCCGCATCGAATGCCTGAACTGAGAGCCGGGGACTCAAGTCGTCCAGCACCGCCACAACCGGGCGCGATTGGGGGGCCGGCCCGCTCGCGACGGAGCGCGCCGCTGCGGGCGAGTCGACGAGCAGGATGTCCACATGGTGGTCGCCGCGGGGAGAGGCCACCCTGGCCGACGCCGCCAGCACGGCCGACGCGACCCTCCCGGAGGCAGTTATCTCGGCCCCGAGCGGGTAGCGGGCCAGGCGGGGGACGTAGCGGCGGTTCCTGGCCTGCAGGCCCAGCCAGATCTTCAGGCGCTTGCGAACCCGTCGCAGTTTCCAGCGGACGTTGTAGACGCGCCACCAGACGGCCCGGACGATCATCGCTATGAACCGGCCCGCATCCTTTGGGCTGCGGATCCGCAGCGCGGCGCCGAACACGGTCGCCAGGTGCCGACGGAGTCGGGTCCAGACTCTCAGTAGGGTCTTGACCGGTCCCTGCAGCCGGGCCGCCAGCCGGCTCTGGGGTTGGGGCTCCTGGATGACCCGGAGGGAGTCCACATCCAACTCGACGACATCTCCGACATCGGATATGGCCAGGGTGCCGCGCCGAGCCCGATGGAGTGCCCAGGCCCTGGTGATGGTGACACGGTGTCCCGAGGCAAGGTCGGACTGGCCCGAGGCGGCCTCACCGATCTGCTGGCGCAACCGCCCGATCATGCGGGGCGTCACTTCGGCGCCGGCGGGAACAGTGACGAAGAACGCGGCGGCCCGGTGGGCGGCCGCTCCGCCCCCGGCCGCCCCGACCTCTACCCGCGGGTCCGGGTCGAGCAGCCGATGAAGCCTCTCGAAGCGCTCCGCGGGACGCTCCTCGACCCAGACGAACAAGTCGTGCACGTCGCTGGCCAGGACCTGCTCGACGGTCGCCAGGATGACGTCGGGCTCGGCATGGCCCGGGTCCACCGTGACCACGATCTGCGGGACCGTGAACGACCGTCCCGGCGCAGCGGAGCGCAGCCTCCGGTCGGGGATTAGGTGTGACACCTTGTCGCGCTGCTGCTCCAGGCTGACGGTTTCGCTCTCGGTGAGCACCGCGCCCGGACCCTGGTGCCAGCACAGGGCGCCGCGCTCAGGGACCAGCACCGCTCCGAGGGCGTAGGCCCGCCACCCGAGCTCGATGTCCTCGGCCCCCCACTGCGTGAACGACTCGTCGAACATTCCCGCCTCGGCGAAGAACGCGGCGGAGATACCGAAGTTCCCGCTGGTGACGATCCTGAAGATGTCGTCGGAGTCGTCCGTGAGGTCGTCGGTGCTGGCCATCCGGCGCTCTATCCATTCGGGGTGTTGCACAGGCCGCTCCGCGAGGAGCTCCTCGAGCGAGCCCGGCCGGCCCCTGACCGCGCCGGCGTCGATGCCCTCGAAGTCGACATGCCGGCGGAACCCCAGCGTCACGAGATCGGAGGCCGCGTGGTGCCAGCGGGCGTGAGCGGCGAGCCATCCGGCTTCGGGCACCATGTCGCAGTCGAGGAAGACGAGGATGTCCCCGGTCGCGGCTCGTGCCCCGTTGTTCCGGGCTCGAGCGGCCCCGAATCCCAGGTCCTCCTGGTGGATCACGCGTACCCGCAACGATGTCGGCTGGTCCAGGTCTAGGGGGGGATCCGAGCCGTCGTCCACCACGACCACCTCGAAGAGCTCCCGCGGGTAGGTCTGACCCTCCAGGCCGGCGAGCGTGCGGGCCAGCGCCTCGGGCGCCTCGAAGTAGGGGATCACCACTGTGACGACCATGTCAGGCTCGAAGAACTCGACCGGCGCGACCGGCAGAGAGCGCCAGTCGTTTCCGCGCACTCCTGCAGGAGGCGGAGCGGTCATCCGTCCGCGCCCGACGACGCTCTGCGGGGGGCGGCTGCGGCCAATCGATCCGCAGCAGGGGCGGGCCTGAGAGAGGCGGCCATCAGCAGCACCCAGCTGTAGGAGAACCATAGGACGAAGCTCTCCGTGAGGTTCTCCACGATCAGGAAGGCTACGAGAGCGGCACCGAACCATGTGTCGGGGCCGGGTCGCCGCCACAGCGCCGAGCCGGCTTTGCCCGCAGCCAGCAAGACGATCACCGTGAAAGGCACCGCACCCAGCAGCCCCAGCCCCAGGCCCACCTCGACGAGGCTGTTGTGGGCACTGCCCCGGCGCAGGAGCACGTGCTGGGTCAGCTCCTCGATATCCCAGAAGGTAAAGAAGCCGTGCCCGAGCACCGGGCGCTGCACGATCCGGTCCCACACCAAGCCCCACATCTCGCGCCGCTGGCCGAACGTGGGCACGTCCCACTGCACGGCTACCGCTACGACCGTGACCGAGGTGGCCAGGGCCGCCGCCGCGGCTGTGGCCGTCCTGGCCGCAGCAGGGCCGTAGCGTTGGCCGAGCCAGTGGCGAGCCCCGACCACGGTCGCGGCCGCGGTCGCGACCGCCAGCGAGATCCATGCGGTGCGGCTTCCGGCGCCGACAAGTGCCGCCACGGCCGCGGCGACACCGCCGGCCGCGGCCAGCCGTCGCCAACCTCCCGACGCCATCAGGTAACGGACACCGACCAGGACTCCGACCGCGGCCAGCGGCGCGAGCGAGTTGCGGTTGGTGTAGACGCCCTTCCAGCTGCCGTCAGGATGGAGTCCCAGGTCGGGGCGCAGCCACACCAGCAGGAGGCTGGCGGCTACCGCGGCGCCAGCGACCGTGGCCACCACCGCGGCCACCTCGTCGTGGTCGAAGCCGGCGATCGCCCACGCCAGCAGGGCCATTCCCACATAGACGGATGAGCGCCAGGCCGTGGCCACGGGATCCACGCTCCACAGCGTGGACGCCAGCGCGGCCAACGTGAAGCAGCCCACCGCCACCGCCGCAACCCGCGAGGAACGAGCTTGCTGCCGGCCCCCAGCGTCCAGCACCCGGCGCGCGGCCAGCGCCGCACCGCATGCGGCGGCCGCGGCCAGCACCGGCCAGACCGCGTGGTCCTCCCACCGGCCGGTGCGGTCCAGCACACTCTTTGAGAACAGCAGAAGCGGGCCGTTGGTGAACACGAGCAGGGCTCCGGCAGCGACCGCCGCGGCCCCCCAGCGAAATGAGCCCCAGCGAGATGGGGTGGCACGCTCGGCGGTTCCGGGTGGCGTTGCCCGACGAGACGGAGCGGTCCGCCGGCCGGACTCAGACGACGCCGGCGAAGCGGAGGTCGCAGCCGTCATGAACCTCGACGGCCTGCTCCAGGAAATACTCATCGTCGGCCTCCCAGGTGTGTCCGCGAGCATGCCGCACCAGCAAGTAGCCGCGTCCGTGCGTGCGGTAGAGGCTGCCCCCGCCGGCAACGACGTCTCCCATGAGGGCCCTGTCGACGCCAGCGGGCACCGGCTGCCATCCCACCACCGCGTCGAGGTCGCTGCGGGCGATGATCATCGCGCCGCCGGCCAACGTCAGCTTCAACCCGAAACGCTCGGAGCCGCCGCGGAACCGGCGCAGGGTGCGGTCCGCTCCCTCCAGGTACACGTACTCGGCCGCCTTGCCGACCAGGGTGGCCCTGGAGTACTCGTGGGCCAGCACCAGGTCCCAGATGTGCTCCGGTCCGTAGAAGTCGTCGTCGTCGAACTTGGTGACCAGCTCTCCCCGGCTGTGCTCCAGCGCCTCATTGAGCACCTCGCCCAGGACGAACCCAGCGGGCACGGTCAGGACGCGGGAATCCGTGCCGCTGCCAGCGGCGAGTGCTTCGAGTCGGGCACGGTCGAATCCGTCGCCGTGCGCGGCCAACACCAATTCGATGCGAGGGTAGGTCTGGGCCGCCACCGAAGCGACCGCCTCAGCCACCTGATCCGGTCGCCGGGTGGCCAGCAGCACCGACACCAGCGGCAGGGGCTCCGTTCTCATCGATGCTGCTTCATACACCTGACGGGCTCGCGCTCGAAGCGAGTGCGTGCGCAGCGCCTCACGCCGCATTTCCACGCTCAAGGCCTCGCGCTCAGCCTCTGAAGCTGTCTCGATGCGAGGATCGGTGAGCAGAGCGAAGAGCTTTTCGCCCAGGAGTCCGGCCACCTCGACGCCGCCGTCACAGAGGCGGACCACGGCGCCGCTGGCTGCCAGCGCCGCCACGGTGCCCGCTCTGGCCTGAGCGTCGGCGTGATGGGCAGCCACATCGGCCAGGTGGTGGTAGCGGCGCGCTCTCGCGAGGTTGGCGGCGTCCACCCTTCTGGAGGCCTTGTGCCCGGTCGGCAGCAGATTCTTGGGCCCGAGACTGGCGGCCCGCTTCAAGGCCGCGGGCCAGTGGGCGGGGTTGACCTGCTCGACGTCGAAGGCGGGCGTGGCCGCGGTCGGTGCCATGCCGTCCAGCGAGACCACCGCGGCACCGGCTCTGGGGGTCCATGTGCTCGGAAGGGGCATGTCATCGCACAGCACGACTTGGGCGGGGATCGAGGACTTGGTGTGGAGCCCCGTCCAGGCGGCGAACACAGCCGCTGACCGCGGGCCGGACGCTGCGATGGACGGACCGAGCCGGTAGGTGGCCGGCCGGATACTGGTCGAGCGACGCCGCCCTCTGCGGACTGCGGCGGCACCCCGGCGGGCCGCCCTGCGTGCCTGCAACGCGGCCCTTCGCAACCGCCACGCGATCCATCTGAGGCGCCATCCCACGGCTCGGACGATCCATCCTCCGACGGTGCGCGCCAACCGCGCTGCGTCGCCCGGGCGGCGCACGGCGCGCGCCTCTGTGGCGGTGTAGGCGGCGATGCGTCCCAACTTCCGCAGCCTCGGCAGCCGCCCCGCGCCGGCGGCGAGAGCCGGCTCCCGGATTGCCGCCGGCGCGGACACCCCCGAAGCCACCCCGCCGTCGTCGGTGCGGCCCGGCTCTCCGATGGGCGTCGTCGCCGTCTGGTGCGGCAACAGCCTCGACGCCAGCGAGGCCGCAGTGATGGATTCTCCGTCGAGGCCCCGGCGCAGTTCGCGGTGCAGCCTCCTGGCCCTCACCAGCATGGCGTCGCTACCGTCGGGCTGCGGCGCGGTGGTGCACTCGGAGGCACCCAACTGCTTGCGGAGCCCGGACACCAGATCGGGGCCGACGGGCATGCCGGCCTTCACGAAGATGTGGAACTGTGAGGCGGCGAACGCGCTCGGGGCGCCGCCCCGCGGGCCGAAGCGCACCCTCGGGTCGCCCCCGAGGAGGCGTCTGACGATCTCGGCCGCGTGGGCCTCCTCCTCGTCGGCCGCCTGCCGCTGGTCGAGCCAGACGACCAGGTCGTGGACGTCGCCGGACAGCAAGCTCTCGACGGTGTCGAGCAGGGCGTCGGCGCCGACCCCGTCAGTCGCGACGCTGACCACGTACTGGGGAACTGCGAAGCTGCGGCCTGGCTTGGCTTTTCTGAAGCCGTGGTGAGCGATCAGTTGCGACAGCCTGGCCCGCTGCTGTTCAAGGCTGCGCGCCTCCCTGGCACTGGGAGCGGCGCCTTCTCCCTGATGCCAGCACAGCGCCCGGCGCTCGGGAACGAGGAGCGCGCCGAGCGTGAAGGCCCGGTAGCCGAACTCGATGTCCTCGGCGCCCCACTGCGTGAACGACTCGTCGTTGCCTCCGACCTCCCAGTAGAAGTGGCGCGACATCCCGAGGTTCCCGCCCGAGGCCACCCGGAACAAGTCGTCGTCGTCGGAGGTCAACTCCGCGGTGCGGGCCATGTGGGACTCGATCCATTCCGGTCGGTCCCAGGGCCGGCCGGCGAACATCTCGTCGAGCGTTCCACTGCAGTGGCGCACATCGTCGGCCGAGACACCGGTGACATCGAGGTGTCGGCGGAATCCGATCGACACGGCATCGCTGGCGGCGTGATGCCACCGGGCGTGGGCGGCGAGCCACTCGCGGGACGGGATCATGTCGCAGTCGAGGAACACCACGATGTCGCCCTGAGCGGCGCGGGCGCCGTTGTTGCGGGCGCGGGCCAGGCCGAACCCAAGGTCGGGCTGATGGATCACACGGACGCTCAGCGGCGACCGCTCGGGCGTCTCCAACGGCGGGTCCGACCCGTCGTCCACCACGATCACCTCGAAGAGGTGATGCGGGTAGCTCTGGCGCTCCAGGCCGGCCAGGGTGAGGGCCAGCGCGTCCGGCGCCTGGTAGTAGGGAACCACCACCGTGGCCTGCAGACGTGGCTCGAACCTCTCCAGAGGGATCGTGTCGAGGGACTTCCAGTCGTTTCCGTCGACCTTCGCCGGCTGCGGTGATAGGGGTGTCGCGGCCGTGGCTCGTTCGCCGTGCCCGGCGGGATCAGTCATGGCGGCATCTCAGTGTCGGCGGCGGGCTCGCGGTCATTGCGAGAAGGCGGTCGGCGCTGATCAGACGATAGTCGCCGCCGGAGCGGGCAGGGGTGCGGAGGCGACCGAGCGGCGGCCCGAACGGTCTACGCCGGATCACGTCCGGCAACGCGCCGAATCCCACCGCTGCATTTCGGCAATGTCGGCCGGTCGCATTTCCTCGAGGTGTTCCAGGACGCGCTCGCGGATCATCGGACGCCACTGCGGATCGCAGAACTCGAACGTCTTGGGGTGGCTGCGAAGCGGCCACTGTGACTCGATCTCGGGCAGGTCCGCGACCCTATTGGTGATGAAGTCGGGAAGGCCGCTCACCGCGCGCCGTGAGTACGAGAAGACATGGCCCTCCGGCAGCGGGTCGCGGTCAAGGTGCCGATGGATGACGGGGTGGTCGTAGGCCTCCCATCTCACCGTATGGGCCGGATCGACTGCGGCACGGGTCAAGTCCTTTCGGAGACACTTCGAGCAGCGCATGCACGGCGCGCCGTGATCGAGCGCGCACGAGAAGACGCGCCCGGATCTGATCAGAGGAAGCGAGAGCCGCGAGGTGACGAAAGCACTCGCACCGCACACCGGCGAGAACACCGGCAGGCCTACCGCATTGAAGGCCGACTGCCAGTAGTTGCCCGTGAATCCGTGCCAGCCTCTCGCCTCGAACCGGTCGTAGTACCCGGTACCGGTCCGGAGCAGAGTCGCCTCCAGCCCGGAGCCCATCAGGATCATCCCGAAGTCGTGGTCGGTGGCCATGAGCAGAGTTGTCGCGAACGCGCACGGCCAGCTGTGCCACCCTTCGGGCCTGGAGACGTGTCGCTGGTTGGACAGGACCACCCTGGCGCGGTCCGACCCCATCTCGCGCACCACCCGGTGGGTGAAGGACGGCATGACGCGTCCGGCGCGGACATGGGCCTCGTGCACCACGAACGCCTCCGGGAACATGGCGAGCACCGCACCGGAATCGGTACCGCCCCCGAACGCGAGCGCCAAACGCGAGCCGGCGTAGGGCTCGAGGCTCGCATCGACATTGCCGAAGCGGATCTGCCGGTCGAAGCAGCTGCTCTGGAACGCCGCCTCCAAGCGGGGCGATACCGGCGCGGGGAACACCGCCCGCTCACCGACGAAGGGGTAGTAGATGGTCAACAACAACAGGCCCAGCAGGTCTGGATGGATCTCGTCGGGAACGTAGTCGAACTCGACGACCTCGCCCGAGTATGTGATCGGCGTGCCCGTACCCTCTTCGCTGCGGCCTGTGTGGCGGTCGCCCGACTCGAATAATGCCCGGAGGACAGTCCTTGGACCTGAGAAGTCTGCCTCGAACCTCACACCGCAGACCTGAGGGGCGTCGAGCCCTTGTTCGGTAGGTGCTGTCCTGCGAGGTGCCGGCTTCGAGCCACGGTTGCATTATTGCCGCGACGGACGATCCTAGGATCGTAGTCGTGAGCGATTCCGACCAGCAGTTGGTCGACCTTACGCGGCCCTCCCCGCCGACCGTCTATCTCGCCGAGGTCTGGCGGAGACGGGACTTTGCCATCCTGGTCCCGGTCCAGGACCTCCGGGCCCAGAACATGGGGTCCGCGTTGGGTCAACTCTGGCACCTACTGAACCCGGCGTTGATGGTCGCGGTCTACTTCCTGATCTTCGGGGTGATCATCGACACGAGCCGCGGCGTGGACAACTTCCTGGGCTTCCTCATCGTCGGTGTGGTCTGGTTCCATCTCACCCAGCGGGTCGTGCAGGACGCCGCGGTGTGCATCCCCCGCAATCTGGGACTGATCCGATCCGTTCAGTTCCCGCGCATCCTGCTGCCCGCGGCGACCGTCAACGGCCAGACCGCCGCGTTCGCGCCCGCGCTCGTGCTGGCCCTCGCAGCTGTGATCGCCACCGGTGAGCGTCCGTCGCTTCGGTGGCTGGCACTGATCGGCGTGCTGGCCGCGCAGTTCGTTTTCAACTTCGGGGCGGCGCTCCTGGTGGCCCGCATCGGGGCGGCGGTGCCAGACCTGCGCCAGCTGCTGCCGCACGTGTTCAGGCTGCTGTTCTACGCCTCGGGCGTGATCTTCAGCGTCGATGCGTTCGTCACGAGCGAGTTCTGGCGGCGGGCGTTCGCCCTGAACCCGATCTACGACGTGATCACCTGCGCCCGCTGGTGTCTGCTCGGCGAGCCGGTCGACTCCTGGGTGGTGGCCGGAATGCTGGCGTGGGGCGTGGTTCTGCTGGTAGTCGGATTTGCGGTCTTCTGGCGATCCGACCAGCGACTGGGGGCGTGATGGACTCCGGTCGGGCGGTGACGGTGCGGGTGGACGATGCTCACGTCTACTACCGGGTGTACGAGGATCCGGCCGCGGGCATCAAGCAGCTTTTCGCGAGCGGGCAGGCCGGCCGGCGTTACCAGACCATCCGGGCCGTACGGGGCGTGAGCCTGGATCTCCACGAGTCCGAGACATTGGGCCTCATCGGTGCCAACGGGTCGGGCAAGTCGACGCTGCTGGCGGCTATGACCGGGCTGCTTCCGCTGGCGTCGGGCACGATCCTCGGCCGCAGCAGGCCGTCGCTGCTGGGAGTGTCCGCGGCCCTGCGCTCTGCTCTATCCGGCAGGCGCAACATCCTGATCGGAGGACTCGCCCTGGGCTTCACGCGGGCCGAAGTGGAGAGCCGCATGGACGGGATCATCGACTTCGCCGGACTCCGCGCCGCCATAGATCGGCCGCTGCGCACTTACTCGTCGGGGATGAGGGCCCGTCTGAACTTCGCGATCGCCACGGCCCGGATCCCCGACATCCTGTTGATCGACGAGGCTCTGTCCGTAGGCGACGAGGATTTCCGGGCACGCAGCGCCGAGCGCATCGATGAGGTCCGCTCGGCGGCCGGGTCGGTGGTCCTGGTGTCGCACAACATGGCGGAGATCGAGGGGTCATGCGATCGGGTCGCGTGGCTCGACGACGGCGTGCTCAAGGCGTTGGGCGAGCCCGGCGAGGTCGTAGCCGCCTACCTGGCTTCGACTTCCCCCCGCTGACTGGCGCGTCCCGCCAGGAAGCCGGCTCCCCAGGCAAGGTGCATCACCGCGAAAGCGGCTGCGGCCCGCGCCCGGTCGAGCCGGCGGAGGAGCACACCGCGCAGACGGGTGGCGGCCACCGCGCAGGCGCCGGCATACAGCACCGGCAGGGCCGCGCCCCTCCAGCGTCCCAGGACCAGTTCCACAGCCGAGAACGCCAAGCCGGCGGTCAGCGCGGGAGCGGCGAGCTGGCGGATACGGATAGACCGGGGATTGCGTACCAGCATCGTGCGCTTCCATGCCCCATATGAGAAGTACTGGCGGGCGAGACCCGAGTAGTCCGAGCGGGGCACGTAGTCGACCACGAGGCTCGGATCGAGCCACACCGAATGCCCCTGCTCTCGCAGCCGCCAATTGAGTTCATAGTCCTGGTTGCGCCCCAGGGTCTCGTCGAAGCCGCCGACCGACTCCAGGGCTTCGCGGTCGAACACCCCGAGGTACACGGTGTCGGCCGGTCCGGAGTTCCGGCCCCGGCGGAAAGCGGCAGGGCCGCCCCCGAAGGTCGACCCCATCGCGGCCGCGATCGCCCCCGGCAGGCCCGCGGCGCCGACGGGGCGCTGCACGCCGCCCACGTTGGCTGCCCCGGTGCGAGCCAGCGTGGACACGGCCCTCTCCAGGTAGTCGGGCGGAACACGCGACTGGGCGTCCACCCGGGCCACGATCGGGCCCTTCGATGCCGCCACTGCGATGTTGAGGCCTGCCGCGGCGGTGCCCGCGGGGTTCTCGACCACCTGCAGAGGCAGCTCCATGCCGTTGCCGGTGACCGCCTGCTCGGTTCCGTCGCGGCTGGTGGCCACGGCCACCGTCACATCGATGGCACCGCGGTATGTCTGGGAGCCGATGGCTGCGAGGCACTCACCTATCACCGCGGCGCAGTCCCGGGCCGGCACCACCACCGAGACGTGCGGCAGGTGGTCGCGGGCGGCTCGAAGGCTGTTCACCGACCCGACCCGCGGGCCATCACGAGGAGGCTCTTCACCATGATCTCCCAGTCGAGCAACGGCGACCAGTTAACAACGTATTGCAGATCGTGCCCGAGCTTGTAGGCGGCGTCCGTCTGGTAGTGACCCTGAGTCTGAGCCAGACCGGTTATGCCGGGAGGGATGTCGTGACGCCGGCCGTATCCGGCGATCTGCTCCTCGAGTCGGGCTACCAGCGCGGGTCGCTCGGCTCGGGGCCCGACCAGCGACATCTGACCGGTGAGGACATTCCAGAGTTGCGGCAGCTCATCGAGCCGGGTCCGCCGCAGCCAGGCCACGCCGGCGATCACCCGGGGGTCGTCGGCGACGGCCAGCTCCGGGCCGGCCTGCTCGGCGTCCGGCGTCATGGTCCGGAACTTCACCATGACGAACGTCCGGCCCTCCATGCCCACCCGTTCCTGGCGGTAGAGCACCCCCCGGCCCGCCCGCAGGCGCACATAGAGGGCGACTGCGAGCGTCAGCGGTATCGCGAACGGAGCCAGCACAAGCAGGTAGACAAGGTCGAGGAGGCGCTTGAAACGCAGCCGGCACGCGGGGAGAGCATGGGCTCGCAGCGCGACGAAGGGCATGCCACCGATCTGGCGGGTCCGCTGCAGCCCCAGCAGGGTGTCGGACGGTGTGATGCGCCGGTAGACCCCCACTTGGCGTCCCTCGAGCTCCGCGAGCGGCTCCGGATAGATGATGTCCAGCGACTGGCGCGACAGCAGCAGCAGATCGGTAGCGGCGCACCGGTCCACCTCCGCGGCGATGTCGGAGAACGTGCCCGCCTGGCCGGCGATCTCGGTGGCCTGCTTCGACTCGGCCAGGTGGCGCCGCGCCGACTCCACATCGTCGGCGTCTCCCACCAGCAGCACGCGGGGCCGCCCGAAACGGCGCCTCCTCACTTGCCGGGCCAGCCAGCGGTTGAACGACACGACGAGGCTCGCGGCCACGGCCAGGACCACGAGGTTGGCCCGGGGCATCAGGTAGCGGCCGCTGAGCAGGCTCACGGTGGCGTCGGCCCCCACCGCCAGCAGGGTGAGCATCGTGGCCCGTGGCAGCCAGGGCGGCGGGCCGAGCCGCTGCTCGTACTCGTAGAGGCCGCCGAAGTAGTAGACGGCCATGTGCAGGCCGGTCGCCACCGCGAAGCCAACCGCATAGTGCGACAGCGGGTAGGTCGGCCAGTCGAGCCCGAAGCGCACCGTTGTGATCGCGACCATGAGCCCGAGGAGCGTGGTCGCGTCGATCAGGTACAGATAGCGGAATCCATGCTTTCGTAGGAAGCCGGTCCTCACGGCGATCGCATCAGGGGCGGCAACGGCACGTCGGTGTCGAACGCTGCGGGCGCCGCGGCCAGGTTCCACAACAGCACGGCCATCCGGGCCCGATCGACGTTGTCGTCGGGATTGAAGTCCGCCGGGCCGTCGCCGGGCGGCTGGAAGTCGGCGCCGATCCAGAGGCGGTGCTCCACCAGCCATCGGGCGGCCTCCAGGTAGAAGTCGTTGATCCCTATGTCGGTGAACGGCACGGGGTGGTTGCTGTAGGTGCGTCCGGCGAAGCGCCACATGAAGGCCGCCAGCTGCGCGGCGTTGAGCGGATCGTGGGGACAGAACAGCGGCGAGTCGCCGCTGCATCCCTGAGTGATGCTCTGGTCCACCATCCACCCCACGGCCTGCGAGTAGAAGCTGTCGGGCTCCACGTCGTCGAAGGTCAGGGATCCGTCGACCGAGGGCGGCTCGCCCGCGAAGCGCCACAGGAACGTGGCGAACTGAGCTCGATTCACTGAGCGCTCGGGAGAGAACGTCGTCGCCGTCGTGCCCTGGGTGATCTCCGTCTCGAGCATCCACAGCACCGCTTCGGCGTAGGGAGCGTCCCACCGGACGTCGGTGAAGGGAAGGTTGTGGACGGTGTAGCCGTTGCCGGTGTGGGATCCCTGCAGCGTCAGCTTGGTGGACAGCAGTGGATTGCAGCCGGGCGTGCGGCGGCAGCCGAGCACGAGGGCGTAGTAGAAGCGGTAGCCGTACGGATCTCCATCCTCGTTGCGGACCTCCAGCGTCCGGTCCGATCCCACGAGGGTCACCAGCGAGTCGTCGATCCGGCCGGAGGGCCCGCCGGCTCCGATGTAGATCTCGACGATCTCGCCCACATCCAGATCAGCGAAGGGGTACGACGCGAGCCACTCGCTGATCTGGTCGACCGTGTAGGTGCGCTCCCAGGAGTGGAAGGGGTTCTGGGGACTGCCGGCGGTATCGGGGACGGCGTCGTAGGGGTCCGGCTTGGCGATCAGGTACGACACCTGGTCCCGCCGAGGCTCCTCGTTGGCCGCGGTGTACCCCCCGTTCGAGGCGCTGTAGAAGGCCACGATCACCTCGGGGCCGCCCCCACCGGCCGGCTGGTAGGTGATCACCGTGTCGTCGGTGGCGTCCACCTGGTCGGTCCAGGCGTCGTGGCCGGATTCCATCTCGTAGTCCCACGCCCTGTACTCCTGGTCGCGGGTCGTCGAATAGAGGTCGAAAGGCGAGGACCAGTGGGCCCGATCCTCCATGATGGCGACGGCGTAGCTGCGGGCCGCGACGGCCTGGGCCTTCATGACCTCCGCCGGCCAGGAGAGGGGAACCTCATCGATGCCGTAGAGGTACTGCTGCATGGTCAACTCGCCGACCACGAGGCAGTACTGGTTGGCGCTGGCACTGCCGCAGTTGGCCACACCTCCGGTAGCCGGGGTGAGCTGGAACTGCCCGTGCGCGTAGCGCTCGGCGCCGTTGCTCGTGTTGGAGACCCGGACGACCTCGCCGTCGTTGAAGCTCACCGTCAGCACCGTGCCGCTGCAGAAGCCCCGGCACCAGTCGATGTTGCTTGAGTTGATGTGCCAGCCGCCGTCGCCGCGGCGAACGGTGAGCGTGTTGACGGTGGTGTCCAGGAACCGGCCGTCCATGGACACGGTCAGCAGGCCTGAGGGCCTGAACACGGTGGTGTTGTGGACGGCGATGCGCACATCGACATCGTCGGGCACGAGGCCGGGATCAGTCGTCAACGTGGTGCTGTCGTAGTAGAAGCTGAGAATCTCCTGGTAGGTGTGGCCGGCCTCCGCTCGCCCACGGGCGCCGTACTGGCTCATGCCGCTGCCGTGTCCGAAGCCCCCGCCGATGAAGGTGAACTCGTCATCGGACGGTCCGTGGGGATGGGCTGCGGCCGGCGCGGCGAGAACCCCGGCGGTGACCGAAGCGGCCACTAGCAGGCTTACGAGCGAACGAATGGGATGGGAGGGCATGAAACCACCGTCTTCTGCCGACGCCCGCGGGCGAGAGGCTAGCGCCTGCCCGACCCCGTGAAGTGGACGGTCGCGGCGGTGGCGTCCTTCCCGCTCTTGTTCGCTGCGCTCACGGGCCGCTCGGGCCACGGCCTCGCACGCTCGGCCTCTCAGCCGACGATTGCGATGGTGTCGCCGGCTCCTACCGAGTCGCCCACCTTCACCCGGATCTCGGCGACCGTGCCGGCGCGGCCCGCAGTGATGTTGTTCTCCATCTTCATGGCCTCGAGCACGGCCACCGGCTGGCCGGTCTCCACTTCGTCGCCCACGTCCACCAGCAGCTTGATGATCGTGCCCTGCATCGGGACGGTGACCTCTGCGGCGCCGCCGCCGAGACTCGACGGCCCCCGGGCCCTCCGGCGTGATGCGCTCGGGCGCTCGGAGTCGTCACCGTCGGCCTGCGGGGTCCACAGCGCGACGCTGAAGCGCTTGCCGTCCACTTCTGCCTCGATCTCATGGCGCACCCGGGATCCAACCGCACTACCGTCGGCGCCGGTCACCGACGGCTGCGGCTCCGGCAGGGACGCGAAGTCGAGTCGTTCCTCCACCCAGCGCGTCGAGTGGGTCACCGAAGCGAAGTCCGGGTGAGCCAGGATGGCTTGCGCGGCCGGGATGGTGGTCGCCACGCCGGTGACCCGCGTCTCGGACAGGGCCCGCAGCGCGCGGCTGATGGCGACGCTCCGGTCGCGGCCCCACACGACGAGCTTGCCGATGAGGTTGTCGTAGTACGGGCTGATCTTGTCGCCCGCCTCGTAACCCCCGTCCCATCGGGTGGCGTAGCCCTGGGCGGGCCTCAGGTCGGTGACCGGGCCGGGGCAGGGGAGGAACGCGCCCCCGGCCGGATCCTCAGCGTTGACGCGCACCTCGATGGAGCAGCCGTCGATCAAGACGCCGGACTGGGTGAGGGTCAGTGGTTCACCGGCCGCGATCCGCAGCTGCAGCTCCACCAGGTCTAGGCCGGTCACCATCTCGGTCACGGGATGCTCGACCTGCAGCCTGGTGTTCATCTCCAGGTAGTAGAAGGAGCCGTCGGCGTAGAGGAACTCGACGGTGCCTGCGTTCACGTAGCCGCAGCCGCGGGCCACCGCCACCGCCGCCTCTCCCATCGCTTCCAGGAGGGCCGGATCGATGCTGGGCGCGGGCGCCTCCTCGATGAGCTTCTGATGCCGCCGCTGGGCCGAGCAGTCGCGGGTGCCGAGATGCACGCAGTTGCCGTGGGCGTCGGCGAGCACCTGCACCTCCACATGGCGGGCCACGTCGAAGTAGCGCTCCATGTAGAGCTCGTCGCGCCCGAAGTAGGCGAGCGCCTCCCGCTGGGCCGACTCGACCGCGGCGGCCACCTCCGCGGCCTCGTGCACCACCTTCATGCCCCGGCCTCCGCCCCCGTAGGCGGCCTTGACGGCGACGGGCCAGCCGTGGGCCGCGCCGAAGGCCTCGACCTGCGCCGGGTCGATGATCGGCTCGGTGTTGCCCGGGACCGGCTCAACTCCGGCCCGGACGGCCGCCTCCCGGGCTGAGATCTTGTCGCCCATCACCTCGATCGCCTCCGGCGGCGGTCCGATGAAGGTGACGCCCTGGGCGGCCACGGCGCGCGCGAAGTCGGCGTTCTCGCTGAAGAATCCGTAGCCGGGATGGACCGCGTCGGCACCGCTGCGCTCGATCGCGGCCACGATGGCGTCGGTGCGGAGATAGCTCTCCGCGGCGGTCGTACCGCCCAGCGAGTAGGCCTCATCCGCCAGGCGCACGTGCATCGCGCCCCGGTCCTCGTCGGAGTAGACGGCGGCCACCGCGATGCCCATCTCGCGGCAGGCTCGGATCACGCGGACCGCGATCTCACCCCGATTGGCCACCAGCACCTTCGAGAACATCACCGCATTGGATAGCCGATCGCGGCCCGGATCACACGGAATGTCCTCCGATGTCGCTATTGCGGTAGCAGCTTCGAGGCGGAGATGACCACGAAATCGCCGTGAACGGCAAGCGGGTCGCTAAGCGCTCCGTCCGGGAAGAAGTCGGGCACCCGATCCGCGCTGAGAACCACCACATCGGATCCGTCCAAGTCGTCGAGATTGTCCTCGTTGAGCTGTATCACACGCGTGCGCAGGTAGTAGGAGACCCAGGTGGGACTGGTCACCGGGGGCACAGCCCATGCCAGCTCCGAGCCCGACAGGCTCCCCACTTGCTCAAGCACGGCTCCCGCGTCGGCGGGATCGGTGATGTAGCGCTGCCGTGTCGAGCCGCTGGCCACCGCGACCAGCGTGCCCGCGATCACCACGGCCGCGAGCGCAGCCGGCAGCGGGCGCCAACGGCGGGGGATGGGACGGCGGACCCAGTCGGCGAGAGCTGCGAAGCCGATGGTCACCGGGGCCAGCCATGGGAAGTTCCACAGCCTGTGCACCCAGGCGCCCTGCTGGACCCCGAACGTGAGCGCAGCCGCGACCGCCAGCGTTATGGCGGTGGGTGCCCGCGTGCGCCGGTCGATCAGCCCGGCCAACAGGCATGGAACCAGAAGAACACGTAGCCACACTGGCACCAGCATCTCCTCGGTGACGAAACGCCATTGCCGGGCCAGGAACTCGCCGAAGGTGAAAGTCGGCCCGCTGGTGCCACCCACCTCGTTGCTGGTTCGTATGGCCACTTGGTTGGCGAGGTCCTCGAAGCCGGCGGCGCTGAGCATCCACAGCGCGGTGGCGCCGGCGCCGAGTGCGGTGCCTGCGACGACCGCCGCGAGCAGTGGCTGCCGACCGCCCGGCAGCCACGACACCGCCAACCTCCGCGGCCGTGCTGCGACCACTGCGCCGACGCTCGGCTCCGTGCTGCCCGAAGGCAGCTCGCTGCCGTCGTGCTGCCGGGCCGCGAGCAGCCACAGCATCACGAGAACCATGGCCGCTATCCCGATCCAGGATTGCATCGCGGCCAGCGCAGCGAATCCGGCCACGACGAGCGTGTCCCGACGTTGCGGTTCGGCCCGGCGCAGCGCCCACGACACCGCCGCGATGGCCGCCAGTTGCAGCGAGAAGCTGACGCTGACACGCGCGTACACGTAGTAGAAGCCGGTGCTCGCCATGGCCGCCACTGCCAGGAGAGTCGGCCCCCAGGCCAGGCCCCGGCCGCGAAGCAGCGACGCCATGAACGCCACCGTCGCCGCGCCAACCAGCAAGCTGGGCACCCGCAGTGCCGCGGCGCTGTCTCCGAGAATGCCCGTCGACACCACCGACATGAACACCTGGAGAGGCGGATGATGGGCGTATGTGACGGCTACCGGAGGCGGATCGGCTCTGGGAGCCACGTCGTACACCGCCCTGACGTACGGCTCGACCGCCGCGCCGAAGCGCGAGTCCACGATGCCCAACTCCCAGAAGTTGCGGGCCTGAAGGCCGAACAGGCCCAGTATGCGGCCGTCGTCGCTGTTGCCGAGAGGCAGGCTCAGATCGGGCAGCCAGACGGCCAGCATGGCCGCCGCGATGAGTGCCACAGCAGTCCATCCCGACGCGAGGCGTGCTGCCAGGAAGCCGAGAGCCGCTCTCAACGCGGACACTCCCCGGCGCTCATCGGGCCACCCTAGCTTTGGCTTTCGCCGGGAAACCCTATGCTGTGGCGCGTGAGCGCCTCCGACGGCTGCCTATCGGTGGTAATGCCCTGCTACAACGAGGACGCCACCATCGACGAGATCGTCTCCAGGGTGCTTGCCAGCCGCTTCACCGGCGAGTTGATCGTGGTGGACGACGGTTCGACCGACGGAACGCGCCGCCGGCTGTCCCAATACGACGATCCGCGTGTGAGGGTTCTGCTAGAGCCCGAGAACCGCGGAAAGGGCGCCGCGGTGCGCCGGGGCTTCGCCGAAGCAAGCCGCGAATTCGTGGTGATCCAGGACGCCGACCTCGAGTACGACCCCGCTGATTGGGAGGGGCTGCTGGCGCCCCTGGCGCGCGGCGACGCCGACGTGGTGTACGGAGTCCGCACACAGGAGGGCTCGTCGTACAGGGTGCCGTACTACTGGCACATGATCTGCAACCGGATGCTGACCCTGCTGTCGAACATGTTCACCGGTTTGTGGCTATCCGATGTGGCCACCTGCTACAAGGCGTTCCGCCTCGAGGTCGTGCGATCCCTCGACCTGCAGGAGGACCGCTTCGGGATCGACACGGAGATCACCGCGAAAGTGGCCGCCGGAGGTTGGCGCATCTGGGAGACCGGCATCTCCTACACGAGCAGAAACTATGCTGAAGGCAAGAAGATCACATGGAAAGACGGCGTCGCTGTCTTCGTGTGCATCGTTCACTACGGGATTTCCGTACGCCTTCGCCCGTTGATCCAATCGGAGAGAACTTCGAGAATCTCCTGAGACGGGCTTGACTGCGGCAGCCTCCGAGCGCGCCGGAAGCGCTCGGGATCCGCCAGGAACGCCTCCACCACTCCCGGGTCGTACCGGCTCAGCACGGCGTTCTCACCGAGGCCGTCGGCCCGATCGGTCCGGTCTCGCCACAGCAGCACGGGCACTCCCAGAAGAGCGCACTCCTCCTGGATGGAACCTCCGTCGGTGATCGCGAACGGCGCCCGTGCGAGCGCCCTCACGAACTCGGCGTAAGGGACCATCGGCACAAGCTCCACGCCGGAGGCTTCGAGGCCGGCTTGACTTGTAGACCTGAGCGCCAGTCGTGTGGGCTCGTGCACGTACCATCGCACCGGGGTCGTCTGCGCCAGCCGCGTGATCGCATCCACGAGCGCCTGTCTCCGCCGTCGCCGGTGCAGGTTCTCCACCCGGTGCATGGTCACTACCACGGGGTGTGACCGGCGCGGCGAACTGTGCGAGTGAGCGCCTTCCGGCATGTCGGGTGAGGTCGGCGTGCCTGCAGCGCCCGGCTCGAGGGCAGCGCGGAGCGCATCGCTGACTGTGTTGGACGATCCAGTGATGATCCGCCCTTTCACGCGGCGCTTGCGTAGCTCGTCGGCTGCTGCGCCGTCAGGCGCGAAGAGCAGGTCGGCGAGCCGGTCGACGACAACCCGGATGATCTCCTCCGGAAAGGGGTGCAGCCACCGATGGGTGCGAAGGCCCGCCTCGACATGCGCCAGTGCCAGCCCGGCGCGTTTCGCCATCAGCGCGCCGATCAGCGTCGTCGGCGTGTCGCCGTGAACCACGCAGATCCCGGGGCGCCCGCCGAAGACGGTTCGGTCGAGCCGCCGGGGCAGCGCCAGCTTGCGGCCGAGTCCCGCCGCCCACCACAGAGCCTCCGGCACCGAGTCGACGTTGCCGGTGCCTCCCATGGCGAAATCAGGCGGCCGCAGGCCCAGTTCGTCGCGGAACGATTCCGACCGATCGGCGTGCTGTCCGGAGTCGATGAGGCGGTAGGGGAGGCCGGCCGACTCCATGCGCCACAGCAGCGGCGCCATCTTGATGTACTCGGCCTGGGTGCCTATGAAGACGTGGATCACGGCTCGGTACCATCCGAACGCTGCACCGGATCCGCTTCAACCGTCGCGCGCCTCGTCGCGAGGAGCTCCGAGACGGCCGCGGCCAGCAGGTCGCGCAGCAGCAACACCACTCTGAAGCCGAATATCAGTAGGCCGAACGCCAGGGGATCAGCCGCGCCGAGCAGCGACGGGACGGTTACCTCCACCACGCCGATTCCCTGTGGCGCGATCACGGAAAGGAATCGCAGGCCTCCCCAAGTCAGCACGAAGGCACCGGCGAGGCGCGCCGTGGAGAAGCCGTCGGCGGCGTCGAAGGCGCGCATGTACAGGCAGAACACGGCGGCCGCCCAAGTCCAGTAGCAGGCCGATGCCGCGATCATGTGCAGATAGCCCGGCCACGTGAAGCCGCTGACCGGAGCCAGGCTGTCGAGTCCGCGCCACCGCGCCACCGCCGCGACGGCCCGTCCCGCCACCGGCGGGGAAGCGGCGACGATTACCCCGACCGCAGAGATCAACGGGATTGCCAAGCCTCCCGGTAGCTCGCCGGCCCAGCCGAACAGCACCAGGCCATAGGCCACCGAGACGGCGAGGCTCACCGCCATCTCGAGCGCAGCGGTAAGGGCGAGAGGTGCCGCCGGAACGCCGCGGCGCTGCATCAGAGCCACGCGGCTGATCGCGAACGTGACCATCAGCGGCACGTACCTGGCCGGCAGGGAACGAGCCGCGGTGACGGTCAGATCGCGGAGGCTCGGGCGCTGGCCGAGGATGCGCAGGCTCACGAGCCAGAAGTACGCACTCAGCACTATCAGCACGAACCCCGCCGCGAACGATGCGGCCACGAGCACGTGCCTGGCGTCCGCCAGGTCTCCGAGGAGGTCGGCCACTTCGTCCCGGCGCGCCAGCACGAGCACGGGCAGGGCGACGGCGAGCAGGGCGAGGTAGGCGATCCTCAGCCATCTCAAAAGGCGTCGCTGCCACGGGCGGCCTGTCATCGGAGGACGTGGCTCGGGGCGGTTCAACGATCCGTCAGCAGGTCACTGGATCAGCTCAAGCAGATCGTCGAGCGCAGCGTCGTTCACCTTCAGGCGCGCCTGCAGCAAGCCACGTGCCTCAGCTGTCCGGTGCGACTTGTCCTGCGCCTCATTCGCCGCGTCGATCAGCGTGCGGGGCTCGAAGCTGCCAGCGTCGAGCGGAGCCAAGTCGAGGAGTGAGGCCCAGCCGCCGCCTTCGGCGGCGAGCGATCTCATTTTCGGAGAGTAGTCCAGCACCACCGCCGCCTGATCGTTGAGCAGAGCTGCGATGGCTCCGTGATAGCGCATGGTGACCACGATGCGACTCCGGGCGACCTCGGCGAGCACGTTGTCGATGTTGAGCGTGACCATCTCGGCGCCCGTTCTCATCTCATGTTGCAGCGCCTCGAGCATGGGGGTGTCCTGGCTTGGCTGGAAGGGCAATAGGCGCAACGCCATACCGCTGCGCTCGGCCAGCGCGTCCAGCGATCGCGCCAGTTGAGGTGTCCATGGCTGCCAAGACGTGCGGGCCTTCGCCGCAGCCGTGCGGATGCCCCGGCGATTCGGGGGGCGCAGGATCACGCAGATCGTGTCTGTGGAGTCGCTGCGATGGCGTGTCGAGCCCGTCAGTTTCTCCGGGAGCGGGTACGGCGGTCGGGTCGCAGCTCGGCTGGAGACGAGCGCGGCGTCTCCGGCCAGCACCGGGTCGGCTCCGACCACCACGTCGGGCACGCCCCAGTCACGCAGGCGCCGCGCCGAGTCGCCGTCCCTCGTCACGACGCGACGGGCACGGCGCATCTCTGAGACCGCCATGCGCCGGCCACCGGCGCCCCGGACGTGTCCCGCTCCCAGGCCGATGGCCGCCATCACGGGCCGCGCTGGCCCGTGAGTGGACGCCGCCGGCACCGACCGCCTGTAGGAGCGAAGGCGTGACATGTGAAACCACATGTTCCACGGCGATGTCTCCGACTGCACCACGCCTCCGGAGAGGACCATGGCGTGCGCACTGGACAGCGATCGGCGCAGCGCCGCGCCGTCCAGGGGCGAGCGATGAGCCACCGCTTTGACGCCATGGACGGCGGCAGTCCGCTCGGGATCGATCGATACGGCGACCGGTTCCACGCCCCGGGCTCGTAGGGCGGCGGCCATGCAACTCAGGATCATTTCATCTCCCAGGTTGTCCGACCCGTACCAACCGGCAAGGGCGATCCTCAGAGCCATAGCACCTTGAACTTACCGTGTGCATGGGGGCACCTGAGAGCCGATCGCGGCTCGGATCGCACAGAATGTGTCCCGTGGGATCGGTCACGCCACGGTCGCGGTCGGCCAGCGAGCACCTGCCGCTTAGTTGTGCGGCAGCCCGCCGGGCAGGGCTGGGTGAGCTGCGCCACGCTGTCGCGACCGGCTCTACGAACGATGATCTGGCCCAGGAGGCCCGGCTCGGGGAGCGGTCGCCGGCGGTGCTGGTGGCCGATCACCAGACCGCTGGACGGGGTCGACTGGGGCGTCGCTGGGCCGACGCGGCCACTGGCCCCCACGCCGGTGGGGCGTCGCTGCTGGTCAGTTTCAGGCTCGAGGCCCCCGTGGCCGGGGCCTTCGACCGAACCGTGGCGGTGTCGGCCGCCGCGCTCCTGGCCGCGTCGGGCACGTTGGCAGGCTCCGGTGCAGCCGTGCGGGCCAAGTGGCCCAACGACCTGCTCGTCGAGTCCCTGGACGCGTCCGGCAAGGTGGCGGGTGTGCTGGCGGAGATCGTCGACGGCGATCCGGTGGTGGTAGTGGTCGGTCTGGGCATGAATGTCGCGGAAGCGCCCCCGGAGCCGGGGGCGGTCTCGCTCGCTCAGGCGGGCGGCGCCGCTACCCGCGACGAGCTTCTGGCGTCGCTGATCGACGCCTTGCCCGGCTACCTGGCCGACCCCAGGCGGGCCCGCGAGGACCTGAGGGCTGCGTCGGCGACGTTGGGGAGGGAAGTGAGGGTGCAACGCACCGACGGCACATCGATCGTGGGCACGGCCGTCGATATCGACGGCTCAGGCCGCCTGGTCGTCTCCGGCGATTCCGGCCAGGTCGCTATCGACGCCGGAGACGTGTTCCACCTGCGTTCTTGAGGGTTCCAGACCTGTCGATCATGCAAAGGGCCCAGGGGTACCGGCGGTACGCTTGGCTCCCGTGACCGACCAAGGGAAGTCGCGCTTGAGGCGTACTTGGCCGCAGCGACTGGTGGTGGTCGCAAGCCTCTTGGTGATCGTCTCGGCCGTGGCGTCGGCGAGGACCGTGCAGTACGTCGAGGAGGTCTGGGAAGAGGTCCCCCGGGTGGACATCAGCCACACCGGCACCGTCCGGTACGGCCAAGAGCTGCTTCGTACCGACACAGAGCCGGGAGAGCCCGTCAATTTCCTTATCGTCGGCACCGACAGCGGCACTGATGTCGCGGACACCGCGGCCGCGGCGCAGGCCAGTGGGGTTGCCACCAGCGGCAAGAGCCTGGCCGATGTGATCATGCTGCTGCGTCTCGACCCGAACGCGAAGTCGGCGTGGGTCCTGTCAATCCCGCGGGATCTGTGGGCTGAGATACCGGGCGCCCAGGATCACAAGATCAACTCGGCCTTCTATATCGGGGGCGCCTCACTGCTGGTGGAGACCATCACGTCGATGTTCGACGTGGAGATCAACCACTACGTCCAGATGGACTTCGCAGGCTTCCAGCAGGTAGTGGACAGTCTCGGGGGAGTGCCGGTGTGGTTCCCCCATCCGGTCCGCGATCCCAAGTCGCATCTGAACATCACCGAGCCCGGCTGCCATGTGCTGGGAGGCGAGCAGGCTCTGCAGTACGTGAGGAGCCGCCGGTACACCGAACTGATCGACGGGAGATGGAGGATCACTGGCGGTGACGACTTCAGTCGCATCGCCCGCCAGCAGGACTTCCTGGTGCTCGCCCTCGACCGGGCCATAAGCCGCGGCGCCAGGAATCCCACCACCATTGCCGGCATGATCGAGGCGGGAGCCGCCTTCGTGACCATCGACCAGGCTCTGACCCTGGGCGAGCTGGTGTCGCTGGCCCAGGACTTCTCGGACTTCAACCCCGAGAACCTGCAGAGACAGCGACTTGAGGTCTACACGCTGTTCTGGCCCGACGGCCGCTACAAGGGCGAGGCTGCATTGCGGCAGGCGAACGAGCCGATCCTCGGCGTCTTCCGGGGGACGGCGGACTCGTTGAGTCCCTCCGAAGTGTCGTTGACCGTCGCCGGCTTCAACGAGTTCAACCGCGCGGACGCGTCCACGTCGCTGGCCGGTGAAGGCTTCGAAGTGGTGGGGACTCTCTCGTCTCCGGCCCTTCCTGAGACCGTCGTGCTGCACGGCCCCGACGACGCGGAGGCGGCCATGACCGTGGCCCGCTACCTCGAACCGGTGCCCTACGTCGTGTCCGACGCCGATGTCGACGGCGTAGTGCTGGTGCTCGGCGCCGACTACGGCGGGGTGCTGTTCGCCTTCCAGGAGCCCATGAGCGTGATCCGAGATCAAGTACGGGCGCGCGGCATTCCTCCGATCCTGCCCGATCCGGCCGCGGGGCTCTCTCCGGCGGCGACCGGCAATGCTGCCCAGGCCGGGGGGCCGCAGGTCTTGGGGGCCATGCTGTCCGGGGGTGCGCACGTCTTGGCGGCCGTGCTGTCCGGGGGCTCCGCGGTTGAGGGCGCCGACTCTGTTGCCGCACAGTCCACTGAGACGGATGCCGAGCCGGTCACCATCCTGGGCCGCCCGCCCGAAGGAGAGTCCTGTGGTTGACGGTGACATCCCAGCGATGCCGGCCGAGGGCACCGGGAGGTTCGCCGCTCCGGCCGCGGTCGCCGTCGTCGGGGCGGGATACGTCGGTCTGACCACCGCGGCCTGTCTGGCTCGACTGGGCCACCGCGTCGTCTGCACCGATGTGAATGAGCGCAGGATCACCGGACTGCAGCGCGGCGAGATGCCGATCCATGAACCGGGGCTGGCCGAGTTGGTGAGTACCGGCGTCGATGCAGCCCGGCTCTCCTTCATGTGCGGTTCGACCGAGGCGGCCGCCCAAGCCGACTTTGTCTTCCTGTGCGTGCCCACGCCGTCGGGTCCTGACGGCGGCACCGACCTCAGCTACCTGGAGGCCGCCGTCTCCGAGATCGGTGCGAGCTTGCGGCCAGGGGCGGTGGTAGTGAACAAGTCGACTGCTCCGGCGGGCACCGTGCACCTGCTGGCTCGAGTGCTGGGACGGGCCGACGTCGCGGTGGCGTCCAATCCCGAGTTCTTGAGACAGGGCTCGGCCGTCCACGACTTCCTCAACCCTGATCGGTTGGTGGTGGGCGCGGCCGACGCCGCGGTGGCCGAGCGGGTGGCCGGACTCTACGCGGGCATAGATGCGCCTGTTCTCATCACCGATCCAGCGTCCGCCGAGACGGTCAAGTACGCGGCCAACGCCTTCCTGGCGACGAAGCTGTCGTTCTCCAACTCGGTCGCGGCGCTCTGCGAGGCGGTGGGCGCCGATGTCGACGACGTGCTGGAGGGCATGGGATACGACAGGCGGATAGGCCGCGACTACCTGCGGCCCGGGCCGGGATGGGGCGGTTCGTGCCTTCCCAAGGACACGCGTTCTCTGGTCGCGGTGGCGTCCGCAGCGGGCTACGACTTCGCGCTGCTGCAAAGTGTGGTGGAGGCCAATGAGGCGCAGTTCGCCAGGATCGTGGACAAGGTCGCGTCCCGGGTTGATCTGTCCGGGGCGCGCATCGCGCTGCTGGGCCTGGCCTTCAAGGCTGGTACCGACGACCTGCGAGACTCGCCCGCCCTGGAGATTGCCAGACGCCTGGTCGCGGCCGGCGCGGTGGTCCATGCCTACGATCCGATGATCCGTGCCTGCACGGCCACCGAGCAGGCCGGCGTGGCCGTTGCGGACGACGCGTACGAGGCCTGCGACCGCGCTGCCGCGCTGATGGTCGCGACCGAGTGGGACGAGTTCCGGGAACTCGACTTCGACCGGGTGGCCAGGGTCATGGACGAACTGCACGTGATCGACGCCCGGAACCTGCTGGACCGCGGCGAGCTTGAGCGCCGCGGCTTCACATACAGCGGCGTCGGCGTGTGAAGATTGAACGCTGCTGGCCGATAGCGTGACGGCCCGTGGCCAAGCCGAGTTCGTCGAAGAAGGTCCAGCGAGCCGCTAGAGCGGCGGCCTCGTCGAAGGGCGCCCGCGAGCGCCGGGAGATCGCCTTCCCGCTGGCGCTGGCGGTGGTGGTGATCCTCGGGGTGGCCCTCGTAGTGTTCGCCCGATCCTCGCGCACCCCCGCGGCGGCCCCGAGGGTCGGCAACGATCACTGGCACTCGGCCTACGCGATCTACGACTGCGACCGGTTCCTGCCCGCCTTCACCAGCGCGGCCGATCCCGACGGCATCCACTCCCACCAGGACGGCGTGGTCCACATCCACCCGTGGAACAGCTCCGCGGCCGGCGACCGGGCTGATCTCGACGTGTTCTTCGAGGCCATGGGGGCGAGAGTCACCGACGACGAGATAAGCGGCCCCGGCATCGGCGTGCTCGAGGCCGGATCGGACTGCAACGGCGAGCCGACGGTGATCCGGGCCGTGCGCTTCACCCAGATCGATCCGGCCGCCGCCATCGACTCTGCCAGCGGCCTCTCCGATTTCTATGTGGCGACCGACACCTACACCGACGACTTCGGTGACGTCCGCCTGCTGGGAGACCTGGAGGCGTTCACGTTCGCCCGCGTCCCGGCCGGGGCCGACATCCCGCCGCCGCCCGAGGACAGGCTCCAGACCGCCCTGGCGGCCTCGGCCGGGAACCTGCTCTCCACCGGGCCGGAAACCGACCTCGATCCGACGGACGCCCCGCCCGAGGAATAGAGCGGGGCGCCGGGGTGCAGGCGATCCTGCTCGTCGGAGGTCTCGGGACTCGCCTGCGTCCCCTGACGCTGACAACCCCCAAGCAGATGCTTCCGATGCTGCATCGGCCCATGATCGAGCATGTCGTGTCCGGCCTGGCCCGCCACGGCGTGGAACGGGTTGTGCTGGCCCTGGGCTATCACGACGACGCATTCCGCGCCGCCTACCCTGACGGCCGCTGTGCGGGGGTGGAGTTGTGCTGCGTTGTCGAGCCCGAGCCGCTCGACACCGCCGGCGCCATCCGCTTCGCCTACGAGGCGTCGGGCATGGACTCCGCCCCCGGCACCTTCCTGGCCGCCAACGGGGACGTGATCACCGACCTCGACGTGGGTGCGATGCTGCGCCTCCACCGCTCATCGGGGGCCGAGGCCACCATCCATTTGATCGAGGTCGACGACCCGTCCCGCTTCGGAGTGGTGGTGACCGACCCGGACGGGCTGGCCCTCGCCTTCTTGGAGAAGCCGCAGCCGCCTGCGCCCAGCAGCTGGATCAACGCGGGGACCTATCTGATGGAGCCGTCGGTGATCGGGCGCATCGCTCGCGGGCGCCGGGTGTCGGTGGAGCGCGAGGTGTTCCCCGCCATGGTCGCCGACGGCACGCTGTGGGCGTTGCGACAGAACACGTACTGGGTCGACGCGGGCACTCCCCAGACCTACTTGCAGGCTCAACTCGACCTGCTCGACGGCCGGCGCGGGCCGGCGGCGGACGGGGTGTCGGTGGAGGCCGCAGTGGATCCTGACGCCGTCGTCGAGCGCAGCGTGGTCATGGCGGGCGCGGTGGTGGGGGCAGGCTCGGCCGTGCGGGGCTCGGCCGTTCATTCGGGCGCGGTGATCGAAGCGGGCGCGACTGTTCTCGATTCCGTGGTCGGATCGGGAGCGACGGTCGGGCAGGGTGCCCGGGTTACAGACGGAACCCTGATAGGCGAGGGCTTCGTGGTGGAGCCGGGGACGGCCCTGTCAGATGCCAGGGTCCCGGAGGCGGCTTGATGGCGACTCTGGTTACCGGGGGCGCTGGCTACATCGGCAGCCACACCGTGGTGGCCTTGCACGAAGCCGGCCGCGATGTCGTGATCCTGGACGACTTCTCCAACGCGCCGCGCTTAGCAGTCGACGCCATCCGCAGCCTCACCCGCTCGGACCTTCCGGTCGAGGAGGGCGACGCGGGAGATCCGCAGGTTCTGGATGCGGTCTTCGGCAGGCACCGGATCGGCTCGGTGATCCACTTCGCGGCCCGCAAGAGCGTGGCGGAGTCCGTACGCGACCCGCTCGGCTATTACCGCAGCAACCTCGGATCCGTGATGGCGCTGGCCGCCGCGGCTGTCGAGCGGGACGTCGAGCGGCTGGTGTTCAGTTCCTCGGCCACCGTCTACGGGTCGACGTCCGCGCTGCCGGTCACCGAGGACTCACCGACTGTCCCGGAGAGTCCCTACGGCGAGACCAAGCTGATGGGGGAGCGCATCCTGGCCGACACCGCGGCCGTATCGGAGATGAGCGTGATCTCGCTGCGCTACTTCAACCCGGTGGGCGCGCACCCGTCGGGGCTGATAGGGGAGGATCCGTCCGGCGAGCCGGCCAATCTGGTGCCCCGGATCATGGAGGTCGTCGCCGGTCGTCGAGACCGGCTGGAGGTCTTCGGCGCCGACTACTCCACCGTGGACGGCACCGCGGTGAGGGACTACGTGCACGTCATGGATCTGGCCGAGGGTCATGTGGCTGCCCTGGACACCGATATGGACCCGGCCAGCAGCCGGGTCTACAACCTGGGCACCGGCTCGGGCACCACGGTGCTGCAGGTCCTGGCCGCGGCCTCTGAGACGATCGGCTCGCCCATTCCCTACGAGATGGCCGAGCGCCGCCCCGGCGACATCGAGGCCTCCTGGGCCGACTGCACCCGGGCTCGCGACGAACTCGGCTGGCAGGCCCGCCGAGACCTGGCGCAGATGCTGAGGGACCACTGGAACTTCGTCCGCCGACAGTCTCTTTCCTAACGGAAGAGGTCGTCGGCGGGGGAGCGGACTATCTCGTCGACCACTGAGCCGGAGCGGAACCAGGACTCCTCCAGGCCTCGTACCACCGCCACGGGCACGCCCTTGGCCTTGCCCATGACCAGGTCGGCGGCGGCTGCGATCTCGTCGACCAGTGCCACTTCGGTCACCTTGAGTTCCCGGCCTAGCGCGTCGGTGCTGCCCCTCAGGTCCACCACCGCGGCTATGCCGGCGCAGCCGATGGCGGTGTCGGTCACGCCCCGGCGCCACGGGCGGCCGAACGTGTCGGAGATCACCACCGCCACCTCGACGCCGGCAAGGGCCCGGATCCGGTCGCGGATCCGGCGGGCCGAGCGGTCGGAATCAACCGGTAGCAGGGCCGCATATCCCTCTTCGACATTGCTGAGGTCGACCCCGGCATTGGCGCACACGAAGCCCTGAGCGGTCTCCGAGATCACGAGGTCACCGCGGCGCCGCAGTACCCGCACCGACTCTGCCTCCACCAGCGGCTTGTGGCTGAGCGGGTCGGCGGGATCGACGGCCACCAGCCGACCCTCGGCCTTGGACACCACCTTCTGGGTGACCACCACGCAGTCGCGGTCCCGCAGGCTGTCAGGCCCGGCCACGGCGACTATGAGCGCGGCCAGGTCGTCACCGGGCTGCACCTCGCCGATGCCCTCGATCCCGAGGATCTCCAGCGTCACGCTGCCACCGCGGCGATCGTGCGGCGGGCCAGTTCGGCCGCGGCCTCAGGTGAGGACATGATCGTCGGGGCGACCACAGCCCGGACCCCGACGTCGGCCACCGCAGGGGCCAGCGCGGCGTCGGCCTCGTCGATCACCAGGGTGCCGACCACATCCCGGTAGCGCCGGGCCACCCCCACCACGCTCGACTCCTCGCCCAACTCGCGGAGCATTCGATCGGCCGGTCCCTTGCGGGCCGCGCCCGCCACTATGGGCGACACGGCCACGTTGCGCTCCCGGCGGGCGACAAGGGCCTCGGCAACGCCTCGCACGGCCAGCACCGGACCGATCGACACGACCGGGTTGGACGGCGCGATAACCACGACATCAGCAGCCGAGATGGCCTCCAGCACCCCGGGGGCGGGACGGGCGTCGTCCACTCCGGCGAACCGCACCCCGGAAATGGGCACGTCGTGAGCGAGGCGGACGAAGTACTCCTGGAAGCCGATCTCGTTGCCTGAGGCCAGCGTCACCCGGGTCTCGATCCGCTGGTCGCTCACCGGCAGCACGCGGCAGCCCAGTCCGCGGGCCGAAGCCAGACGGGCAGTCACCTCGCTGAAGCTCAGCCCCTCGCGCAGCAGGGTGGTGCGGAACAGATGGTTGCCGATGTCACGGTCGCCGAGGTTGAACCAGGCGTCGAGTCCCAGCGCCCTCAACTCGCCCAATGCATTCCACGTCTCGTCGGCCAGGCCCCAGCCCCGGTCGCGGTCGATGACCCCCGACAGGGTGTAGATGACGGTGTCGATGTCGGGACTGACGTGCAGCCCGTGCAGCTCGACATCGTCGGCGACGTTCACGATCGCCGTCACCTCGGTGGCCGGCGTCACCAGCAGTTGGCCGGTCAGGTAGCGAGCCGCGCCCACCCCGCCGGCGAGGACCGTTATCACCGGCCCGTCTTGCTCCCGGCTCCGCCGCCGGTGTCCGGACGGCTCTGGAGCAGCGCCAGGTCGCCGTCGACCATCAGCCTGACCAGCTCCGCGAACGATGTCTTCGGGCGCCACCCGAAGGCGGCCGACGCCTTGGATGAGTCGCCCACCAGCAGGTCGACCTCCGCCGGGCGCATGAACCGCTCGTCGGTGACGACGTGGTCGCGATAGTCGAGACCCACGTATTCGAAGGCGAGTTCGCACAGCGTTCTCACCGAATGAGTCTTGCCCGTGCAGATCACGTAGTCGTCGGGCTCGTCCTGTTGCAGCATCTGCCACATTGCCTCGACGTAGTCCGCGGCGTAGCCCCAGTCTCTCTGCGAGTCGAGGTTGCCGAGGCGCAGCTCGTCGGCGAGGCCAAGTTTGATCCGAGCCGCGGCGTGGGTGATCTTGCGGGTCACGAACTCCATGCCCCGGCGCGGGCTCTCATGATTGAAGAGGATCCCGGAGGTCGCATGCAGCCCGTAGGACTCCCGGTAGTTGACCGTGAGCCAGTGACCGTAGACCTTGGCCACCCCGTAGGGGCTGCGGGGATGGAAGGGCGTCTTCTCGTTCTGGGGAACCTCCCGCACCTTCCCGAACATCTCCGATGAGCTGGCCTGGTAGAAGCGGATGTCGCCGTCCACGAGCCGGATGGCGTCGAGGATCCGGGTAACCCCCAGCGCCGTGGTCTCACCGGTCAGTACCGGCTGGCTGAAGGAGGTCTGCACGAAGGACTGCGCGGCCAGGTTGTACACCTCGTCGGGCCGGTAGGTCCGCAGGATCTCGATCATGGAGACCTGGTCGAGCAGGTCGCCGGTCACGATGCGGATCCGGTCCTGGATGTGGGCGATGCGCTCGTAGTTGACGATGCTGGACCGGCGCACCATGCCGATCACCTCGTAGCCCTTGCCGAGCAGCAGCTCGGCGAGGTACGAGCCGTCCTGGCCGGTGATGCCGGTGATCAGGGCGCGTCTGGCCATGGCGCTACTGGCTATCGCCCCAACTCGGCAGTTCCGACTCGGCGGCGGCACTTCCGCCGGACACGCCCGACGGATCCGCCGTCCTGCACCGCCAGTAGTCGAGTAGGTCGTCGAGCGTCCGCTCGAGCGGCACCTCGGGACGCCAGCCGGTGGCGCTGTGCAATTTCGATGCATCGCCGGAGACCTCGGCCACGTCCACAGGGCGCAGCAGTTCACCGTCCGTCTCGAGGCGCATCGAGTGCTGGGCCCTGGAGAGCAAGGCCTCCGCCAGCTCGGAGATGGCGCGGGCGGCACCGCTGCACACGTTGTAGGCCTCGCCCGCCTGGCCACCGGTGGCCAGCAGCCGGTAGGCCCGAACCACGTCACGCACGTCGGTGAAGTCGCGTCTGGCCTCCAGGTTCCCGACCCGCACTACTTCCGAGCCGTTGCGCTCGTTGGCCGCGACCCGCGACGCCAGCGCGGCGGCCACGAACCGGTCGCTCTGGCCGGGACCGAGATGGTTGAAGGCCCTGGCCCGGATGACGTCGAGGCCGCGGCCCAGGCCGGCCTGAAGGCACACCATCTCGGCCGCGGCCTTGCTGGCACCGTAGGGAGTCACCGGCAACATGGCGCAGGACTCATCGACGGGAAGGCTCTCCGGCTCGACCCTCCCGTAGACGTCGGCGCTGCTGATGACCACCACCCGGCCTGCACCAGCCCGTCTGGCTGCGGCGAGGACGTTGAACGTTCCCTCCACATTGACCCGGAGGGTTGCGGCCGGATCGGTGAAGCTCGCCTGCACGTCGGCCTGCGCGGCCAGGTGGTACACCGCGTCGGGGCGGCTGCCCTCGAAATCGGCCTCCAGAGCGTCGGGCTCGGTGATCTCTGCTTCACTGATGGCCACCTCGTCGCCGGCCGCGGCCAAATGCGCCACTAGGTGGCGACCCACGAAGCCTGTGGCACCGGTGACCAGGGCCCGCACCGGCGCCTACCGGATGGTGCCTGGGCCGCGCATCACCGCGCACACTACGTGCTCGGGGCGTGCCACACTTGATCGCATGACGACGGTGACCGAATGACGACGGCATCACGCCGGGAGCTGGAGGGGCTGGCGGCGCTGGTCGATCCGGCCTCGACGGCGGTGCTGACCATGGAGTTGCAGAGGGGCGTCGTGGGTCCGGACGCCATGATGAAGGCCCTCGTCGAGCGGGTGTCGGCCGCCGGGACGGTGCGCGCCGCGGCTGCGGTGTGCGACGCGGCCCGTGCTGTGGGGGCGAGGGTCGTCCACTGCGTCGTACACACCCGTTCCGACGGGGCGGGCACCGCGGTCAACTGCCGGATCCTGGGTTTGGCCGACAGGCTGCGCCGGGAGCAGGGGATCGCTCCAACCCTTGCCGGAAGCGACGGGGCGCGACTCGTGCCCCAGCTCGGCGAGGATCCCCGCGACCTGCTCGCAGTGCGCGGGCACGGCCTGACGCCCTTCACGGCCACCTCCCTCGATCAGACCCTGCGCAACCTGGGCGTGACCACGGTGGTGGCCACCGGCGTGTCGGTGAATGTGGGGATCACCGGCCTGTGCCTCAGCGCTGTCGACCTCGGCTACCAGGTAGTGCTGGTGCGCGACGCCGTGGCCGGCGTCCCCGCGGAATACGAGGAAGCCGTAATCGAGCACAGCCTGGCGATGGTCGCCACGGTTGTGACGTCAGCCGAGCTGCTGGAGGCCTGGGCCTAGCGGCCCGTGAGCGGAGCGAACAGGAGCGGCAGGCCTCGAAGACAGCCACCCCGTGAGGGTGGCACCCCGTAGAAGGGGCGGCCGTTAGCCTCGGTTGATCGCATCTCCCGTCGACAGCGCGGCGCCCGCGGTGGGCGCGAACGGCATCGTCCAGCAGCAGCCGACGGTGCTGGCTGTCGTGGTTGCCCACGAGCCCGGCGATTGGTTCGTCGAGACACTCGAATCGCTGTCGTTGCAGGACTACGAGTCCCTGAGCACGGTCGTAGTCGACGCGGCCTCCTCCGGGATCGGCGCGCGGGTCTCGGAGGTCATTCCCGAGGCCGCCGTCGTCGACGGTGCCGGGACCAACGGGTTCTCCCAAGCGGCCAACGTTGTGCTCGATGCAGGGATCGAGGCTGACTTCCTGCTGGTGTGCCACGATGACGTGGCCTTGGCGCCCGACGCAGTCACGGTGCTGGTGGCCGAGGCGCTTAGAAGCAACGCGGGGATCGTCGGTCCCAAGCTCGTCGAATGGGACCGACCCGAGATCATCCAGCACGCCGGCTACGACGTCGACCGCTTCGGCGTGCCCGCGGAGCGGGTTGGCGCGGACGAACTCGATCAGGAGCAGCAGGACGGTGTGAGCGACGTGTTCGCACTTCCCTCGGCGGTGCTGCTGGTCCGCCGCGAGTTGTTCGTGCGCCTGGGAGGGTTCGACGGGGGCATGACCTTCCGGGGCGAGGACGTAGATCTGTGCTGGCGGGCCCAGATGGCTGGGGCGCGGGTGATGTTCGTCGGAGGCGCGGTGGCCCGCCACCGGGAAGGGCTCGTGTCCCGCACGGGCGTCGACGACACGAGGCTCACCGAGACCCGTCACGCGCTGCGGGCGATGCTGGTCAACCACGGCCGCATCTCTCTCACCGTGTTCTTGCCGGTTGCCTTGATGATGGCGGTCTTCGAGGTCTTGCTGGCCACCTTCACGGCCCGGCTCGGCCGGGTGCGAGACGTGATCTCGGCGTGGGTCTGGAACATCTCCCGACTCGACATCGTGTCGCAGCGTCGCCAGGCCAACGCCCTGGTTCGCCGGGTGCGCCAAGCCGACGTGACCGCGCTTCAGTACTTCGGGAGCGTCCGCCTTCTGTCCTTCCTGAGAAGGCAATCCGGCGCGGAGTCGTCCGGGCTGCTCAGCGCTGCCGGCAGGGGAGTCTTCGGAGGACTGCGGACCGGCACCAACCGGCTGGCGTGGATCGCGTGGATCGTTGTCCTTGCAGTCGTGCTGTTCGGATCGCGCCGGCTCCTGTCCTCAGGCGTCCCCGCGGTCGGGGACTTCGCCGCATTCGGGGAAGACGCCTCCGACATGCTCAGGTCGTGGTGGGGTGGGTGGAGTGAACGCAATGCCGGCGCGCCGTCCTCGAACCTGGGGATTCTCATGTACCTCGGCGTGCTCGGCTGGGTCCTCGGCAGCATGGCCCTTGTTCGCACCCTGTCCGTCATCGCGCTGATCGTTGTCGGCTTGGTCGGGTCCTACCGCCTGATGTCCGCAACCGGCTCACGCCGGGCGCAGGCGAGCACGCTGTTCGCCTACCTTCTGGTTCCCCTCGCGCCGGCGTCGGTGGCGAGTGGGTCGTTGTCCGGTCTTGTCGGCTACGCGGCCGCTCCATGGATGCTGCGGGAGTTGCTGCGGGCCTCGCGAGCCGCGCCGTTCCGTCAGGGGCCCCAGGGATTCCGGAGCCGCGTCGAGGTGTACGTGTCGCTGGGAGTGGCTGCAGGCGCCGCCGCGCTGATCGTCCCGGCCGCAGCGGGACTCGTGGTGCTGCTGGCGGCCGGCCTGGTGGCGGGCAGCCTTCTCGCGGGCCGACCCGAAGGTGTCCCCCGCCTGGTGGTCGCCACCGCGCTGGCCGTTCCGGTGGCTGCCTTCCTGGCCTTCCCGACCGTGGTGGACCTGCTGGCCTCAGGGCCGGACTGGGGATTCTTGGCCGACGGGCGCGACGGGTCTGCCGGCGTGGTCTCGTTCGTCGAGATCCTGAGCTTCGAGGTCGGGGCGAGCGATCCCGGATGGATCGTCTGGCTGTTCGCGCTTCCGATGGCTGTGCCGCTGCTGCTCGGGAGGGGGTGGCGCTTGGAGCAGTCTGTGCGCCTCTGGATGGTGGCCATTGTCGCCTGGGCCGTCGCCCTCGCCGCGCAGCGGGGAGTGCTGCCGGTCGGGCTTCCCGATCTGCATCTCCTGCTGGCCCCGGCCGCGGTGGCGGTAGCCGGGCTGTGCGGCATGGCCGTGCTGTCCATCGAGCACGACCTGCGCTTCAGCCACTTCGGCTGGCGGCAGGCCCTCGTGCCGGTGACGGTGGCTGCGTCGCTGCTGCTGGCGGTGGGCAGCATCGGCTCGCTGGAGGACGGGCGATGGCGCCTGGTCGCCAGCGATCACCACTCGGCTCTGCGCTTCGAGCCCCCAGTCCTGGAGGGGGCCTACCGCGTGCTGTGGATCGGTGCACCCGAGTTTCTGGCCGTCGAAGGGCACAGCCTGGCTCCGGGCGTCGCCTGGGCGGCCACCGTCGGCGACTCCGTGACACTCCTCGATCGCGCCATCCCGCTTGATCGGGGTCGGGCCGATCTCTTCTCGGTGGTGATCGAAGAGATCGAACAGGGGCGCACGGCGCGGGGCGGGCGCCTCCTGGCCGGCCTGGGCGTGCGCTACGTGGTGCTGCTGCACCGGCTTGCGCCGGCGCCGTTCGTCTCCGAGGACGACTCCCGGCCGGTGCCTCCCGACCTGATCGCCGCGATGCGTGATCAGCTCGATCTCGAGTTGGTGGAAGCCACCAACAGCGCGGTCGACATGTTCGTGAACACGGCGTGGGTGCCGATGCGGGCCCTCTACGCGCCGGGATTCGACGAGGACATACAGGACTTCACGGATCTCGAGGTCCGCCCGTTGACCACCGGCTCGCCGATGTTCTCGGGCGACGGCCCGCCCTGGACCGCAAGGATTCCCGACAGCGCCGAGATCCTCATCAGCCACACCCCGCGACCGGGCTGGGAGTTGACGGTGGACGGTGAGCCCGCGCCCCGGCGGGAGGCGCTGTCGTGGGCGAGGGCGTATCAGCCGGCGGGGGCGGGGGAGGTGCAGCTCTCCTACTCGGCACCGTGGTGGCGTCACGGCGGTCAGCTGGTCGGCGCGGCCGCGCCCGTCGTGCTGGTGCTGGTGTGGCTGCGGCGGCGGATGGACCGGTCCTGATGCGCTCGATGCGAGTCCTGGCCATCCTCGCGATAGGCGGCCTGTTGCTGGCCGGCGTACTGGTCGACATCGGTGATCGCGCCGTGTCAAGCCGGGCTGATCAGTACGAATCGGCCCTCGTTGCGCCGACAGGCGTCGTCAACACATGGTTCTGTCCGGGCGGCAGCCGTCTCGAGGGCATCGCGGAGCTGACGGTCCAGATGGTGAACCGATCCGATGAGCCGCGAACTGTCACCGTGTCGGTGCTGCCAGGCGGGTCCGCACCGCAGGACCTGTCGACCCTTGAGATGAACATCGAAGCCCGCGGCCGGGTGCTTCTCCAGCCGTCCGAGGCAGTGCCCGACGCCGAATGGGTGGGAGTGATGGTCGAGACGACGGGGGCCGACGTGGTCGTGGAACAGCTCCTCACGGCCGCCCAGGGAGTGGGCCGCTCACTTTGCCTCACCCGAACGGCCGAGAGCTGGATCGTCTCCAACGGCGCGACCCGCTCGGCGGTGGAGAAAGAGCGCTTCGTCGTGATGCTGCTCAACCCGTTCCCAGACGTCGCGGTGGTCGACATCGAACTGGTGGCCGATGTGGGCCGGGACTCGATTGACGGGCTTGTCGTGCCCGCCCAGCGGGTCGCGGCGGTGGACATCACATCCGAAGTGACCGTGGCGTCCACTGTCGCAGCCTTCATCGACGTCGTGTCCGGCCGGGTGGCGGCGTCGTGGATACAGATCGCAGACGGCCTCATCGCCGGCCGCGGTATCCGGACCGCGCCGGCAGTTCCCGGTGCGGCGGATCTCTGGCACCTTCCGGTTGCCGCAGTCGGGCCTGACCGCCGTGATGTCGTCGCGGTGTCCAACCCGTCGTCCACCGACACCGCCGAGGTCGACGTAGAGATCCTTCCCGAGGATCCGCAACTCGACGTAGGTCCCATCGAGATCACGGTCCGGCCGGGCCGGACCGCTCTCATCGATCTGTCGCGGCAGGGGCGGCTGGAAGGCATCGGCCACTTCAGCCTGGCCGTTCGCTCCCTGACGCCGGTGCCGGTGGCGGCGTCGATCACCAGTGTCACGTCTGCCTTTGCTGATTCCGATAGTCCGGCCGACACCGACGGGGCCGGCGCTGCCGTGGCCGGATCAACGGCGACGATCGGCGCCGATGGGGTTGCTCGTCGCTGGTTGGTGCCCGCTGAGGTGCGCGACGCCGACGGCGCCGCCGGGCTGGGCACGGACACGGGGTCGCTGGTGATCGTCAACCCGTCGGCTGCGGGAATCGCGCAGGCCGACGTCAGCGTCGACGGCAGCCTGGTCCGCTCCATCGAGATCGGGCCTCTCCGCAGCCTGAGGCTACCCCTGTCCGGGCTCGGCTCGGGCAATTTCGTGGTGGAGGTCGACTCGTCGGCGCCGGTGGTCGTCGGCCGCGAGGTCGTCGGGCTCACCTCCCGGTCGGCATCGCTGGGGGTGGTCGTGGACCAACCGGTACCGATCGCCGGGATTCGCTGACTCCCGCTGAGTGTCGTTGATCAGGCGGCGGGGGTGGGCACGTCGGCCTGAGCGCCCGAGCCGTTGCCGGCCGCCGGTGGGGGATCGGCGTCGGGCTCCGCGCCGGTGCTGGGCGCGCTCTCGGTGGCGTCGCCCGACGGAGAGCCGCCGCGAGACACGGCAATGAGGCGCTCTACTTCTTCACCGCTGATGGTCTCATGCTCGAGCAAGGCCCGGGCCACTAGGTCGAGCCCGTGGCGGTACTCGGTGAGGGTCTGGCGGCACCGGTCCTGCTGTTCCCGCAGGATGCGTTCGGTTTCCTCGTCGATCACCCGGGCCGTCTCGTCGCTGTAGTCGCGGGTCTGCACTAGATCCTCGCCCAGGAACACCTGGTTCTGCGATCCCCAGGCCATGGGGCCGATCTCTCTGGACATGCCCCATTCGCGGACCATGGATCGGGCCAGCGCAGTTGCCCGCATCAGGTCGTCGGCTGCTCCCGTGCTGCTGATACCGAACACGAGCTCCTCTGCGATGCGGCCACCGAACATCACTACGAGACGGTCCAGGATGTAGTCGGCCCGGTAGATGTGGCGATCCTCCTCAGGCAGCTGCATGGTGACCCCCAGCGCCATTCCGCTGGGGAT
The DNA here is from genome assembly GCA_009835735.1 of Acidimicrobiaceae bacterium. Lineage (GTDB taxonomy): Bacteria > Actinomycetota > Acidimicrobiia > Acidimicrobiales > Aldehydirespiratoraceae > Aldehydirespirator. The sequence goes on from VXWX01000084.1 coordinate 56,048, forward strand.
GATCGTCACCTTGTGGAGCGGGTCGGCCGTCGGGAGCACGGCCGCGCACACGGCGTGGCCCGCCTCGTGATAGGCGATGGCCTCCTTCTCGTCGTCGGTGAGGGCCAGCGATTCGCGCTTCTGGCCCATGATCACCCGGTCCCGGGCCAGCTCCACATGCCGGGCTGCGATCTCCTCGTAGCCCTCGCGCACTGCGTACAGAGCCGCCTCGTTGATCAGGTTGGCCAGATCGGCGCCGCTCATGCCCGGCGTGCCCCGGGCCACCACGTTCAGGTCGAGGTCCTCCGCTGTGCGCTTGCCCTTTATATGGACCTCGAGGATCGCGAACCGGTCCGACAGCTCCGGCAGCGGCACGACTACTTGGCGGTCGAAGCGTCCAGGACGCAGCAGCGCGGGGTCGAGGATGTCTGGCCGGTTGGTCGCGGCCATCATGACGATGCCCTCGGAGCCCTCGAAACCGTCCATCTCCGAGAGCATCTGGTTGAGGGTCTGCTCGCGCTCGTCGTGGCCTCCGCCGAGGCCCGCGCCGCGCTTGCGGCCGATCGAGTCGACCTCGTCGATGAAGATGATCGCCTTGCCCATCTTCCGGGCCGACTGGAACAGGTCGCGGACCCGGCTGGCCCCCACCCCCACGAACATCTCCATGAAGTCCGATCCCGTCACCGAGAGGAACGGAACGCCGGCCTCGCCCGCCACTGCCTTGGCGATCAGGGTCTTCCCCGTGCCCGGCGGGCCCACCAGCAGCACGCCCTTGGGCACCCGGGCGCCTATCTCCGCGAAGCGCTCCGGCGTCTTGAGGAAGTCGACGATCTCGGTGATCTCCTGCTTGACGCCCTCGTAGCCGGCCACATCGTCGAAGGTCGTGCCGGGTCGCTCGGTGGTGTAGGTCTTGGCGCGGCTCCGCCCTATCGACATGATGCTGCCCATCTGTCCCTGCGCCCGGCGCTGCATCCACCAGAAGAACAGGATGAGCAGGCCGATGGGCAGCAGCAGTGGAATAATTGACAGGAAGAAGTTGGTCTGGGGAGTCTCGTAGCGGAACTCCGGGACATGCTCGTTGATCAGCGCAGTGTCGGCATCGGGCAGCGGCAGCGGTCCGTTGGATGAGTACTCGGTGCCGTCGACGGCCGTCGCCTTGATGCTCCCGCTGTTGTTGTTGTAGGTGCCCTGGACGATGCTGCCGTCGGTGACCCGATCCAGGAAGTCCGGATAGGAGATCCCGTCCCCGGAGTCATCAGGGAGCATGGTGGTGGCCATGAAGACGGCGACGACGGCGCCGATCATCAGCCAAACCACCAGGCGCGAGCGACGTTGCGACTCCGGCGACGGCCGCAACGGCGACCGAGACCCCTTGCCGTCCTGCATGGGCGGGGGAGGAGGCGGCGGCGTGCTGTCTGCCACGACGCTCAGGCTACCTGCCTATTGGCTGGGGTGAGTAAGGAGTGTCGGGTCGCAGAACGGCCGGCCGTGACGGTCGAGCATGAACTCGTCGAGGGCCGCCCGGTGGTTCGGGCCTCCCTGCCACCAGTCCGGGTCCGGAAATATCTGGGGACTATGTAGTGACCTTGAACTTCCTGCAAATCGGACTTAGTCCGTCAAAACGCCTGTGGTAGCAGTGACAGGTTCATGAAGTCCGCTACAAAATCGAGAATGAACAGCCAGCACATGATCCACACCGCAATCCGGATGGATCGTAGGTAGAAGTTTCTTTCCTGGGCGAGGCTCAGAGGTTTGGTGGGTTCCTCGCCCTCTTTGTAACGCTGGTAGGTGGCGTGTGACCGATCGAGCCTTTCGGCGCGCCTGTCCTGACGTAACCCCCACCACACGCGGAAGTTGGGCATCATGGTGGCTCCCCTCGGAACGGGCTAGGTGTCGATACCGTTCCAACACGTGCGCAATCCGACCCGAGGGGAGCCATGACGGCACCCAGCTCGTTTGAGTCGGATTGCTGATCGGGCTACGGCTAGCCCTGTTGGAACGGTACGTCTATGGTACCACAGTGCCCGTGGGGCGGTTCAACCGTCGTTGCTTCTCCGGCCCTCCCGGAATGGGTGGGCGATGGTTGGCCGCCTCCGGGCTACCAGAAACGACGTAGGTGAGGCCAGCCCATCTGCGCGTCACACCGTCGCGTCAGGAAACGGCAGTGCCTGGGCCAGCCCCACCTACGATATTGTGCGGGTGGGGTTAGGCGCCCCTTCAGGTTCCCCTACCCCTCCGGATACGTCCGGCCGGTAAACCTGAAGTACTGGCGACCTAGCCCCACCCACGATCTAATCGAGGTTGGGGTCCTCGTTGATGGCCTCCTCAAGGAGGTCATCCAGCTCGCACCGCTCAGCGGTGAGAAGCCCCCTAGCTAGCTCCTCGATCCTGCTCTGCGAGACAGGTATCAGGACCGGTATCAGATCGCCTTCGGGTTCCTTCGTGGTATCGGTTTTGGGATCTCCCATACTCCAGGGTACACCAGACGGGTATGAGATCCAAACGGACTGTCTAGTCGGCGATGAGTTGGTCGTACGGTAGGGAGCACCCCACCATGTCCCTGGCCGTATCTTCCATGCGCCTCATAAGGGTCTGGTAACGCGCCCCCTGCTTGACCGCAAGCTCGTCCACGTACCGCTGTAGATGTTTGGGCGATATCGAGTGGAATGTGCCTTTGTGGGCGCGCTTGACCATCGACCAGAAGGACTCGATCCCGTTCGTGGAGCAGTCCCCGTCCCTGTACTGGCCGCGACTGTGGGCGACTGAACTTCGATTAGGGATGTGCCGATAGATGCTTGAGTCGTCTGTGTAGACCGGGGTTCCTTCGCCGACTCGTGGTGAGATGAATTCGGTTGCCTCGTAGCTAGTCGCGTAGTCGAGAACTACCGCTGATATTCGACCTGTCTCGCGATCCTTCATTCCGATTACCGGAGTCTTGCCCTCCCAGTGCCGATCAATCCCGAGCTTGTCCCCCTTGTGCTTATTTCGCTCTAGACCCCCTACGTAGGTCTCATCGACCTCAACCGGACCTTCAAAGATCTCAGGTTCGTCCTCCTTCCAGACCTCTCGGATGCGGTGGGCGAGGTACCAGGCCGTCTTCTGGGTGACTCCCAGACGCTCAGCTAGCTGGATGCTTGAGATGCTCTTGGGGTTCGCCAGGAGGAAGTACATTGCGAAGATCCATTTGAGCAAGGGGAGTCGGCTGTTCCCCATGACGGTCCCGGTGCGGACGGAGAAGTAGCTGCCGCACCCCCGACAGCGGTAGGGCTGCGGCTTGCGGTCAGGGGTCTCATACACATCTGACATGCCGCACAACGGACATTTGATGCCTTGCGGCCACCGTTGGCGAACGAACCACAATTCGGCTGAAGCCTCGTCAGGGAATAATCTATTGAACTGGAATATATCAGGATCGCGGTTGTCTGGGGTACTCATAGCCCATTCTACCACGTCTAACCCTGGACTTCAAGTCGAGAGCTTTTAGTTCAAAAACCGCCCTATCGTCACACCGGACGTTAAGCTGTCAATTCCTAGGAAAAGAAGAACTGTGGGGCCGGGGCAAACCCCTACCAGAAGTCCCCGGCCCCACGATCAAGTTAGGTATGTAATCCCCAAATATCTGCGTGTATGCGTCGATCAGGCTGCAGCGGTGAGCGTTGCCCCGCTCGGTGGGGTCAATGCTCAAGGCGGCCGCCGAAATCTCGTTGACAAGGGTCGACACCGGTGTCGCGCGGTCGATGTGGGCCATCCGGGCGTTGGCCAACAGGGTGAGAGCCACGCCGATCCCCACGATCGCCGCGGCTGTTCTCCACGTCAGGCGTCGAATCCGGCTGCCGGACCGCGGCGAGGAACGGCCGGCGGCCACGGCGTCCGACCGATAGACGCGGGTGGCTGACGCGCCGACGGCGGCGACGACCGACGCGATCATGAACGACCAGCCTGTCTGGACCAGCACCGACTCGCGCCATGACTCTCCGATCTGTGGCTCCCACCATCGAAGCCAGGCGGACGGGCTCACCAGTAGCGCTCCCAACAGGGCCGCCGCGGCTCCGAACGCGCCGAGGCTTGCAGCGGGTCTCAAGGAGCCGGTGGACTCCGGCTCCGCATCGGCTAGCCGTGCGGCGCTCCTCGCGCTCCGGACCGTCACGAGAACTGTCGCGGCCAGCAGCACCGCGATCAGCGAATTGGCCGCGAAGTCCGACAGACCGTAGGTCACCTCGTCGGCGCGGACGGCGCCCGGATCCACACCGGGCGGTATGGACGGCCACGGCGGGGTGCGAAGGTCGGCGTAGCGCACCAGTTCCGACACGTGGTGCCATCCGGCTGGAGGCGCGCCGCTCAGCGCCCTTCCGGCCGCCATCTGGACCATTTCGCCGGACACTTCGATCTCCGAGGCGGCGTAGCAGTCGTTCTGGCTGCACCGGTCGGCGATGATCAGCCGGATGGGAACGAACGCGGCGAGGAATCCTGCGCTGAACGCGGCCCAGCGGCGCAGCGCCGCGGTGCGCAGCACATTTTTGAACGGGTGGCCGTTGGCTGTGTTGCGGGCCAGCATGAACGCGGCCGCCAGTGGTGGCGCCACATAGACGAGGTCGTAGGTCATCGATGACGCGAGGCCCAGCAACGCCATCAACGCCAGTTCGCGCCAAGACACCGGTCGGGGCTGAAGGTCGCGGTCGCGGGCCACGGCCAGAGCCAACACCAGGATGAGGATCATCCAGCCGACTATCCGGAACGAGTATTTCGTCAGCGACCCGGCCGGTCCTGCGGCGACGAGGGTTGCGGCGAATATCAGCGGGAATAGGGCCGTGGCCGGATGGAGTCGGGCGGTAGCCGGCGAGGCAAGGCGGGGAGCGAGCGCGGCCGCGACCCGCGTCGCCACCACCGCCAGCACCGCGACGGCCAGCACCCGCAGCACGCCCTGCACGGCGCTGAGCGTCAGGCCGGTCGCCTCGGCCGCTTCAACCGTGAAGGACCGCTCGATCGCTTCGGTGAACCGGCCGATCGGCCGGAAGTTGCCGTGGTCGAGGAACACACCGATGTCGGTGTAGACCCCGCGCGCCGCCTCGAGGGGGTTGGATCCGTACAATCGGGCGGCTTCGTAGGCTCGCTGGCGTTCGTCCCCCTGAAGGGAGAAGCCAAGCAGCGGGGCTGTGACGATCAGCGCCGGCGCGGCCGCAGCGGGCCAGAGCCACCGGGATCGCGGCGGCGTGCTGTCGGCCACGGTGTGCAGGCTAGTCACATGCGGCCTGGATGTAGCCTCGGCGACGATGCGACTGCAGCGGAGCATTCTGAGGAAGCCCCTCCTGCATGTCGCCGGACCGTCGGCACTGATCATGGCCCCGTTGCTGGGGCTGACGTTCCACAGCGATCAGCGAATCATGATGTATTGGCTGACCGGCGCGTTCGGAGCGGATCCGTTCGCGATCGCGAATCAGAACCTTGTTGAGATAGGTGAATTCCTCAGGCACGGGAACTTCCGTCCGCTGGGCCGGTTCGTCATATACATGGAGCAGACCTCCATCTTCGAGATTGCTGCGGGAACCGGGGTAGCACCTCATGTGATTCAGGGAGTCGTCCGCCTAATCATGGTGTCGGCTCTGGCGGTGGCTGCGACGTGTTTCGTCGTTGCGTTGTACGACTCAGCGAGATCCACGTCCATGCCGGGCGCGGCGACGGTGAGACGCCGGCTGCTCGACTCGTCTGCACCTCTGCCCCCGGTACTGGCCGGCTTTCCGTTGATGGTGGCGTCGACGTTCGTTGTCTCCGGTGCATTGCACCCTGTGTCGTTCTTCCCGTTCTTCTTCGTGTCGGTTGCGATCTATCTGTTGTTGGTCCCGCTGTATGTCTGCTCGGGCACGGCCATGACCCGGCGGGGCATGGGGATCCGATCCGCCGCCTTGTGCGCCGTACTGGGAATGGTCAGTGCCATGACGTCGGAGCTTCTCTACCTCGTTCCCGTCGTGTGCCTGCTCACCATCGCGGTTCGCGGGTGGCTGTCGCGCCAACCTGGACGAGAACTGGTCCGGAGCTCGGCCTTCTCCCGCTTCGTAGCGTTGTCGGCCGGTTTCCTGGCGATGTTCGTGCCCAGCCGGCTGGCGATCGCGGCGGAGTGCTCCCGGGGCGAATGCTACGAGGGCTCTTCGGCCGTTCTGTCGACTCTGTCGGTCGAGCAATGGCTCGGTCGGGCGGTGGCCGGGCTGCAGTTCCAGACGCTGTCGTCGACGCTGGCCGGCGACTACGACAATCTGTCCTCGGCTCGCGACCCGATCGACTTCGTGACCAATGTCTGGCTGATCCTTGTCGTCCTGTCGCTGGGGTACTTCGCCGTCACGGCTGCGATCCGAGTGTCGCGGGCGTCCGAGTCCGCTGATCGCCTTGGTGCCGGGGACCTGCGCAGGTTCGGTGCGGCGCTGTGTGGATTCGGGAGCATTCTGGCCCTGGCGTCGACTCTGATGGTCAGCCTCTCGGAGGGTCTGCAGGGATGGCATGACCGCGGCTTCGGACTGGACCAGTGGCGTGATTCGCTGCTGGTGCAGATCTCGTGGGCTCTCGTCTTCTACGGTCTCGCCGTCATCGCGCTGTCGTACGTCGGCCGCGGGACTCAGAACCAGCATGCCGGAAGAGCGTGGCTGGCCGCCGCAGTGGCGGCTGCGGTGCTGGTCATGTCGATGAATGCGTTCATGGCCAACGACAAGTTCTCGATCTGGCGACGCACCGGATCTGACGGCAGCGCCGTCAACCTCATATCCACGGCCAGCGTCGACTTCGACCGGTCGGAGCGGGGTCAGGCCATAAGGTGCGAGCTCATATCGGCCTACGCCGAGCGCAACTGCACCGACTGCTGGCATTCGGGAGCCCGCGTGCTCGAGGAGTTGAACCGGTTGTCGAGGTCCAGGTACAACGCGGACTTCTGCCCGGTCGAGGACTGACTACCGATGCCGGAGGGCCACATGCCGACGATGATGCCGGCCACGACCCGGCTGAAGTGGGCGGTGGTCGGATGGACGGCGGGGTTCCTGGGGAGCCTGGCCGGCGTGGTCGTCGTTGTGGCCCTGTTCGGGTTGGACCTTGGCGGTGAGGACGGGTCCTCGGAGTTGACGCTGGGTCCGCTGCTCCTGTTGCAGGTTCCCCTGTGGATCGGTCTGCTGGGCACGCCGCTGCTGGCCCGGACGCGCGGTCTGCGCTGGAAGGAGCAGATGGGGTGGCGAATGCGGCCTGCCGATGTGCCCGTGGGCATCGCCGCCGGCCTGCTGATGCAGTTCGTGCTGCTTCCGCTGCTCTATCTCCCGATCCTCGAGGTCTTCGAGGACCTCGACGTGGAGGGTCCGGCCCGGGAGCTGACCGAGATGGCCGAGGCGGCTCCGGAGGTCGCGGTGCTGGTGTTCATGACGGTGATCGCGGCTCCGCTCACGGAGGAGGTGTTCTTCCGGGGTCTGCTGCAGGGAGCGCTGCGCGATCGGTTCGGACCGGTTCGTGCGGTGGTGATCTCCTCGCTGGCGTTCGCGGTAGTTCACTTCCAGGTGGTGCAGTTCCCGGCGCTGCTGGTGATCGGGGTGGTGCACGCTCTGCTGGTGCTGGCCACCGGACGTCTGGGCGCGGCCCTGTGGTCGCACGTCGCCTTCAACGCGGCCACTGTCGTCGTGCTGTTGGCCTGACGCGCCCTCTGCGTACGCTACGTTCCTGTGTTGAGCGGTCGCCGCCTGGGGCTTGCCCTCAGTGTGGCGGTACTCGTAGCGGTTGTCGGGTTCCTGGTCGTCAACCTGAGGCCGTGGCTCTGGTTCACGGACACCACACCCACCGGAGGCGATCTCGGGGCCCACGTCTGGGCTCCGGCATACCTGCGCGACGTCCTGATCGGCGAGCTGAGGCTCACCGGGTGGACCCACGACTGGTACGCCGGCTTTCCCGCCTTCACGTTCTACATGGTGGTCCCCTCGCTGCTCGTGGTGGTCGTCGACGCGGGGCTCGGGCTTCACGAGGCGGTCTTCGCCCACTTCGCGGTGGCTCTTGCGGCCGGCGCGGCCGCGCTGGTGGCCGCCCAGCGGGCAGCACGGCCCGCCGGTCAATGCTGGACGATCGCACTGGCCGTCGCCGGGGTAGCCGCTGCGGCCAAGCTGCTGGTCGACGATCCGGTGGGCGACCGCGCTCTTGCCGCCCTGCTGCTGCCGGCCGCCGCAGCCTGGTGGGCCTGGTACGGCCTGCGATCCAGACGCCGCTGGCGGGCTGCAGCGTCGGTGACCGCGGCCGTTCTGGCGCTCGTTGTGGTCCCCATGCCGTACGGCGTGTCCCTGAAGCTGGTGACGATCGCGGGGGTCGTGGCACTGCCCGTGGCGGTGTGGGCGATGACCCGCCTGGGTGGGATCAGCGCCGAGGGTCAGGCGCTGGCCTCCGTGGCCACGTTGCTGTTCCTGTTCGACCGCTCCTTCAACATCTACGGCGGGAATCTCATGTCCACGATGGCAGGCGAGTTCGCTTACTCGCTGGGCCTGGCCAGCGCGGTCCTCTACATCGGAGTTGCCGTCCGGGGCATGCAGACCGACCGGCACCGGGTCCTGGCCGGCGCGCTGCTGGCCCTCACCGGGCTGATGCACCTGTTCCCTGCGTTCTTCGCGCTGGCGGCGGTGGCCGCTCTGCTGCTCGTCCTGCCGTGGCGGGCCGCCGAATGGCGACGCCGGCTGGTGTGGACCGTCACCAGCGGGGCGCTGGCCGCGGCGCTCAGCGCGTGGTGGGTGCTGCCGTTCTGGTGGAACCGGGGCCTGCTGAACGACATGGGTTGGGGCAAGGAGCGCCGCTACCTGTCCTCGCTGTGGTCGCGCAGCTCCTTCGACTACAGCTTCCTGACGAACGATCCGCCGCTGCAGCTGTTCGTGGTGCTGGCGCTGGCCGGCGCGGTGCTGCTGTTCTTCCGGCGCCGGCGGCTCGGCATGGCCTTGGCGCTGACCGGGGCGTTCGTGGCCGCCGGCTTCCTGGTGCTCCCCGAGGGGCGCCTGTGGAACGTGCGGATCCTGCCCTTCTACTACCTCACCGTCTACCTGACTGCCGCCCTCGGCCTCGGCGAGGCGATCCGGCTGGCGCGCTCGGCCATCGACCGCTGGCAGGCGGCCCGTGCCGCCCGTGCCGCCGAAGGTGCCGAAGACGTCGAAGCTGCCGAGGCTGTCGAGGCGGGTCGGGTCCGGAGGTCGGCGGGCGCTGCGGTCGCGGGCGGTTCGGTGGTGCTGGCGGCTGTCGCGGTGGTGGTGCTGGTGGGACTGCCGTTGCGGTCCCTGCCCGGAGGACAACGCGGCGACGACGGCGTCTACCGGTGGGGACCGTTCAGTTCCAGCGAGTCCAACCTCGGGCCGTACTGGGTCGAGTACAACTTCAAGGGTTACGAGAACAGAGGCCCGACCGCCGACGGCGGAGGCAGCTCGGAGTACTGGGATCTCGTCGAGACCATGGAGCGAATCGGCGAGGAGTACGGCTGCGGCCCTGCCCTCTGGGAATACGAGGCCGGCCGGCTCGGGTCCTACGGAACGCCCATGGCGCCGATGCTGCTGCCGTACTGGACCGACCGGTGCATCGCGTCGATGGAGGGCCTCTACTTCGAGGCTTCGGCCACCGTCCCGTACCATTTCCTGATGCAGTCGGAGTTGTCGGCCGCACCGTCGCGAGCCCAGCGGGACCTGCCCTATTCGGGACTCGATGTCGCCGCCGGCGTGGAGCACATGAAGCTCATGGGGGTTCGCTACTACATGGCGTTCTCCTCTGACGCGGTGCGCCAGGCCCGGGCCTCGGCCGACCTCGTCGAGATCGGCTCGACAACGCTGGGCCCGTGGGTCGTGTTCGAGGTCTCCGGCAGCGCCCCGGTGACAGGACTGTCCACGCTGCCGGTGGTGGTCGACCACCTCGACGACTCGAGCGACGAGTGGCTTGAGGCGTCGGTCGGCGCGTTTCTCGCTACCGGGCAAGGCGGCCCCCTGCTTGTGTCCGGCGGGCCTGCCGACTGGCCCCGGATGACCCTGCCCGACGTCCGGGGCGAGACTGGCGACAGCCTTTCCGGCGCCGACCTGAGCCGGCAGGAGGTGATGCGCCGGTTGGCGGGCATCCTGCCTGACGTCGCACCCGTCGAGAGCGTTGAGCCGGCCGCGGTCGGCGCAGTGGTCCGCGAAGACCACTCGATCTCGTTCTCGGTGGACCGGGTGGGATCTCCGGTGCTGGTGCGGACGTCGTACTTCCCGAACTGGTCGGCGTCGGGCGCGCATGGGCCCTACCGGGCGACGCCCAACTTCATGGTGGTGGTTCCGACCAGTACCGAGGTCCGCCTGACCTACGACCGCAGCCCGGTGGAGTGGTTCTCGATGGCCGTCACCCTGGTGGGACTGGCAGCGGTCGTGTGGCTCCTGATGCGCTCCAGGAAGGCTCCGAAGGCCGGAAGCGGTGCGACCGAGACGTCGGGAGAGACCGAGCCGGCCGGAGACTCGGCCCGGCCGTGAGGTTCTCGGTGATCGTTCCGGCCTACCGCGAGGCTGGCCGCATCGGCGACACGGTCGCCGCGCTGCACACCGCTTTGGCCGGCGTGAAGGCCGACGGCGGCGCGGAGATCGTGGTGGTCGACGACGGCTCCGACGACGGCACCGCCGATGCTGCTCGAGCTGCCGATGCCGACGTAGTGGTTGAACTCGGCGTGAACCGGGGCAAGGGCGAGGCGGTAAGGGCCGGGATGCGGGCCGCTTCGGGACAGGTTGTGGCCTTCACGGATGCCGACCTTGCCTACGCGCCGAACCAGCTCGTCGAACTGCTGGAAGAGGTGGAGCGGGGCGCCGATGTGGTCGTTGGCGACCGTCGCCATCCGCTCTCGGTGGCCGTGACCGACCCGTCCTGGCTGCGCAGCGCCGGGAGCCGGACCGTGGCCGGGGTCCGGTGGTTGCTGAGGTTGAGTCCTGGCCGTGACACGCAGTGCGGCATCAAGGCCTTCTCCCGGGAAGCTGCCCTGTCGCTGGCCGGGGCTTCGGTGATGGACCGGTTCTCGATGGACGTGGAGATCCTCTGGCTCTCCGACCGCCTGGGTCTGGATGTGCGAGAGTTGCCGGTCGAGGTTGTCAACCGGCAGTCGTCCTCGGTCCGGGTCGTCAGCGACGGTTGGGAACTGGTGCTCGACATGTGCCGCATCCGAGCGCGGGCCCTGCTGGGCCGCTACCCCAACAATCCCGGCGGGTAGATGGCGGTGGCCGATCTCGACGCCATCTTCAAGGCCTACGACATCCGTGGGATCGTGGGATCCGAGATCGACGCCGAAGCGTGCTTCGCTATCGGAGTGGCCTTCGGAGGTCACGGGCGCGATCAGGGCGCGGTCCGCGTGGTGGTCGGCCGTGACATGCGCCCCGACGGTGCCGAGCTGTCGGCGGCCTTCTGCCGGGGCGCGGCCGCGGCCGGTGTCGATGTGATGGACATCGGCATGTGCGCTACCGAGATGGTGTACTTCGCGTCCGGACTCTTCGACGTCCCCGGCGCGATGTTCACCGCCTCACACAACCCGGTCGGCTACAACGGCATCAAGCTCTGCGGCCCGGGCGCGACCCCCATCGGGACCGGCACGGGATTGGAGGCGATCAAGGCCCGCGCCTCCGCCGGGTCGCCGCGGGCGGCCACCGGAGGAACTATCACTGGGCACGACATCCTGGCCCGGTACGTCGAACATGTCCTGTCGTTCGTGGATTCCGGCGGGCTGCAGCCGCTGCGGCTGGCGGTCGACACCGCCAACGGCATGGGCGGCCTGGTGGCTCCGGCGGTCTTCGAGGAGCTGCCCTTCGAGGTCGACTACCTCCATCCTGAGCTGGACGGCACATTCCCCAACCACCCGGCCGACCCGCTCCGGCCCGAGAACCTGCAGGATGTCCAGCGCAGAGTGAGAGCCGTCGCGGCTGATGCCGGACTGGCCTTCGACGGCGATGCCGACCGGGTGTTCGTGGTGGACGAGCTGTCCCGGCCGCTCTCGGGCTCTCTGACCGCCTCGCTCATAGCGACCGTGATGCTCGAGCGCGAGCCCGGTGCGACGATCGTGCACAACGTGATCTGCTCCAGGGCCCTGCCTGAGGTCGTCGAGGAGCGAGGAGGCCGAACGGTGCGGACGCGGGTGGGGCACTCGTTCATGAAGCAGGCCATGGCCTCCAGCGGCGCGCTGTTCGGAGGCGAGCATTCCGGCCACTACTACTTCCGGGGCAACTACGGCGCCGACAGCGCCATGATCGCGGTGCTGGTCCTGCTGGAGGCGCTCGGCCGGCACGGCGGCAACCTCAGCGACTGGGGCGCGCCGCTGGAGCGCTACGCCTCGTCGGGCGAGATCAACCGCGATGTGGTTGACCAGGCCGCGATGATCGAGCGGGTGGCGGCTGCGTTCGCGGGCTGCGAGCAGGACCGCCTCGACGGCCTGACCGTCGATTGCGGCGACTGGTGGTTCAACCTGAGACCGTCGAACACGGAGCCCTTGCTGCGGCTGAACGTCGAGTCCAGTAACCCGGCCGAAGTCCGAGCCCGGGTCGCCGACGTTCTCGCGCTGATCACTCCGTAACCTTTTGGGGAGGGCCCACTGCTGAGGAGGTGGCCGCGTGACACTCGATGCCCGCCTACTGGAGATTCTCGCCTGCCCCAGCGACAAGGGACCGCTGCTGTACTTCTCCGACGAAGAGATCTTGTACAACCCCCGGCTGCGTCTCCGCTACAGGGTGGAGGACGGGATTCCCGTGATGCTGCTGGACGAGGCCGATTCGATGGACGACGCCGAGCACGGACGCCTGCTGGCCAAGGCGGAGGCCGACGGAGTCGGTCCCACCTTCGAGGCCGGCGGCGACGGCGCAGGCTGAGCAAGACAGCGCCCCATGGCCACCGACGACCTGTTCGAGGCGCTCCGACACCTGCCCGACCAGGTGCGCGACGCGGCGGTGGCCGCCGCGGACGTGGGAGGCCTGCCCGCGCCCGGCGAGATCTCCGAAGTGGTGATCATCGGTGCGGGCGGGGGAGGGGTGGCCGGCGACGTGGTGGAGTCGGTCGCGCAGCTCCAGGGCTCCGAGCCGGTCCTGGCCACCGGTGGCATCAGCCCCGCCTGGCTCTCGGAGTCCTCGCTGGTGGTGGCGGTGTCGCAGTCCGGCGACGACCGACCGACGGTGGCCGCAGCCCGCGTCGCTCGCGCCAGCGGTGCGCACATGGTGGCGGTCACCTCCGGGGGCGAGCTGATGTCACTGTGCACCGGGTGGGGCGTTCCGATCACGCGGGTGGACCCCTTCGCCGGCCCCGCGGCAGGACTCGGCGTCGTGATCGTGCCGGTGCTGGTCCTGCTCGAGCGCGTCGGCGTGCTGGAGGGCATGAACAGGCTGATCTCCGAGAGCGCCGAGCAGATCGAAGCCCGCCGCCGGCTCATCGATGCCGATCCTGCACAGCTGGAGGCTCTGGCCACGAGCGTTCAGGACCGGATGGCGGTCGTGTGCGGCGCTGGGGGCGTGGGCAAGCACGCCGCCCGCCGGTGGGTCCACCAACTGGACCGGATCGGCGGGGTGTCGTCGGTGCGCCGCAACCTCCCGGCCGATGAGGCCGAGGCCGCGTCCTTCCGCACGCTGGCCCAGCGGATTCCGGCCGGCGTCGCCACGATCGTGCTGCGCCACGACTTCGAGCCCCCGGGGCTAGCCGACCGCATCGACCTGCTCGGCGGCGAGGTGGCAGCCCTACACGAAGTGAGAGCGGCCGGGGAGGGTGCTCTCGCGCAATTGCTGGACCTGGTCCTGGTCGGTGACGCAGTCGCGGGGTTAGCGTCGCGGCGCGTTCGGGAGGACCCATGATCGAAGGTGATGGCCGTGGCGCCTACCTCTGGTAGCGACATGCGTGTCGCCGACCTCTCGCTGGCCCCGCTCGGGCGCGCCGAGATCCGCCTGGCCGAGCACGAGATGCCGGGGTTGATGGCGCTGCGGGGCCGCTACATGGACGATCAGCCCCTGGCGGGCGCCCGGATCGCCGGATCGCTGCACATGACGGTCCAGACCGCGGTGCTCATCGAGACGCTGGTCGCTCTCGGTGCTCAGGTCCGGTGGGCGAGCTGCAACATCTTCTCAACCCAGGATCACGCTGCTGCGGCCGTGGCTGTCGGACCTGCCGGCACCGTCGACGAGCCCCGGGGAGTGCCGGTGTTCGCCTGGAAGGGCGAGACCCTGGAGGAGTACTGGTGGGCCACCGAGCAGATCTTCCGGTGGCCCGACGACCGCGGGCCGAGCCTCATTCTCGACGACGGCGGTGACGCCACCCTGCTCGTCCACAAGGGGCTCGAGTACGAGCGGGCCGGAGCGGTGCCCGAGGCGACCGACGACGACTCCGAGGAGTGGTCGGTGGTACTCGACCGGCTGCGGTTGATCGCGAGCGACGACGGCGGGTTTTTCTCGCGGATCGTGCCGTCTATCCGGGGAGTGTCGGAGGAGACGACCACGGGCGTCATGCGATTGCAGCAGATGCTGGAGCGGGGCGAGCTGCTGTTCCCGGCCATCAACGTGAACGACTCGGTCACGAAGTCCAAGTTCGACAACCACTACGGCTGTCGGCACTCGCTTCTCGACGGCATCAACCGGGCCACCGACGTGATGATCGGCGGCAAGGTGGCCGTGGTATGCGGCTTCGGCGACGTCGGCAAGGGCTGCGCGGCCGCGCTGAGGGGCCAGGGGGCCAGGGTGATCATCGCCGAGATCGACCCGATCTGTGCGCTGCAGGCGGCCATGGAGGGTTACGAGGTGAACACCCTGGAGGCGGTGGTGGCCATCGGCGACATCTTCGTGACCGCCACCGGCAACGCGGGCGTCATCAGCGCAGGTCACATGGCTCGGATGAAGCACCAGGCCATCGTGGGGAACATCGGACACTTCGACAATGAGGTGGACATCGCCGGGCTCAACCGGATGTCGGACGTCCAGCGGGTCAACATCAAGCCCCAGGTGGACGAGTACGTCTTCGGCGACGGCCACTCGGTGATCGTGCTCTCCGAGGGGCGCCTGCTAAATCTGGGCAACGCCACCGGACACCCCAGCTTCGTGATGTCGTGCAGCTTCACCAATCAGGTGCTGGCCCAGATGGACCTGCACGCCAACGCCGACTCCATGCCGGTCTCGGTGACCACCCTGCCCCGCCGCCTCGACGAGGAGGTGGCCCGGCTGCACCTGGACGCGCTCGGCGTTCGCCTGACCAGGCTGACTCCCGATCAGGCCGACTACATCGGCGTGAACGTCGACGGGCCCTACAAGCCCGACCACTACCGCTACTGACCGGTACCGTAGGCCGGCAACCTGGTCCGAAGGGAGCACAGATGGCGATCGAACGGGGATGCTGGACCGCTCCTGAAGCGCTCACCGGAGCCGATGTCGCTGCCTTCGCCAAGACCGTGGAGGACCTCGGCTATTCGCAGCTGTGGGTGGGGGAGACCTTCGGGCGTGACCCGTTCGCCCTGGCCGCGCACCTTGGCGCAGTCACGTCGACGCTCGGGCTGGCCAGCGGGATCGCCAACGTCTACAACCGGCACCCGGGTGTGATGAAGCAGGGTGCGTACACCGTCGCGGAGCAGACCGGCGGCCGGTTCACGCTCGGTCTCGGCGTCTCCAGCCCGGTGATCGTGAGCAAGATCCGGGGCATCCCCTACGACAAGCCGCTGTCGTTCATGCGGTCCTACCTGGATGCAATGGACGACAGCGGCTACACGTCGGTGCAGCCGCCCGAGGCGGTGCCGGTGGTGTTGGCCGCCCTCGGCCCGCGGATGCTCGAACTCGCGGCAGAGCGCACCGCCGGCGCCCACCCGTACAACACGACACCGGAGCACACCGCTTTCGCCCGCTCGGTGATGGGACCCGACGCGCAACTCTGCGTGGAGCAGAAGGTGATGCTCACTTCCGACGCCGAACAGGCCCGCGCCACCGGCGGCAACGTGATGAAGTTCTACACCCGGGCTCCCGGATACCGGAAATGCTGGAAGAGCCTCGGCTTCGACGACGACGACATCGACGGGCTCTCGGACCGCTTCGTCGACGCCATGGTGGCCTGGGGCGACGTCGACGCCATCGAGCGCCGGCTGGCCGAGCACGCCGACGCCGGGGCCACCCAGGTGTGCATCCAGGTGCTGCACCCCTCCGCCGGCGCGGCCGCCGTCGACTACGACGCTCTGTCGGCCCTGGCCCCGTGAAGGATCTCGCCGGCCGGGTAGCGGTGGTCACCGGCGGTGCCAGCGGCATGGGCCGGGGGATGGCCGAGCGCTTCGCGGCCGAGTCCATGCAGGTGGTGGTGGCCGACATCGAGGAGCCGCCGCTGCACGAGACAGTGCAGTCCATCCGGGACGCCGGGGGAGAGGCGCTGGCGGTCACCTGCGACGTGTCCTCGTGGCCGTCGGTGGAGGCGCTGCGCAACGCCTGCGCGGCTGCCTTCGGCCCGGCCGACGTCCTGTGCAACAACGCCGGCGTGGCCGCCACCGGCCCAATCTCGGAACTCTCGCTCAAGTCGTGGGAGTGGTGCCTAGGGGTCAACCTGTGGGGCGTCATCCACGGCTGCCGGGCCTTCCTGCCGTCCATGATCGAGCGGGGCTCGGGCCACGTCGTCAACACCGCTTCGGTGCTGGGCCATATCACCTCGGCCGGGATCGGCCCCTACAACGTCTCCAAGCACGGGGTGGTGGCGCTCAGCGAGACTCTGCACGCCGAGATGCTCGCCGACGGCACCGGGGTGGGGGTCACGTGCCTGTGCCCCGGGCTGGTGTCCACCAACATCCTGGACTCCGAGCGCAACCGGCCTGAGCACCTGCAGGACCAGCCCGGCGTGACCGGCTTGTGGGACTCCGACGCGGTGGCTGGCGGCCCGGAGTCCGAGATGCGGGCCGCGATACGCGACCTGTACGCCCAGGCGCTGCGCCCGTCAGTAGTGGCCGACATGGTGGTGCGGGCCATCCGCGGCGGCGAGCTCTGGCTGTTCACCGACCACGACTTCGACGGCGCCATCGCGGCCCGCCACCGCTCCATCGAGGACAGGCGCACACCCGACAGCGCCGCATCCCTCGGCGCTGCCCTGCTCGAGGACCACGACCCGTGAGCCATCCCCGGGCGGGAGGGGATAGCCGGTGAAGGTCCTGGTCACCGGCGCCACCGGCTTCGTGGGATCCCACGCGGCCAAGGCGCTCCAGGAAGCGGGCCACAGCGTGCGGGCCCTGGTGCGCACGCCGGCCAAGCTCGAGACGGTGACGGCCCGGGTGGGGGTCGACCTCGCCTCGTTGGAGACCGTCCGCGGCGACATCCGCGACACCGACGCCGTCACCGCCGCGGTCGACGGCTGCGAAGCGGTCGTGCATGCGGCCGCAGTGGTGAGCATCGCTCCGACCGCGGAGACCGACGTGGAGGCGACCAACTTCCCGGGCGCGCTCAACGTGCTCGAGGCCGCGGTCGGCGCGGGCTGCGACCCGGTGGTCCATGTCTCCACCGGAGAGGCCCTGTTCCCGTTCCGCACCGACCCGGTAACCGTCGACCACCCGGTGGGCACCGCCCCCGGGGCCTACGCCCGGTCCAAGGCCCAGAGCGAGCATCTGGCCCGGCGGTACCAGTCCCAGGGGCACGGGGTGGTCATCGTCTATCCCGCCCTGACCATCGGCCCGGGCGACTACAACCAGTCGGTCCAGCTCCAGCCCATGAAGCTGTGGCTGACCAAGCCGCTCCCCCGGTCGGGCTACACGATGACCATGGTCGACGTGCGCGACGTGGCCGCCGTGATCGCCGCCTCCATGGAGGCGGGCAGGGGTCCGAGGCGCTACCTGATGTTCGGCCACCACCTCACCGCCAACGAGTTGCTGTCCGAGCTGCAGAGCGTGACGGGCCGGGACCTGAAGTCGGCGCCGATGCCCAAGGCCCTGTTCTCGATATGGGGCCGGGTCGGGGACGTCGCAAACCGCTTCGGCCGTGATCTGGTGCTCACAACCGAGGCCGTGGACTACATGTTCAACTACTGCGCCGGCGACAACTCGGCCACCGAGCGGGACACCGGCATCATCCTGCGACCGGTGGCCGAGTCGCTGGCAGACACCATCGCCTGGATGCGCGACGAGGGGTACGTCTCCGCCGCCCAAGCCGGGGCCGTCGCTTAAGATCTCCCAGACCCCCTCCGGGAGGCAGCGAATGAAGGTCCTAGTCACCGGCGCAACCGGCTTTGTGGGATCCCACGCGGCCAAGGCCCTCCAGGAAGCGGGCCACGCCGTGCGGGCCCTGGTACGCACGCCGGCCAAGCTCGAGACGGTGACGGCCCGGGTGGGAGTCGACCTCGCCTCGCTGGAGACGATCGAGGGGGACATCGCCGACGCGGTGGCGGTTTCGGCCGCGGTCGACGGCTGCGAAGCGGTAGTGCACGCGGCCGCGGTGGTCGGGACCGACCCGAGTTCCGAGGCCGCCATCGAGGCCAGCAACTTCGCGGGAGCCCTCAACGTTCTGGGCGCGGCCGCGGACGCAGGCTGCGATCCCATCGTGCACGTGTCCAGTACCGCAGCCCTGTTCCCGTTCAGCACCGACCCGGTGACCGGCGACCATCCCGTGGGGAACTCCCGGATGCCCTACGCGCGCTCCAAGGCCGAGAGCGAGCGCCTGGCCCGGCGACTCCAGGACTCGGGGCACGGCGTGGTCATCGTCTACCCCGGCGGCGTGTTCGGCCCCGGCGACTACGGCGAGTCGACCCAGTTCAAGCCGCTCAAGCTGTGGCTGACCAAACCCTTCATGCGCTCGTCCGGATACACGATGAACCTAATCGACGTGCGAGACATAGCTGCGGTGATCGCGGCGTCGATGCAAGCTGGCCGCGGTCCGAAGCGCTACGTGATGTTCGGCCACCACCTCACTGCCGACGAAC
>VXWX01000021.1 GCA_009835735.1 Acidimicrobiaceae bacterium
CTCAGAGCGTGCTGGAGGAGCACTTCTGCAACGCCGCCATCAAGGGGGTGGTGTTCAGCCACAAGGGCGTGCCGTTGTGGCATGGACACACCAAGCGGTTGGCCACCAAAGCCCAGATGAACGCTCTGAGGGCTCGTTACGGCGGCTGCGGCGGTTGTGACGCCAATATGTGGATTTGCGACGGCCATCACGTTGAGCCGGTGTCACGAGGAGGACGGACCGACATCGACAACATGATGCTGCTGTGCTGGGCCTGCCACCAGAAGGTCCACCACCACGGCTGGCGGGAAGTGCCCGACGGGCGGGGCCTCTACACCATCGAGCCGCCCAAGCGGATCCGCTACGGACCCGCCCGCGCCCCCGACCCGCCCCCGGCCGAGGTACCGCGACAGAGTCGTCGGGCCGCGCGCTCCGAGCCATCCCCGATCATTCGGCCGCTCTTCGCTCTCTCGTAGCGGGCGGTCCCGACTGTGGCTGGCGATAGCTTGACTGGCTGTGAGTGCGGGTGCCGGGGACGAGACGCTGGCCGGATTCCGGTCGAGCATCGACGACATCGACGCCTCGCTGGTGGCGCTGTTGGGCGAGAGGTTCAAGATCACCAGGCAGGTCGGGATCTACAAGGCCAGCGTCGGGCTGCCGGCCGCGGACCCCGAGCGCGAGGCCGACCAGATCGTCCGGCTGCGGGAGGTGGCCGCCTCCGTCGATCTCGACCCCTCCTTCAGCGAGAAGCTCCTGCGGCTCGTGTTCGCCGAGGTGAGACGCGAGCACGAGCTGGCTCGCCGCGACGACGCCACCGCCGCGGACGGCTAAGGGCGCGCCCGCCGTGGCCGGGACCAGCCCGCCGGGCACCCCTGAAGCACTGGCCCGCATCCTGTATGAGCGCTTCGAGGCCTTCCACACCGACTTCATCTCCGTCACCTCGCGAGCCGAGGGCCGCTTCCTCGCCGGCGACTGGCACGGACACCGCCAGGACGCCTTCGAGCGCCTGAACCTGCACACCGACGCGGTGCTCGACACCGTCGAAGCCTGCCGCGCCCAACTGCCCGACGCCGGCGCCCGGCACGCCTGGATCGACGCCCAGCGCCGCTACGTCGAGTACCTCTCCGACCGGGGCGACCTAGAGCTGGCCGAGACCTTCTACAACTCCGTCACCCGGCGCCTGTTCGGCGTGGTCGGCCTCGACCGGGAACTGGAGTTCATCTGGCTCGGCCCCACCGCCCTGCCCGCCAGCGACGACACCGGGCCGGAGCACAGCAGCGTCAACGTGCACGACTCCACCGTCGAAGCGGTCGCAGCCATCCTCGAACGCAGCCCGCTGGGCCCGCACTTCGCCGACCTCGCCCGCGACGCCGCGCTCGTCGCCGGCCGCATCGACGGCTACCTCGACGGCACATGGCGGGACCTCGACGCCATCGACATGCTCGACCCGGTGTTCTACCGCCAGAAGGGCGCCTACCTCGTCGGCCGGCTTCGCTGGCTCAACCGGGTGTCGCCCTGCATCCTGCCGATCGTCCACGACGACTCGGGCGTGCGCGTCGACGCCACCCTCCTCACCGAACCGGCCGCCAGCCGCCTGTTCAGCTACGCCCGCTCCTACATGCACGTGCTGTCGTCCCGTCCCGCCTCGGTCGTCGCCTTCCTCAAGTCGATGCTGCCGGTCAAGCCCGTCGCCGAGCTCTACACGTCGCTCGGGTACTCCCAGCACGGCAAGACCAACCTCTTCCGCGCCCTGTACCGGCACATGGAGCACTCCAACACCCGGTTCGAGCAGTCCCGGGGTGCGGCCGGCACCGTCATGGCCGTGTTCGCGCTGCCGTCGTTCGACGTCGTGTTCAAAGTGATCAAGGACCGGTTCCCGCCCAGCAAGCGGACCACCCCCGAGGACGTGAAGCGCCGCTACCGGCTCGTGTTCGGATACGACCGGATGGGTCGGCTCGTCGACGCCCAGGAATTCGAGAACCTCACCTTCGCCAGGGACCGCTTCAACGACGACCTACTCGACGAGCTGCGCCGCGACTGCTCCCGCACGGTGTCCGTCACCGACACCGAGGTAGTTCTGGGCCACGTCTACACCGAGCGCCGCGTCTACCCGCTCGACCTGTACCTGCGCGAGATGGCCCCCGACCGGGCCGTCGCCGCCGCCATCGACTACGGCAACGCCATCAAGGACCTCGCCGCGGCCAACATCTTCCCCGGCGACCTGTTCCCCAAGAACTTCGGCGTCACCCGGCTCGGCTCGGTGGTGTTCTACGACTACGACGAGCTGGCCCTGCTGTCGGAGGTGAACTTCCGAGCCCTGCCCGTGCCCGACGACGACCTCGACGAGATGCTCGACCAACCCTGGTTCCCGGTCGGCGCCGACGACGTGTTCCCCGAGGAGTTCGCCACCTACCTGCGATCGCCGCCCATCGTGGGCACCGTCTTCGACGAGCACCACCCCGAGATCGCCACCCTCGACTTCTGGGAATCGATGAAGCAACGCAACCGCGCCGGCGACATCCCCGACCTGTTTCCCTACCCGGCCTCGGTGCGCTTGCACCACCTGTACGCAGACCACCAATCGTCAGACTGATCGGAGAGCCATCGTGCGAGCAGTCGTCCTGACCGCCAAGGGCGGACCCGAGGTCCTGCAGGTGCAGGAGGTGCCCGACCCCGTCCCCGGCCCCGCCGAGATCCTCGTGGACGTAGTCACCTCGGCCATCAACCGCGCCGACACGCTGCAGCGCCGGGGCCTCTACCCCGGGCCGCCCGCCGAGCATGAGATCCCCGGCCTGGAGTTCGCGGGTCGGGTGGCTGCCGTCGGCGAGCGGGTCGCCGAGCACGCCGTCGGCGACGCCGTCATGGGGATCGTGGGGGGCGGCGGCTACGCCGAGCGGGTCGTGGTGCACCACCGGCAGGCCATGGCCGTGCCCGACGCCCTAGGGCTGGACGCGGCCGGCGCCTTCCCCGAGGTGTACATCACCGCCTGGGACGCGCTCGTCCGCCAGGGAGGGCTGACCACCGGCCGGTGGGCGCTGGTGCACGCTGGAGCCTCCGGCGTCGGCACCGCGTCCATCCAGATCGCCAAGGCCATGGGCGCCCGCATCGCGGTCACGGCCTCCGCAGGCAAGCACCACGTCTGCGAAGCGCTCGGAGCCGACCTCGTGATCGACTACGCCTCCGAGGACTACGTGGAGGCCGTCAAGTCGGCCACCGGCGGCGCCGGCGTGGACGTGGTCCTCGACGTGGTCGGCGGCGACTACCTGCCCCGCAACGTGTCGTGCCTGCGCACCAACGGCCGCATCATCCAGGTCGGCACCATGGCCGGCGCGTCCGTGCCGTTCAACCCGGCCGGGTTGATGCTCAAGCGGGCCGCCCTGATCGGCACCACCCTGCGGGCCCGCCCCATCGAGGAGAAGATCGCGGTCACCCGCCAGTTCGCGGCCGAGATGCTGCCCCATGTCGCGGCCGGGGCGATGGCCCCCGTGATCGACAGCCGCTTCCCGCTGGCCGAAGCGCCCGCCGCCCACGAGCGCATGGAAGCCAACCTCAACGCCGGAAAGATCGTCCTCGACGTGTCGCCGGCCTAGCGGCCGACCCCGCTTAGCGGTCCTGCCTACCGGTCTGGCCTAGCGGTCCTTCATCGGCACGTAGTCGCGCTTCGGGGCGCCGACGTAGATCTGCCGGGGGCGGTAGATGCGCGAGTTCTGCTCGATCATCTCGTTCCAGTGGGCCAGCCATCCCGGTGTGCGGCCGATGGCGAACAGCACGGTGAACATGTTCGTGGGGAAGCCCAGCGCCTGGTAGATCAGGCCCGAGTAGAAGTCCACGTTCGGGTAGAGCCTCCGGCTGACGAAGTAGTCGTCGGCCAGCGCGACCTCCTCGAGCTTGAGGGCGATGTCGAGCAGCGGGTTCTTGCCGATCACCTTGAACACGTCGTGGGCGGCCGCCTTGATGATCATCGCCCGCGGGTCGTAGTTCTTGTACACGCGGTGCCCGAAGCCCATCAGCCGGTGCCCGCCCCGCTTGACGCTGGCGATGAAGCTGTCGACCTCCTCGTAGGAGCCGATCTGGGTCAGCATGTTGATCACGGCCTCGTTCGCCCCTCCGTGCAGCGGCCCGTACAGGGCGGCGCAGCCGGCCGCGGTGGCGGTGTAGGGGTCGGCGTGGCTCGACCCGACCACCCGGGCCGCGGTCGTGGAGCAGTTCTGGCCGTGGTCGGCGTGCAGGATGAACAGCACCCGCATGGCCTGCACCAGCGGCGGGTCGGGCTCGTAGTCGCCGCCGATGTCGAACATCATCTTCAGGAAGCGGGTCGGGTAGTCGTCGGCGTTGTCGGGGAAGATGAACGGCAGGCCCCTCGAGAACCGGTAGGCCGCCGCGGCCAGCGTCGGCATCTTGGCGATCAGCCGCACCATCTGGGCCCGGCGGTTCTCGGGGTCGAAGATGTGCTTCGCCTCGGGATAGAAGGTGGACAGGCCGGCAACGCCCGAGGTCAGAAGCCCCATCGGGTGGGCGTCGTAATGGAACGCATCGAAGATTCGCTTGCGGAAGTTCTCGTGGATGAACGTGTGCCGGGTTATCTCATTGGTCCACTCGTCGAGTTGGGGCTGCGTGGGCAACTCCCCGTACACCAGCAGGTAGGCGACCTCCGGGAACGTGCTGTGCTGGGCGAGCTGCTCGATGGGGTAGCCGCGGTAGCGCAGGATGCCGGCCTCGCCGTCGATCTCGGCCACCGCGCTGGACGTGGCCGCGGTGGTGGCCAGCCCCGGATCGAAGAACCAGACACCTCCGAGCAGTTTCCGCCAGGCAACCGAATCTATTCCGCCGTCGACGATCGGGACCTCGATCGACTGGCCGGTGCGGTTGTCGGTGATTGTGACGCTTTCCCCCATCGAAGATCAGATTACAGGGGAGCGTTGTCGTGGCGGCGCTTCGGCAGTTGCTCACGCTTCGCAGACAGCAATTCCAGGGCGGCGCAGATCTCCCGCCTCGTGTCGGCGGGCTCGATCACCGAGTCGATGGCGCCCCGCTCCGCTGCGATGTACGGGTTGAGCAGACGCTGCTCGTAGGCCGTCTCTAACTCCGCCCTCTCGGCGTCGGTGGCCGACCGGTGAAGGATCCCCACCGCTCCCTTGGCGCCCATGACCGCGATCTCGGCCGTGGGCCAGGCCAGGGCCAAGTCGTTCCCCATCGTCTTGGAGTCCATCACGATGTAAGCGCCGCCGTAGGACTTGCGCAGGGTGACGTTCACCCGCGGCACGGTGGCCCGGGCGTAGGCGAAGGCCATCTGGGCGCCGTAGCGGATCATCCCCCGCCATTCGAGGTCCTTGCCCGGGTAGAAGCCGGACGTGTCCACGAAAGTGACCAGCGGGAGGTTGAAGGCGTCGCAGAACGCCACGAAGCGGGCCCCCTTGCGGGATCCCGTTATGTCGAGCGTCCCGGCCAGCGACTGGGGTTGGTTGGCCACGATCCCCACCGGCCGGCCGCCGAAGGAGGCGAAGGCGGTGACCAGGTTGGCGCCCCAGAAGGGATGCGGCTCCAGCAGCACGCCGTCGTCGGCGACGGCCACCAGCACATCGCGCACGTCGTAGCTCCCACCCGACTCGGCCGGCAGGACGTCGAACGCCTCGGGCACCGACCGGTCGACTGGATCGGTGCAGGTGCGGCCGGGCGGATCGACGGCGTTGCTGTCGGGCAGGTAGCTGAGGAGCTCGGCCGCGGTCTCGTCGGCCTCCGCTTCGGTGGAGGCCACGAAGCTCGCCACCCCGGACCTCACGGCGTGAGTCTCAGCGCCGCCCAGGTCGGCGCGGTCGACGGGCATCCCGGTGAAGTGCTCCACCATCCGCGGCCCGACGACGAAGGCGTAGGCGTCGGCGGTCATCACCACGAAGTCGGCCAGCCCCAACAGCAGGGCCGGACCGGAGACGTTGGGACCGGCCGCCACGACGATCACCGGCACCACTCCCGAGCAGCGGGCCAGCTCGGTGGCCGCGGTGGCCCAGCCGTGCAGGGCGTCGACTCCCTCGGTGAGGTCGGCGCCCGAGGAGGCCAGCCTCAGCAGCAACGGAAGCCGCTGCGTGCGGGCCAGACGGGCGGCGGCGGCCATGCTCTGGCCGTCGGCCGGTGCCAGCGCCCCGCTGCGCTCATCGGTGGCGCCGCGGGCGTCGATCTCGACCACGCTGCGGTCACCGAGGGTCGTCACCCGGCTGCGAACGAACCCGGAGGATCCGGCTCGAAGGTTGACCGCGGTCGGCTCGAAGGCGGCTGACACGTCGCTCATCGTAGAGAGTCGCGGGGCCTTGGCCCGCTATCACCCCTCATGGTGCCGGCCGGGTGTCCACCGCGTGGATGTGGGGCAGGGCGGCCGCCTCCTGCTGCACGATCCAGCGGATCGTCTCGCCGACGGCGCGCGGTGGCGCGGCCGGCACGGTCCGGCGGTTACGGGCCAGCCCGACGATGCGCGCGCTCAGGCGGTCCACCTTCACGCTGCGCCAGTCTCCCTGGAGGACGCCGTGCGCGGCGCTGGCCGGCAGCAACGCCGGCGCGAAACCCGAGAAGGCCAGCGATGCCAGCAGTCGCAGGCCGTCGATCTCGGCTCGGCTGCGCAGCTCCACGTGGACCCGCCGGGCGTCGGTGTCGACCTCGTCGCGGAAGGCGGTGCCCCTGGGGGGCAGCAGCACCTCGTGCCGGGCGAGGTCCACGAGGTCGATGCGGTCCCGGTCGGCCAGTTCGTGGCCGGTCGGAGCGATCACCACCCGGTCCTCCGAGAAGAGGTCCTCGGTCTCGATGTCGGGATCGTCGACGGGAAGGTTCACCACCGCCAGGTCGAGGCGGTTCTGGACGAGCAGGGGAACGAGCGAGGTGGTGGTGGCGTCCAAGACGATCACCTCGAGGAGCGGATGCAGCCGGCTCGTCTCGTCCAGCAGCCGCGGGACGAGCCATCGGGCGGTCGTCCCGATCATTCCGACGGTCACGGTGCCGCTGAGGTTCGCCTGCATGGCGCCCAGATCGTCGGAGATGGCTCGCATCTCCAACTGGATGCGACGGGCGCGGTCGGCCACGATCTGGCCCTCCGGGGTGAGGCACCGCCGGGCCCGGTCGATCAGCTCGGCGCCGGCCTCCCGCTCGAGCTGGGCGATGTGGGCGGACACATTGGACTGCACGGTGTGCAGGGCTCGGGCCGCGGCCGAGAAGCTCTGGTGTTCGGCGACCGCGAGGAGCACGTCGAGCTGCCTGAGGTCCATCGCAATTGATGATATGAACTATCGATTCAAACTGTCAAAATGATATTTACCGGCCGTGCCGGATGGTGTTGAATGGAAGCACCATCCCGGTTCGGCAGGCGTATTCCTCCTCGCAGGCCGCTCCGGTCAACTTGGGTCGGTATCCCCCCAAGATCGGCCCAAGAAAAATGAAGCGGCTGGTCTCGCCCCAGATCAGCCGCTTCTGTCTTGTGGTGACGGGTTGCCCCGCCGACGGGTCGTCCGGGGGGCTCAGGCTTGCTGACCGGCTCGGCTGCGGATGATGTTCAGAGCGCTACCGGCCCGGAACCACTCGATCTGCTCGTCGCTGAGGGTGTGGTGCGCCTCGAAGGCCCAGACCGCGCCGTCGGGCGCGGTGACCTCCACCGTCACCGGTTGATCCGGGGCCAGGTCGGCCAGGCCGCTCACCGCGATGCGGTCGTCCTCTCCGATGCGCTCGTAGTCGGCCGGGTCGGCGAACGTGAGCGCCAGCACCCCCTGCTTCTTGAGGTTGGTCTCGTGGATGCGGGCGAAGCTGCGGGCCAGAGCCAGAACGCAGCCCCGGAACCGGGGCTCCATGGCGGCGTGCTCGCGGCTGGAGCCCTCGCCGGTGTTGGAGTCGCCGATGAACACCCAGCGCAGGCCGGCCTCGTGGTACTCCCGGGCGATGTCGGGCAGGGGCTGGACCTCGCCGGTGATCTGGTTCTTGCCGTGGCCGACGTCGTAGCCGTTGAAACCATTGACCACGCCCAGGTAGAGGTTCCCGGAGATGTTCTCCAGGTGTCCCCGGTACCGCAGCCACGGGCCGGCCGCGGAGATGTGGTCGGTGGTGCACTTGCCCTTGGCCTTGGCGATCACGGGCAGGTCCTTGTAGTCGCTGCCGTCCCAGGGGGCGAAGGGCTCCAGGAGCTGGAGGCGCTCGGAGCCGGGCGAGACCCGCACGTCGACGGCCGAACCGTCGGCGGGCGGGGCCACGAACGTGTCCTCGCCGGGATCGAACCCGTCGGGGGGAAGCTCGATGCCGGTCGGCTCGGCCAGCGCCACCGGCTCGCCGCGGTCGTTGGCGAGGGTGCCGCCGATCGGGTCGAAGTCGACGGTGCCGGCCAGCGCCAGCGCGATGACGGTCTCGGGGGAGGTGACGAAGCTAAGCGTGGCCGCATCGCCGTCGTTGCGCTTGGGGAAGTTGCGGTTGTAGGAGGTGACGATCACGTTGGGCTGGCCCGGCGTGTGACCCTCCTCTCCGGAGCGGTCCCACTGGCCGATGCAGGGTCCGCAGGCGTTGGCCAGCACGGTCGCGCCGAGGGCCTCGAAGTCGTCCATCAGGCCGTCGCGCACGATGGTGGAGCGGATCTGCTCGGAGCCCGGTGTCACCAGCAGCCGGGTGCGGGCTCGCAGGCCCTTGCCGGCCGCGTCCCGGGCTATCGAGGCGGCCCGGGTGATGTCCTCGTAGGACGAGTTGGTGCAGCTGCCGATGAGGGCGGCGCTTATCTCCAGCGGCCAGCCGCTGTCGCGGGCCTCCTCGCCGAGATCGGCGACCTCGCGTGCCAGGTCCGGGGTGTGGGGGCCGTTGATGTGGGGTCCGAGGGTGTCGAGGTCGATCTCCACCACCCGGTCGTAGAAGCGCTCGGGGTCGGCCTCGGTCTCGGGGTCGCCGCAGAGATGGTCGGCAGCCGTGGCGGCCAGGTCGGCGGCGTCGGCCCGGCCGGTGGCCCGCAGGTAGCGGTCCATCGACTCGTCGTAGTCGAAGATCGATGTGGTGGCGCCGATCTCGGCGCCCATGTTGCAGATGGTGGCCTTGCCGGTGGCGCTCAGAGAGCGGGCCCCCGGCCCGAAGTACTCGACGATGGCGCCGGTGCCGCCCGCCACGGTGAGGATGTCGGCCACCTTCAGGATCACGTCCTTGGGGGCCGACCAGCCGCTGAGCTCGCCGGTGAGGTGGACGCCGATGAGCTTGGGCCAGCGCACGTTCCACGGGAACCCGGTCATCACGTCCACCGCGTCGGCGCCGCCCACGCCCACCGCCACCATGGCCAGCCCGCCCGCGTTGGGCGTGTGGCTGTCGGTGCCGATCATCATCCCGCCACAGAAGGCGTAGTTCTCCAGCACGACCTGGTGGATGATGCCCGAGCCGGGCTTCCAGAAGCCGGCGCCATAGCGGGCGCACACGCTGCGCAGGAACTCGTACACCTCGTCGTTGCCCGACAGCGCGGCCAGCAGGTCGCGCTTGGCGTCGGTGCGGGCGGTGATCAGGTGGTCGCAGTGGGTGGTGGTGGGCACCTGCACCTCGTCGAGCCCGGCGGTCATGAACTGCAGCCAGGCCATCTGGGCGGTGGCGTCCTGCATGGCCACCCGGTCGGGCCGCAGGTCGACATACGACACGCCCCGCTCGGGGACTCCGGTCTCGGACGGGTCGAGATGGTTGACGAGGATCTTCTCGGCCAGCGTCAACGGCCGCGCGAAGCTGGCGCGGGCCCGCCCCACCCGCTCGTCCAGCGTGGCGTACACACCCTCGATCAGCTCCACCGGAGTACTAGCAAACACTGCCATGCCGCCAGCCTAGGAGCGTGCGCGTGGAGCCCGGTAGGTCAGAAGTCACAGAGTCGTTGGGGACCTGCCCTAGAGATCGGGCCAGCGGGGGGAGCGGCTCGACGAGAGGCTGCGGCGGGGGCCGCCTAGGGCCCACTGGCGGCGCCAAACCCCGACCTGGGGGCCGGTCAGGGTGCCGCTGGCGCTGGCGTGGGCCCGCCTGCGGGCCGAGTACCAGTCGGTGCTGGCCTCGTCGGCCAGGGCAGTGACCGCCTCCTCGATGCGGACTGCGAAACGGGGGGCCCGCTCGCCGGGCTCGGGCCGCAGCGGGGCGCCGAACGTCACCGACGCCTCCCCAGGCCGAGGCATCGTGCGGCCCTTGCGCATGATCGCGCCGGTGCCGCCCAAATGGACCGGCACGACCGGCACGCCGCAGCGCACCGACAGGTAGGCCGCCCCGCCCCGGAACGGCTGCCCCCAGCCGTCGGGGCTGCGGCCGCCCTCCGGGTAGATCAGCAGGCTCCAGCCGTCGTCGATCAGCCCGGCCGCGAGGTCGGCGGACCGGCGTCCCACTCTGGACCGCTCGATGGGGATGGCCCCCATCATCAGTGCCGCGGTCGCGCCGGCCACCCGGTTGCCGAAGAAGTAGTCGGAGGCCGCCCCCACCACGATCTTGTGCCGCCACGGCTCGGGAATCGACGTCAGCAGCAGAGAGGTGTCGAGGTGGCTGTGGTGGTTGGAGGCGAAGATGATCGCGCCGTCGAGGTCGGCCAGCCGGTCGGCGCCGGTGCGGTGCGGCGAGGCCAGCACCTGCACCATGGCCCGCATCGGACCCTCCACGATGGCGGCTCGGCACATGCGGGCCGCCCAGCGGCGCGACCAGTCCGTGTCGAAGCCTGTGCCGGTGCGGGCCGGCGCCTCCAGCGGCTCCACGCCGCCGGGGACGGTGGGCGCCCGCAGCGGGAACGAGCGGGCCCTCAACGCCCTGGTCGGCGACGGCAGGCGGCTGCGGATACGCACCAGGCCGAGATCGTGAGCGATGCCCATTACCACGCCCTCCCGGTCATTCCACGTCCGCCATCGCGTACTGCCACGCTGATCACTCCACGTCCGCCATCAGGATGGGCGGGTTGTGCACGTGGGTGATCGTGGGCGAGGGCCCTACTACGTCGCTGGCCATCTCCAAGGCGTCCGACAGGGTCGACGCGGGCTGGAATCCCATGCGCCGCACGGCCTTCGGATCCCCGCCTACCACGATCACCCGGCCCAGCCACTGCAGGGCGTGCGCTCCCCAGTACCACATGTAGAAGGGATGCACCCCGTGGTAGGCGTAGCTGGTGCGGTAGAGGTGCACGTACCACTCGTCGGTGGCGAACTGGGCCTCGTACTTGGCCTCCAACTCGGCCGGGTCGGTCGTCTCCGCCAGCAGCTGCTCGAAGAAGTCGATGTAGCTCGGGTGGTGCACCGGGTGGAACTCCCAGCGGGTCGGGTGGCTCATGATGACCACGCCTCCCTCGCGCACCAGCGGCTGACCCCGGTACAGGTTGAAGAAGTAGCCCAGGCCCAGGCACATCACCAGGATCGGGTTCATCACCGAGTTGACGTTGTACGGGCAGATGTAGGGCAGCCCCATGGTGAGCACATCGGTCTGGCCCTGCACCGGCACCAGATGCTGGGCCAGCACGTTGGCGGTGGTGCTCTCGTGGACCGGCTCCACCGCGCCGGCCTGCACCGAGGTCATCTCATAGGGCGCCAGCCACTGGTTGAACACACCCCGGCAGGCCGCCGGCGGCATCGCCTTGAGCCCGGCGTGCATGGCCATGAACGTGGCCCTGTCCCTGGCGCTCCACTCCCACTCGCGCTTCTGCAGCACGGCCAGGGGGCCGTCGTATCCGAAGGTGTTGTTGTTGACGGTGGTCTCGATCTGGAAGATGGGCGGACCGTTGGCCTTGATCACCGCGCCCTGGCGCCAGTTGGAGTGGTGCAGCTCGGAGCGGGGCCGGTCCATGAACGAGCGGGAGTTCTGCATGGTCCCGACGTTGTGGTGGTGGCGCAGCGACCGGTAGTCGGCCAGGCCGGTGGCGGTGGACTTCCAGCCTCCGTCCATGGCCACCAGGTTGATGTTCACGTACACCAGCAGGTCGCTCTCGGCGGCCCGCCGGTTCATGGTGACCAGCTCGTCGTGGTCGGTGCGGCCCAGCTCCACCATGCCGTCGGGGTCCTCGGCGTCGTGGTTGTAGAGCGCGCCCTGCGGGGCGAAGGCGTCGAACACCCGCTCGCCCAGGGCGTGGCGCAGCTCGTCGTCGGTCATGCGGCGGTGCAGGGCCAGAGCCGCGATCAGGTGAACGTCGTCCACCCCGGCGGCGGCCGCCATGTCGAGGACCTGCTCGATCACCCGCTGGCGGATGTCGGGGCGCCGCATCGGCGGCAGCGGCAGCGAGATGTCGTCGAAGGCGATGGTCAGCTTCATTCCCGGCCGCAGCAGCGACGGCAGCGGATCGGAGTCGAGCGGGTTCAGCAGAGCGTCGCGGATGGCCTCCTCGGGATCGGACAGCCCGGCCAGGGGCTCGGCCGGGTAGATGATCCGGCTGCGGCCCGGCGGCAGCCTCTCCAGGCGGAAGCCCTCGCCGTGATGGAACAGGATCGGCGGTGTCGAGCGGTCGACGTCCATCACCAGTCCCGGGCGCGGCGCCTTGCGGTGCTCGACGGCCATCAGGCCGACCTCACCAGTTCGCGGCGGCGGGCCCCGGGTCGGCCCCGCGGCGCCAGCGGCAGGAGCTTGGCGGGAGCGCCCGCGCTGGTGGACCAGTGCTCGATCAGCCAACCCCGGCGCCGGGCCAGCGCGGCCAGCTTGGTCTCGGGATTGACCGCCACCGGGAAGCCGACCGCTTCCAGCATGGGCAGGTCCGAGGTGCTGTCGGCGTAGGCCACCGACTCCCGCAGGTCGAGGCCGTGAAGCTCGGCGAAGTCGACCAGCGTCTGGTAACGGGCCTCGCCGGTGGGAGGCACCGACGTGAGCCGGCCGTCGTAGACGCCGTCGCTCGAGCCCATCTCGGCCGCGATGATGTGATCGAACAGGGGCTTCAGGGGAGCGATCACGAAATCGAGCGCTCCGGTGACGAGCAGCGTCATGTGCCCGGCCTGCCGGTGCTCGCGGATCCGGCGGATCCCCCGGGGGAACGACTTGGTGAGGATGAGATCGCTGAGCATCTCCGCGCAGTCGGCGTCGATGCGGTCCACCGAGGCGCCCTCGAAACGCCGGTAGAAATAGCGCAGGAAGTCGCTGCGGTCCCTACGGTCCAGGGCCAGC
The DNA here is from genome assembly GCA_009835735.1 of Acidimicrobiaceae bacterium. Taxonomy (GTDB): domain Bacteria; phylum Actinomycetota; class Acidimicrobiia; order Acidimicrobiales; family Aldehydirespiratoraceae; genus Aldehydirespirator. The sequence continues at coordinate 13,060 of VXWX01000021.1, forward strand.
AGACGGGGCGCCTCGCCGAGGGTGCGGGCCACGAAACGGACCCGGTCCAGGTCGTCGAGCTCCCGGGTGGCGAGCCACGCGTAGCTGGCCACCACGTTCGAAGCGATCAGCGTGTTCTCCAGGTCGAACACGGCCAGCTGGCGCTCGGGTGCGAGCACCTGGCGGCGGAGCCGGGTGGAGCGGGAATCGGTGCGGCTGGAGCTGGTGCCGGGGGCCATCTTGAGGCGGGCCTGCTCAACCATCGACGGCAGGTGCACCTCCTGCACGTAGTAGGTCCAGTCGACAACGGAGGGATCGAAGCAGAACGCCGCCCGGTCGTCGTCGTCGAGCGACTCCCAGAGCTCCAGGAGCCGGTCGAGCTGGTAGATCGCCTCGCACTCGGCGTAGGAGCCGTACAGCTCGACGTACTCGTTGGCCCTGCCCAACTGCTGGCGGCGCTCCTCAAGGCTGGCGCTCATCAGGGCATGTCGACCTCGCAGCGGCAGGGCCGACAGCACCCGGTCGGCGGTCTCCAGCGAACGTTGCGCTCGCTGGAGCTGGCGGGACACCCTCCCCCGACCGGGGAAGGACCACTGGGGCACGGAGATCGGCTGGTTGTGCTCGTCGTAGACGGGGTGCTCGGTGAACCAGCCGCTGACCAGGTCGAAGAGCTTGCCGTACTTGAGCGGGTTGATGGCCCCGCTAGCGACCTGGACGACATCGGGGCTGGGTTCCACCGGGCCCCGCGCGGCCACGGCCATGATGGTCGCCACCACGAGGTCCACCGGGATCACGTCGACGATGCCCTCGGGCACGCCCGGGAACTCCTTGAGCAGGCCCCGGGCATAGGCGGCGATCACCGGCTCGGCCATGCGGAATCCCCGGATCCATCCCGGGTGGGGCTCGGCCAGGGCCGACTCAATGATCGAGGGCCGAACGATGCTCACCGCGACGTCGCCGCGAGTCTCGGTGAGAGCCCGCTCGCCGAGGGCCTTGGTGAAGGCATAGGCGTCCGGGAAGCCGAGGCTGGAGGCCCGGGCCCGGCCGGCCTTGGTCATCTGCTCGTCCACCCAGCGTCGCCGGAGGCTCTCGACCTTCTCGGAGAGTGCAGGGATGCCGGCCGCGCCGAGTTCCCGGCGGGCCTGGGTGGACAGCGCGGCCAGACGCTCGGGGCTGCGGCTGGCCTGCTCTGCGTCACGGCGGGCGCGGCGGGCGCTGTCCACCTCGTCGCGCCAGCCGACCTCGGTGAAGAACGGCGAGTCGTCCACCAGCTGCTCGGGGGCGGCGCCCCGGCGGCTGCCGGCCACGTAGCAGGTCGACACCGCGATCAGGTGGGCCTTCGAGCCGGCTTCGGCCAGGACTGCGGCCACCCGGCTCGGCCCGAGCAGGTTGACCTCCACCGCGTCGTCGAGGGCCGAGTCGAAGTTCACGGTGGCCGCCGAATGGATCACGATGTCGCAGCCGGCCAGCGCGGCCCGGCCTTCGTCGTCGAGGTCGAGCCCGTCGACGCCGACGTCGCCGGCCACCGCGGTGACCCGGCGAGCGGTCATCTCCTCGTAGCTCTCGCCGCTTGAATCCTCGGCGGCCTGGCGGCGGAGCCCGTCGAAGGCGTCGTTGCGGAGCACGTCGCGCTGTACCCGCTGGGCCGCGCCCCGGCGGCCCGGGCGCACCACCAGCACCAGCTCGCTGTCGGGCACGCAGCGCAGCAGGCGCTCGGTGAGTGCGGTCCCCAGGAACCCGGTCGCGCCGGTGATGGCGATCCGCTTGCCGGCGAGAGACTCCGCGATC
>VXWX01000112.1 GCA_009835735.1 Acidimicrobiaceae bacterium
AGAACTACAACGAGTGCTACCACTGCCCCAACGTCCACAAGTGGTTCACGTCGGGAGTGGTGGCCCCCGGCAGCTACCGGATCGCTTCGGGCGGCTCAGTGATCCACCACGCCGCCGAACGCCCCGGCCAGCCGCCCGCCTGGACAGGTCCCGACACCGACGGCACCCGCACCCGGGCCGGCAACGGCGGCGGAGACGGGTACGAGGCGTACTTCGTGTGGCCGGTGTCGGCCATCCAGTGCTATCCCGGCCAGGTCGTCAACACCTTCCGCTGGGTGCCGCTGGCGGTGGACCGCACGCTGCTGATCCGCGAGTGGTGGTTCGACACTGCCGATCTGACCGAGGCCCAGTCGCGGCTGGTCTCCGACGACTGGGAGAACACCGTCGCCGAGGACTTCGGGATCGTCGAGTCGGTGCAGCGCGGCGTCGCCAGTCGCGGCTACACGCCTGGGCCGCTGATCGAGGACCCCAGCGGCGTGTGCGGGGTGCACAGCGAGAACTCGGTCAGCCACCTCCAGGACTTGCTGCTGGAGTCGCTCGGCGACGCGGTGTGATGGCGGATGCCTTCTCGGCCTCGGAGACTCTCGAAGCCATAGACCGCTCGTTGTCGGCCGAACTGGCCGAGTTCCTGAGCAACCTCGAAGGCAGGATCGCGCCGGAGCGCATCGCCACCGCCGGCAACTGCGTGATCGACACTCTGGGCGCGATCGCCTACGGGTCTTCGCAGCCGTGGTCGATGGCCGCAGCCCGCCATGCTCTTGCCACCGGCGGCGGTGGAGCCTGCACCGTGGTGGGCTTGGCTGATCGAGCCTCGCCGGCCATGGCCGCCTTCGCCAACGGCGCGGCAGCCCACGCGTTCGAGCTCGACGACGTGCACGAGGAGGCCGTCAACCACCCCGGCGCAGTGGTGGTGCCCGCTGCCCTGGCGGTGGCCGAGGAGCTCGACGCTTCGGGCCTGACCTTCCTGGAAGCCGTGGTGGTCGGATACGAGGCCATGGCCCGGGCCGGGCTGGCGGTCGGGCCGGTCTCGCACATGCTGGCCGGATTCCATCCCACGTCGATGTCGGGAGTGTTCGGAGCGGCGGCCGCGGCCGGACACCTGCGGCGCCTTGACGCCGCCGGGCTGAACCACGCCCTCGGCCTCGCGACGTCGCTGGCTTCGGGGACCATGGAGTTCGCGTCCTCGGGGGGAATGGCGAAGCGAATCCACGCTGGGCGGGCCGCCGAAGGTGGGATCATGGCCGCGGCGCTGGCCGCCCAGGGCTTCGAGGGAGCGGGTGACGGGCTGGCCGGACGGTACGGCTTCTGCCGGGTCTTCACCGACGACCCGCAGCCCCAGTTGCTCACCGAAGGGCTGGGAGAGCGCTGGATGATCGACGAGATCACCGTCAAGCCCTACCCGTCATGCAGCGATCTGCACCCCATGGTCCAGGCCACCGCCGAACTTGTCGCCCAGCACGGCATCCGCCCCGCCGAGATCGAGCGGCTTGTCGTCCACACGACGACGAAAGTGGTCGAACTCAACGACATGGACGGGACTGCCTCGGTCATGGCTGCCCAGTACTCGGCGCCGTTCAACGTGGCCGCCGCCGTGCTGGCTGATCCGTCCGACCCCGCCAGCTTCAGCCCCGAGCGCATCGCCGACCCTGCGCTGGCGGCGCTGCAGGCCAGGGTCACACTCGTTCTCGATCCCGCCTTCGACGCCACCTACGCCTGGAAGCAGGGGGCCCGGGTGGAGATCACCACCACCGACGGCCGGGTGTTGGAGCGGACCGTTCACGGCCAGCGAGGATCGATGCACGATCCGCTCAGCGACGCCGAGATCGAGCGCAAGTTTCACACGCTGGCCGAGAGTCGCCTCGACCCGCGAGTTCCCGAGGTCGTCCGCTCGTTGCCGGATCGCCCCGTGCGTGCGTTAACCCGCCTTCTCCGCTCCCGCTAGAGGAATTGGCAGCGGTCGGCCCCCTATAGGGCGCTTTCTGCTGCCAGTTCGCGGCCGGCGGGCCGGTGCCAGTTGAATTGGCAGCGGTCGGCCCCCTATAGGGCGCTTTCTGCTGCCAGTTCGCGGTCAGGCCGGGTCTCCCCGGTTGTGCGGCCCGTTGGCTGAGGGCAGGCTGAGGCGGTGAGCGAACTCGACTTGGGCCAGGACTTCGCCGGTCGGGCCGGTGCGGCGCTGGTGGTAGGGGGCAGCGGCGGCCTTGGCTCGGTGATCGCGAGGGAATTGTCCGCCCGCGGCAGCGACGTCGCCCTCACGTACCGCAGCAACGCCGATGCGGCCGCAGACGTCGTGGCTGAGGCCGAGCAACTCGGGTGTCGGGGCTGGGCCGCGGCCGTCGATCTCACCGATGACGAGGGGGTAGCCGCGGCCATTGTGGAGTTGGCCGGCGCGGCGGGCGGTCTGCACACCATGGTGTACGCGGCCGGACCGCACGTCCCGCAGATGCACATGAGCCGAACGGCGTCCACGGCGATGAGGGCTCAACTGGACGCCGATGCGGCCGGGTTCTTCGCCGCGGCGTCGGCCGCGCTGCCTCACCTGCGCGAGTCCAGCGGCAGCATCGTTGCCGTCACGACTGCGGGCACTGGCCGGTTCCCCGTGCGCGATGGTTTGAGCACCGTTCCGAAGGCCGCGGTCGAGGCCGCGGTTCGAGGTCTGGCCGCGGAGGAGGGACGCTTCGGCGTGCGGGCCAACAGCGTCGGCCCTGGGATGCTGAGCGACGGCATGGCCCAGCGCTTGGTGGCCTCAGGTGACCTTGACGAGCGAGCCCTCGGCGCGGCCCGGGCCAACATTCCCATGCGCACCTTCGGCACCGCGGCCGACATCGCCGAGGCGGTGTGTTTCCTGGCCTCGGACCGGGCTCGCTACATCACCGGCCAGCATCTGGCCGTCGACGGCGGCTACACAGCCTGAGCCGTCGCGGTAGCGTCGGGTCGATGTACCCCGGAGCACACGCCGCCGCAAGTCCCGACAAGCCGGCTGTCATCATGGCCGGGTCGGGAGAGACGATCACGTACGCCCAACTCGACGCTGAGGCCAACCAGGTGTCACGCCTGTTCCGGGAGGCCGGACTGGCTCCCGGCGACCATGTGGCCTGGTGCCTGGAGAACCACCGCAACTTCCTGCCGTTGATGTGGGGGGCGCACTACGCGGGGCTGATCTACACGCCCATCAGCAGTCGCCTCACCACCGACGAGATCGCCTACATCGTCGACAACAGCGGCGCTCGGGTCTTCATCACGTCGAGGTACAAGGCCGCCCAGGCTGCCGAACTGGTCGACCGGATGGACGGGGTCGAGCTGAGGCTCATGATGGACGATGTCATCGACGGGTACGGCAGCTACGAGCAGGCTCTGGCCGGGGCGTCACCGGAGCCCCTGGAGGGTCGGGTGGCCGGCACCGACATGCTCTACAGCTCGGGCACCACCGGGCGTCCCAAGGGTGTGCTCAGTGCCTACGAGGCGGTGCCCATCGAGGAGGCGGAGTCGGCGGTGGCCATGATGTGCGTGCTGCTGCTCGGCATGTCCGACGAGTCTGTCTACCTGTCGCCCGCGCCGATGTACCACGGCGCGCCGCTGCGTTTCACGATGGTCGCCAACATCATCGGCTGCACCGCGGTGGTCATGGAGCGTTTCGACGCGGAGCAGTTCCTGGCCGCGATCGAGCGCTACTCGGTGACCCACACCCAGGTGGTGCCGACCATGTTCGTACGGATGCTGAAGCTGCCAGACGAGCAGCGGCTGCGCTACGACCTGTCGTCGCTGACCAGCGTGCTGCACGCCGCCGCGCCCTGCCCGGTGGAGGCCAAGCACCGGATGATCGAGTGGCTGGGGCCGATCATCAGCGAGTACTACGCGGGCACCGAGGGCAACGGGGCCACCTTCTGCGACAGCGAGCAGTGGCTGGCCCACGAGGGCACTGTGGGAGTGCCCATCACCGGCGAGGTCCACATCGTGGACGAGGCCACCGGCGAGGAGGTGCCCGCCGGCACCGAGGGCGTCGTCTACTTCGGTGAGGGGAACACCTTCGAGTACCACCTCGACGATGAGAAGACCCGCAACTCACGGCTAGCCAACGGCTGGTCCACCATCGGCGACGTGGGAAAGGTGGACGAAGACGGCTTCCTGTACCTGACCGACCGCAAGGCGTACATGATCATCTCGGGAGGGGTGAACGTGTACCCCCAGGAGGCCGAGAACCTGCTGACCATGCACCCGGCCGTGCTCGATGTGGCCGTGATCGGCGTGCCCGACGACGACCTGGGCGAGGTGCCCAAGGCCGTGGTCCAGTCCATGGAGATGCCCGTCGGCGACGAGGCTGCGGCCGCCCTGGAACGTGAGTTGATCGAGTACTGCCGGGCCAGCCTGGCCTCGGTCAAGTGCCCTCGCACGGTCGACTTCCGCTCCGAGCTGCCCCGGGACGAGACGGGCAAGCTCTACAAGCGCCTGCTGCGCGACGAGTACTGGCAAGGTCAGGACCGCCGCATCTAGCGGCTGCCGGTCCGCTGGCTCAACGGCGGGGAGCCGTCAGGCGCTGTCGAGCTGTCGGACGAGGGTGGGCGGGGCGACGCGCCGGTAGCTGTCCTCCAGCCAGTCGGCGACATCGTCGACATTGGCGTCGGCGAGCCGCACCAGCACCGCGCCGTAGCCGTCGTAGTGGGGCACGGTGAACAGCACGTCGGGATGGTTCTCGAGCAGGACCGGCTTCATCTCCAGCTCGCAGAACACGACCAGCACGTCGGTGTCGTGCACCCCGTCGCGTCGATGCTCGCGCTCGCCCCACAACCGGCAGAAGCCCTTCTTGCGGACCTTCAGCCCCGGCGTGCCGTACCACGCCGACTCGGTCACCTCGGGCAGCTGCAGCCCGATCCGACGCACATCGTCGAACGTCACCACGGCCAGAGCCTCACACTGCCGACCCGGCTCGGTCCCTAAGTGATCTTCAGGACCCGGGCCGCGTTGTCCCGCAGGAACTTGGGCCAGACCGTGTCGCGAAAGCCGACGTTGGGCATCTCCGTCATGATCCGCTGCAGCGACAGGCCCATGGGGAAGTAGCCGGCGTACATGACCTTGTCGGCGCCCCGCGTGTTGGCGTAGTCGATGATGGCCCTTGGGTAGTGCTTGGGGGCGAACGCAGAGGTCGAATAGTGCAGGCCCGGCCACTTCAGCATCAGCTTCACGGCCAGGGCCTCCCAGGGCTCGCAGCCGTGGCGGGTGACCAGGGTCAAATCCGGGAAGTCGTACATCACGCGGTCGAGGCGCTCCACGTGCTGGCAGTCCATGGGCAGCCGGGGACCGGGCACCCCCGCGCACACGAAGATCGGTATGTCGAGCTCGCAGCACGTGGCGTACACCGGGTACCACTTGGCGTCGTCGATGGGGATCTGCGGGAAGCACCCGGCCGGGAACGTGCCCACCGCCCGGATGTCGTACTCGTCGTGGTAGCGGCGGATGCGCCGCACCGCGCCCATCACGTCGTTGGCGTCGGCCTGGCAGGTGGCCACGAACCGGTCGGGGTGGTCGGCCAGAGCCTTGCGGTTCACCTCGCCCTCGCAGCCGATCAGGCCCCATTCGACGCCGTAGGCGTCCATCTCGCCCAGGGTGAGCGCGATGGGATCGTCCGCGCCGTACTTCTCCTTGGGCACGCCCTTGAACATGTACTCCACCGGGAAGTCGAACTCGGCCGACTCGGTGTCCTTGAGCTGCTTGCGGATGAACTCGTAGTGCTCGAAGTCCTTGGCGGGAAAACCGATCATCGTGTCGACGATCCCCACATCGGTCGGCATTGTCATGGTGTCGGCTCCGTTCGTTGCGGGGATGCGGCGCTAGTTGCGGGGTACGTCGCGCCAGGGGATCTCCTTGTCCACCCTGGGCTCACCGGGCAGGCCCAGCACCTGCTCGCCGAGGATGTTGCGCATTATCTCGCTCGTGCCACCCTCGATGGAGTTGGCCCGAGCCCGCAGGAAGCCGTGGTGAGCGTCCCCGAACTTGCCGTCGAGAGAGACTGCGGTGGGCCGGCGGAACCCGTAGTCGTAGTCCACCATGCCGCCGGCGCCCTCCAGGTCGATCACCTTGGATGTGAGGGCCTGGTTGAACTCGGCCAGCATCAGCTTGCTCACGGACCCCTCCGGCCCCGGATTGCCGGCCCGAGCGTTCTGGAAGGCCCGGACGTTGGTGAGCCGCAGAGCCTCGCCCTGCACCCACAGCTGCATCACCTCGTCGCGGTGGGCCTTGGTCCGCACTGCGGGATCCATGCTGCGGTAGGCCTCCAGCAGGTTGCCCAGCGGCCCCTCGCGTCCGGTGGTGGCGCCGCCCACCGCGCCGCCGATGGCGGTGCGCTCGTTCATCAGCGTGGTGAGCGACACGCGCCAGCCCTCACCGACCGCACCGATCCGGGCCGAGTCGGGCACCCGCACGTCGGTCATGTACACCTCGTTGAACTCGGCCTCGCCGGTGATCTGGCGCAATGGCCGCACCTCAACGCCGGGGGCCCGCATGTCGAGCGCGAAATAGGTCAGACCCTTGTGCTTGGGCAACTCCGGGTTGGAGCGGGCCACCAGCATTCCCAGGTCGGCTACGTGGGCCAGCGTGTTCCACACCTTCTGGCCGTTCACCACCCATTCATCGCCGTCGCGTTCGGCCCGGGTGCCCAGCCCCGCGAAGTCCGAGCCCGAGCCGGGCTCGCTGAACAGTTGGCACCACCGCTCCTCCCCGGTGAACAGAGGCCGCAGGTAGCGCCGCTTCTGCTCGTCGGTGCCGTGGGTGAGGATGGTCGGGCCGATCAGCATCATGAAGAACGTGGAGGGATCGGCCGGCTGGGCGCCGGCGGCCCGCAGCCGCCGATCGACCGCTCGCTGGAGCTTGCGTGACAGGCCGAGTCCGCCGAAACCCACGGGATGGTGCACCCAGGCCAAGCCCGCGTCGTACTGGTGGCCCCGGAATTCGATGTGACTCTGTTCGGCGGGTTCGTGCTCGGCCAGCAAGGCATCGACGGCCTCGTCGGCGACGCGGGCCTGGTCAGCGGTATCAGCGGGTGAGTCAGTGACTGTCATGTGTGATTCTCCGGTGGACGTTGCGGTCGCGGTCCGATCGGCGTCATGCTTGGACCATGCATTCTTACTCCCGGCAGTCCCTTATCGACACCACTGAGGCCTGTTTCACCGAGATTTCGAACTTGTGCGCCGACCTCTCCGACGAGGAGTGGACCGTGCAGTCGCTGTGTCCTGACTGGACGGCGCGCCAGGCCATCGGCCATGCCGTGGGCGTGGAGGACGTGATCTCCGGATGGGAGATCAGCACCGACAACATGCCGCCGTTCGAGAAGATGGTTGCCCTCACCGGCGCCTCCGCAGGCATGTCCTCGACCGAGTTCGGCGCCAGGGTGGGCGAGATCTTCAACGCTCGCCGTTCGGACCTGGCCGCGCTGAGCGATGACGACATCGGGCGCCAGTCGTGGACACCGGTGGGGGTGCAGAGTTACGGGGGCTTCCTGGCCATCCGCATCTTCGATATGTGGGTCCACGTGCGCGACTGCACGATCCCGCTGGGGCGGGCCACCGACGACGGCGGCCCCGCGGCGGAGATCGCCTTCGATCAGGTGGAGCGCTCGATCGGCTACATCATGGGTAAGCGGGTCGGCCTGCCCGACGGCATGAGCCTGCGGGCCGACATCACCGGGCCCGTGCAGCGCCAGATCGCGGTGGCGGTGGACGGCCGGGCCAAGGCCGTGGATCCCGGCTCGCTGGAGTCGCCCGACGTAGTGCTCACCGCCGACTCGCTGACCTTCATCATGCTCGCCTGCGGGCGCATCGACCCCCAGTCCAGGATCGACGACGGCTCGATCTCCTGGAGCGGCGACGCCCAATGGGGCGAGCACGCAGCCCGCAGCCTCCGCTTCACAATGTGATGACGCCCGGCGGCGGCCCGCCCGCCGGCGCCGACGACTGGATGGCCCTGGTCGAGCAGACGCTGCGAGGTCGCGACCTAGCCGAGCTCGCCAGCACCACCCGCGACGGGGTCACGATCCAGCCCCTGTACACCGACGGCCCGGAGCGGCCCGCGGCGGCCGCGGTGACTGCCGACCCGAGGCGGTTGGAGGCGGGCTGGGACGTTCGCCAGTACCACGGCACGGCCGCGGCGACGGCCGACGCCATCGACAGGCTCCGGGCTGAGATGGAGCAGGACTTGGCGGCAGGGGTCACGTCGTTGGAGCTCGAAGTCCCCGCAGGCTTCGACGTCGACGGACTCGACGCGCTGCTCGACGGTGTCGACGTTGCAGCGACGCCCGTGGCTCTAGCGCCTCACGCGGAGCTGGATGTGGCTGAGGCCCTCATGGCGCTGGCGGCCCGTCGGGGCGAGGGTCTCGCGCCCGGCAGCTCGCTCGGCATCGATCCGCTGGGGGAGTGGGCCCGCTCGGGCCGTCGCCCGGACCGCGCACCGGCCGAGGCCTGGACAGCTTCCCTAGTCGCAGGCCCGGGCGCTTCCCGGCTCGGTCCCGGGATCAGAGTCTTCGTGGTGGACGCGGTCCGCTACTCCGACGCGGGCGCGACCGAGGCCCAGGCGCTGGGGTGGGCGACGTCGACAGGTGTCGCCTATCTGCGGGGGCTGGTCGAGGCCGGTGTCCCGGTGGACGCGGCCGCCGGATTGATCGGGTTCCGTCTGGCAGCCACGGCCGACCAGTTCGTGACTATCGCCGCGCTGCGGGCGGCCAGGGTGATGTGGGCACGGGTGGTGACGGCCAGCGGCGGCTCGCAGCAGACGGCACGCCAGTACCAGCACGCGGTCACGGCGTCGCACATGTACAGCCGGCGCGATCCGTGGGTCAACCTGTTGAGGGGCGCCACGACTGCGCTGGCCGCCGGTGTTGCCGGCGCAGACGCCGTGACCGTGCTGCCCTTCGATCACGCCTCCGGGGCTGCCGACCCGGACAGGGCCCTGGGCCGCAGACTGGCTCGCAACACTCAGCTGCTGCTGCTGGAGGAGTCGTACCTGGCGCGGGCAACCGACCCCGCGGGCGGGTCCTTCTACGTGGAGTCAGTAACCGAACAGCTGGCGTCGGCGGGTTGGCGGGTATTTCAGGACATCGAGGCATCCGGCGGGATTGAAACCATCATCGGCGAAGGCGGCCTGGCCGCTGCGATGGCGGAGAGCTGGCGGTCCCGCCTGGGAGCGCTGAGGACCCGGAGCGAGCGACTGACCGGTGTGAGCGAGTTCCCGCTGCTCGACGAGCCGGCCCCGGAAGCACTCGCCGAATCGGAGGCCCCGGACGCCGGAGGCCTTCCGGTCAGGCGCTTGGCCGAGCCCTTCGAGGACCTGCGCGACGCTGCCGACCGGTACCGGATGGCCAGCGGCGAGCGTCCCGCCGTCTGGGTGGCCGCCCTGGGATCGGTCTCGGATCATTCAGCCCGCACTACCTGGGCGCAGAACCTGCTGGCCGCGGGCGGGGTCGAGTCGCGGGGCGCAGCCGGGCTCGACTCGCCCATCGCGGCTGCGGCCGACTTCGCTGCGTCGGGCCTGACGGCAGCGGTGATAACGGGCAGCGACGACATTTACCGCCTGCGCGGCTCGGGCACCGCCAACGCTCTGGCCGAGTCGGGCGCGATCTTCGTGGCACTGGCCTGCGATCCCGGCACTCCCGCCGAACTCCTTGAAGAGTTTCGATCAGCGGGCGTTGACGAGGTCTGGCGCGACGGCATGGACGCGGTGGCTGCCCTCGAGCGCCTCCACCGCGCCCTCGGCCTCGCGTGAGCGGGCCCCGTCGAGGCTCGCTCAGTCTTCGAAGACTGGGGGGCGCTTCTCGGAGCGGGCGAGGACGGCCTCCTCGAAGTTGCGGGTGGTCATGCGGACCAGCAACTGGGCGTTCATCTCCGAGCGCATGTGGGCCGCGTAGCTCGACGCCTCCAACCCCGCCCACAGCATCCTCTTGGTGAGTTCCGTGCCGGGCCGGCTGAAAGCGGCGATGCGGGCACCGATCTCATAGCAGCGGCTCAGCAGATCGTCGGGTTCCACCGTCTCGCTGACCAGGCCAATGCGGGCCGCCTCGTCGGCGTCGACGTCCCGGCCGGTCAGCATGATGTCGAACGCCCTCGACGAGCCGATCGCCCGGGGCAGCGTGAAGCTCAGGCCCAGCTCAGACGCAGTTAGGCCGTTGTTGATGCCGGCCGCCCGGAAGTAGGCCTCGGTGGACGCTATGCGTATGTCGCAGGCCAGGGCCAGACACAGACCCCCGCCGATGGCTGCGCCGTTGATGGCCGCGATCACCGGCTGGTGCAGGTCTCCGACCAGTTCGATCACCTCGTGGAGCCGGTCGGCGGCCCTGTGGGCGATGGTTGAACGGGTGAGACCCTCGACGTAGGGAACCCGGCCCGCGCTCACCATGTCCGCACCGGAGCAGAATCCGTGGCCGGCGCCGGTGATCACCACGGCCCGCACGTCGTTGTCGTTGTTGATCCCGCGCAGTGCATCGGCCAACGGCACCATCACGTCGAAGGCCATGGCGTTCATGCGCTCGGGCCGATTCAGAGTGACCAGCGCTATCTCCGGTCGGGGATGATCGATCAGTACGAAGTCATCGGATGAGGGCATGGGGCGACGGTATCAGCCCCCGTCCCGATGGCCGGTGCCCGTCCCGGCCGCGGGTTCAGTCACCGAGGTCGGGCTTCCACGCCGCACCGTTGATGTGGCCGCCACCGTCCACGAACAGTGTGTTGCCGGTCATATACCGGCTGGCGTCCGAGGCCAGGAAGACCGCCACCGGGGCAATGTCGAGGTCTGGGTCGCCGATACGGCCCATCGGGTTGGAGGCATCGGCCGCGGCCAGCAGTTCAGGATGCTCACCCAGCACCCGGTTGAAGCTGGCCGACTTGGCCGCCGGGCACACGATGTTGGCGGTGATGCCCCAGCCCGCCCATTCCCGGGCCGCGGTGCGGGTGGCGGCCCGCAGCGCCTCCTTGGCCGAGTTGTACTCGACCGTGCCCATGTGGGCGTTGACCCCGTTTAGGGAGCACATGTTGATGACCCGGCCCCAGCTGTTGGCCTTCATGATCGGCAGCGCCGCGGCCATGGCCCAGAACGGGCCGTAGAACCCCACCGCCAGGGCCCGGGTCATCCCGGTGGCGGACTTGTGCTCCAGCCGGCTCACCTCGCCGCCGCCCCAGGCGTTGTTGACCAGGATGTCCACCGACCCCCAGCGCCGGGACGCATGAGCGACCATGGCCTCGACCGCGGCCCGGTCGCCCACGTCGGTGGAAAGGAACTCGCTGGCGTCGCCGAACTCGGCGGCGGCGTCCTCGCCTAGATCCTCGTCGATCTCGGCTACGAGCACATTGGCTCCCTCGGCCACGAAGGCTCGGGCCACCGACCGCCCGATGCCCTCGCCCGCGCCGGTGACTATCGCAGTCCTGCCGTCCAACTGCCCCATCGCCTGCCTCCCGCTGTGAGCCGTTGCATCATTCTTCCCCAGCGGCTGCGCCGGCGCGGGAGTGGTAGACAACTGGCACGACATCCCCCAGCCGAAGAGGAGTCCGGTGGAGGACCTGCAACAGAGGGCCCAGCGCATCGCGGCCAAACGCAGCTCCATGTGGGTGTACCGCGCGGTGCGCCGCACCATCATGACGGTGCTGTACCCCTACTTCCGGGTGCAGCGCCGCGGCAGGGAGCACCTCGACATCTCCGGACCGGTGATCGTGGCCCCGGTGCACCGGTCCAACCTCGACACACCCCTGCTGTCCGGGATGAGTCGCCGCCGCCTGCGGGCGCTGTCCAAGGAGTCCCTGTTCGTCAACCGTTACTTCGGCGCGTTCCTGGCGGCACTGGGAGCGTTCCCCGTGCGGCGGGGCGTGGCCGACCGGGAGGCCATGCGGGAGGCGATCAAGATGCTGGAGGCGGGCGAGCAGATGGTGGTGTTCCCCGAGGGAACCCGCCAAACGGGGACTCGGGTGGGAGAGGTGTTCGACGGCATGAGCTACCTCGCGTCGCGAACCGGCGCGGCCATCGTGCCGGTCGGGATCTCGGGAACCGAGGCCGCGATGAGCACGGGCACCCGGCTGCCCCGGCCGGTGAGGGTGGCCATGGTGGCCGGACCGCCCATCCGCCCGCCGGAGAATCGCATGACCCGCCCGCAGATGAGCCGCTTCTCCGAGATGGTGCGCGAGCGCCTCCAAGAGGTCTTCGACGAGGCTCAGGCGCTAGTGGGGTGAACGGGCCCAGACGGGCCGCCGGTAGCCTCGGTATACATGGCTGAGAAGATCACTTTGGGCGCCGACGGTGCCCTCCGCGTGCCCGACGAGCCGATCATCCCGTTCGTGGAGGGCGACGGGATCGGCATCGACATCTGGCCCGCCGCCAGGTCCGTGCTGGACGCGGCCGCGGCCAAACACGGCCGCCGCATCGCCTGGCTCGAGGTGCTGGCCGGCGAGAAGGCCTACAACGAGACCGGGGACTGGCTGCCGGCCGACACCATCACCGCCTTCGACGAGCATCTCATCGGTATCAAGGGCCCGCTGACCACACCGGTGGGCGGCGGCTTCCGCAGCCTCAACGTGGCCATCCGTCAGATCATGGACCTCTACGTGTGCCTGCGCCCAGTGAGGTGGTTCAAGGGCGTGCCCTCGCCGGTGCGGGAGCCGCATCTGGTCGACATGGTGATCTTCCGGGAGAACACCGAGGACATCTACGCCGGGCTGGAGGTGCCGTCGGGCTCGCCCGACGCCGCCCGGCTCATCGAGTTGCTGCACGACGCCTTCGGCTGGGAGATCCGCGCCGACGCCGGCGTGGGGATCAAGCCGGTGTCGAAGTTCGGGTCGCAGCGGCTGCAGCGGGCCGCCCTCAACTACGCGCTGCGCCGCGGCCGCAAGCGGGTCCACTGGGTGCACAAGGGCAACATCATGAAGTTCACCGAGGGTGCCTTCCGGGGCTGGGGCTACGAGCTGGTGCGCGAGGAGTTCGCGGATGTGGCCGTGGCCTGGGAGGACTGCGGCGGCGACGCCGGCGACAAGATCCTGGTGCAGGACACAATCGCCGATATCGCACTCCAGCAGGTGCTCACCCGCCCGGCCGAGTTCGACGTAATCGCCACCATGAACCTCAACGGCGACTACATCTCGGACGCGTTGGCGGCCCAGGTGGGAGGCATCGGCATTGCGCCCGGCGCCAACATCAATTACGTCACCGGCCACGGCGTCTTCGAGGCCACCCACGGCACCGCTCCCCGCTACGCCGGCCAAGACAAGGTCAACCCTTCGTCGGTGCTTCTCTCCGGCACGCTCATGTTCGAGCACCTCGGCTGGCAGGAGGCCGCCGACGACATCATCGCCGCGGTGGAGGCCACCATCAGCGACGGGATCGTCACCTACGACTTCGCCCGGCTCACCGAGGGCGCCACCGAGGTGAAGTGCTCGGAGTTCGCGGCGGCCATCATCGACCGCCTCTAACGCACTTGTCGGGAATTGGCAGCGTCTTGCCCCCTATAGGGCGCGTTCTGCTGCCAGTTGGGCCGCCGGTCGGGCGCCACACGGGAATTGGCAGCGTTTTGCCCCCTATAGGGCGCGTTCTGCTGCCAATTGAATGACAGATGGGTTCGCAGTGAGCGCTTCCCGCGACAGCCTGGCCCGCCGGGGCTACCGGCTGATCATGCGGTCGGTGCGGGCCCATCCCGTCCCGCATCTCGTGGCCCTGCTCGGCGCGCTCGGGTTCGTCGCCGCCACCGTGGGGACCGCCTGGCTGCTGGGCTGGATCACCGACAATGTGATCATCGCGCCGGAGTCCGAGCGGACCGGCCCGGCGGTGGCTGCGGCGATGGTGATCGGAGTGTCGGTGGCCAGCGGGATCTCGGTGCTGATGCGCCGGTGGTTCCTGGCGATGGCCGAGTTGCGAACCCAGCGTGACTGGCGGCGAGCCCTCCTTCACCGCTACATCGACCTGCCCATGGACTTCCACCGCGAGCGCGACCCGGGCGAGTTGCTCGCCCACGCCGACTCCGACGTCAACACGGCCACCATGGTGCTCAAGCCCCTGGCGTTCGCGGTCAGCGTGGTGGTCCTCGTGGTGGTCACGATGGCCGCGCTCTTCGCCGCCCATCCGCTGCTGGCGCTGATCGCGGTGGTCGTGTTCCCGGCGCTGGCGTTGATCAGCCGGATCTACACCCGCATGGTCGAGACGCCCTCGGCCGAAGTCCAGCGGCGGGTCGGCGAGGTGTCGGAGGTCGCCCACGAGAGCTTTGACGGAGCGGTGGTGGTCAAGACCCTCGGCCGGGAGCCCATCGAAGTGGAGCGGATGAGAGCAGCATCGGAGCGGCTGCGCGACGAGCGCATCCGGGTGGGTCGGATGCGGGCCAGCTTCGAGCCCTCTATAGACGCCCTGCCCACGATGGGCGCCATCGTCCTGCTGCTGGTCGGAGCCTGGCTGGTGGGGCGGGGCTCGGCTACGCCCGGTGACCTGGTGCTGGCCGCGACCCTGTTCTCGCTGCTCGCCCTGCCGCTGTTCATCGTCGGGTTCTTCTTGGAGGAGATGCCCCGTTCGGTAGTGTCGCTGGAGCGAGTGGACCGAGTGCTGGACCGGCCTCTCGAGCCTTCGGCCGAACCCGAAGGCAACGGCCCGGTACTGCCTCCGGGTCCGCTCGGTCTACAGATTGACGGCCTCGCCGTCCGCTATGGATCGCGGCTCGTCCTCGACGAGTTGTCGCTCGCCGTCAGCCCGGGCGAGACCGTGGCGCTAGTGGGCGCAACCGGCTCGGGCAAGTCCACGCTGCTCGAGACCGTGGCCGGGCTCAACTTGGTGGCCGGCGGCTCGATACACCTCTCGGGCGCGGCTCTCCACGACGTTCCGTCCAACGAGTTCCACAGCGCAGTAGCGCTGGTGTTCCAGGAGGCGTTCCTGTTCGCCGATTCGGTCGTCGAGAACGTCGGCCTGCAGTGGGGCCGCTCACCGTCCGACGTAACCGCCGCGCTGGACTCGGCGGCTGCGGGCGCCTTCGTGGACGCACTGCCCTACGGCGGCGCCACCGTGGTGGGGGAACGGGGTGTGACCCTCTCCGGGGGCCAGCGGCAGCGGGTGGCGCTGGCCCGTGCCCTCGTCCGCTCGCCCCGGCTGCTCATGCTCGACGACGCCACCAGCGCGGTCGACCCCGTCGTGGAAGGTGAGATCCTCGCCAACCTCCGCCGCGATCTCGACACCACGATGCTGGTGGTAGCGCACAGGATCTCCACGATCGAGCTAGCCGACCGGGTTGCGTACCTGGCCGGTGGCAGGATCGTTGCCACCGGTACCCACGATGAGTTGCTGGACATCGACGACTACCGGTCCCTGGTATCGGCCTACGAGCAGGCCGAAGTCCCGTGAGCGACACCCCGGAACCCGAGGTCCAAGCACTCCGAGTGCTACGTCGCGGCTTCGCCATGAGCCCTGAGTTGCGTCGAGGACTCCCGGTGATAGCCGCGGTGGGGCTGTTCGCCGCCGTGGGCAGGCTGATCGTGCCGGTCATGGTGCAGCTCGTCCTCGACCACGGCGTCATCGGCCCGGACGGCTACCGGCCCGGGGTGGTGTGGGCCCTTTCGGGGGCCGCGCTGGGAGCAGTGGTGGTTGTCGCCGCGGCCAGCCGCTTCGCCCTGATCCGGCTGGTGCGCATGGCCGAGTCGGTGCTGCTCGGCCTGCGGGTCAGGGCGTTCGAGCACATCCACCGGCTGAGCCTGGCCACCCACACCGAGACGCGGCGGGGGGTTCTGGTGGCCCGGGTGACCAGCGACATCGAGGCCATGGCCATCTTCATGCAGTGGGGCGCCATGTCCTGGACCATCAAC
Source organism: Acidimicrobiaceae bacterium (assembly GCA_009835735.1). GTDB lineage: Bacteria > Actinomycetota > Acidimicrobiia > Acidimicrobiales > Aldehydirespiratoraceae > Aldehydirespirator. The sequence continues at coordinate 15,792 of VXWX01000112.1, forward strand.
CCGGTGCTGATCGTGGCGACGCTGGCAGTGATGCTGTTCTACAGCTGGCCGCTGACCCTGCTGGTGCTGGTTCTGCACCTGCTGCTCATGCCGTTCATGCGCTGGGTGCAGCGCCGCCAGATCGCGGCCCACTCGCTGGTGCGAGACCGGGTGGCCGACACCATGGGCCACGCCAGCGAGACGGTGTCGGCCGCGGCGGTGATACGGGCATACGGGTACCGCGGCGCCGTCCGGACCCGCCTCGACCGCGCCGTGGACCGCCAGTACGAGGCCCAGATGTCCGCCTTCAAGTGGTGGGCGTTCCTGATGCCGACAGTCGACCTGGCGTCGTCGGTGGCGCTGGCCGCCGCCCTCGTCGTCGGGGTGACGTGGAGCGGAGAGTTGGGCATCGGCGCCGGAGGGCTGGTGGCGTTCGTGTTCCTTGTGCGGCTCCTGATGAGGCCGATCTCGGAGATCGGCGAGGTGTTCGACACCACCCAGTCGGCGCTGGCGGCCTGGTGGAAGGTGATGGGGGTCCTCGACACACCGGTCGAAGTGGTCGAGCCGGAGCCCGCTGAGGCAAGGCCGCTGCCCGGAGGCCCGCTTGCCGTCGAGGTGTGGTCCGTGGACTTCGCCTACCGGACCGGCGGACTGGTGCTGCGGGGTGTCGACGTGTCGATCCCGGCCGATGCGGACGTGGCGGTAGTGGGCGAGACCGGCTCGGGCAAGACCACCTTCGCCCGCTTGTTGGCCCGGCTGGCGGACCCCACCGCCGGAGAGATCCTGGTCGGCGGGACGGACCTGCGCGAGGTGGCGCCCGACGCCCGGCGTCGGGGAATTCGCATGGTTCCCCAGGACGGCTTCCTATTCGCGGCCTCCATCGAGGACAACATCCGCTACGGACGGCCCGGTGCTACCGCAGCCGACGCGGAGGCGGCCATCGACGAACTCGGTCTGCGGGACTGGCTCGACGGCCTGCCGTCGGGCATGCAGACCCCGGTAGGCCAGCGGGGCGGCCGCCTGTCAGTCGGTGAGCGCCAGCTGGTGGCACTGGCCCGGGCCCAGGTCGCTGATCCGGGCCTGCTGATCCTCGACGAGGCCACATCGGCCGTCGACCCTGAGACGGAGGAAGCGCTGGCGATGGCCATGGCGCACCTGGCCCAAGGGCGCACGACGGTGTCGGTGGCTCACCGCCTCAGCACCGCGGAGCGAGCCGATCTGGTTCTGGTGTTCGACGAAGGCCGCGTCGTGGAGCAGGGTCGGCACATCGAACTGGTCGAGGCAGCAGGTGTGTACGCCCGGCTCCACCAGTCCTGGGTGGGCAACACCCGCCGACCAGCTCGGCACCACTGAGGGGCACTGCCGCGCCAGCCGGCAGCCGGTACGGTGGCGTCATGAACGATCCTGTACGAGTGGCCGTCACCGGAGCGGCCGGGCAGATCGGTTACAGCCTGCTGTTCCGCATCGCCTCGGGCTCGATGCTCGGCCCCGACCAGCCGGTGATCCTCCAGATGCTGGAGATACCGCCGGCCATGGACGCCCTGCGGGGCGTGGCCATGGAGCTCGACGACTGCGCCTTCGGGCTGCTGGCCGGCATGGTGCTCAGCGACGACCCCGAAGAGGCCTTCGACAACGTCCAGATCGCCCTGCTGGTGGGCTCCCGGCCCCGCACCAAGGGCATGGAGCGCAAGGACCTGCTGGAGGCCAACGGCGCGATCTTCACCGTTCAGGGCCGTGCTCTGGCCGCCCGTGCCGCTGATGATCTCCGGGTGCTGGTGGTGGGCAACCCGGCCAACACCAACTGCCTGATCGCCATGAACAACGCCGCGGGGGTGCCGCGCGAGCGGTTCACAGCCATGACCCGTCTCGACCACAACCGGGCCAAGGCCCAGCTTGCCGCCCGGGTGGGCGCCACCGTGGGCGATGTCCGCAGAATGACGATCTGGGGCAACCACTCCGCCACCCAGTACCCCGACCTGTTCCACTGCGAGGTGGACGGCTGCAACGCGGCGGGCCTCGTAGACGACCAGGAGTGGCTCGAAGGGACGTTCATACCCACCGTGCAGCAGCGGGGCGCGGCCATTATCGAGGCCCGGGGAGCGTCATCGGCGGCCTCCGCGGCCAACGCGGCCGTCGACCACGTACGCGACTGGATGCTGGGCACGCCGCCGGGCGACTGGGTCTCGATGGCGGTCCCCTCCGACGGCAGCTACGGCGTGCCCGAAGGGCTGATCTCGTCGTTCCCATCCACGTGCGCCGGTGGCGAATACCAGATCGTCGGCGGCCTCGAGATCGACGACTTCTCACGGGTCCGCATCGACGCCTCCGTGGCCGAGCTGGCCGCCGAGCGGGACACGGTGGCCTCACTCGGCCTCATCTAAGAGGCCGGCGGGACAGGCAGCGACTCGTGCCGGAGCTGCCGGAGGTCGCAGCCCACGCCGAGCGGCTGTCGGCCGGGTTCTCGGGAACACCGCTGGCCCGGTTCGAGCCGATGCATCCGGCTGTGCTCAAGACCTTCGACCCCAGGCCCGCCGCGGCCGCGAGCAAGCCGCTCAAGGAGGTCGGCCACCGGGGCAAGTACCTGCTGCTGCACTTCGGTGAGAGTGACGGCGGGCACGAAGCCTCGGATCTCACGTTCGTGGTCCATCTCATGCAGGCAGGCCGGCTGCGCATCGACACCAAGCAGGACCGCAAGCCCCGCGGCGGCATTGCCCGTTGGACCTTCGCCGACGCCCCGGCGCTCCTGCTCACCGAGGCCGGCACGGAGCGCCGAGCGGGCGTCTGGCTGCTGGCCGGCGACCCGGCAGCGGTCGAGCCGTTGGCGCGTCTCGGACCCGATGCCCACACCATCGGCCGCGACGAGCTCGCCCGGCGCCTGACCGCGGCCAGCGAGCGTGTGCACGGCTTCCTGCGAGATCAGTCGCATCTGGCCGGGATCGGACGCCTGCTCGCCAACGAGATACTCCACTCGGCCCGGATCTCACCCTTCGCCAACACGTCGCGCCTCGACGGCGGCGCCGTCGACCGGCTGCATGCCGCTATGGTCGCATCCATCGCCAGAGGTCTGGCCGCGGAGCGGGAGCGCGAAGACATGGGCCGCTCCCAGGATCGGCCCAGCGACGTCCACCATCGAGTGGGCGAGCCGTGCCCGGCATGCGGCGACACGGTGCGCTCGGTCGAATACCGCCGCTACCGGGTGGCCTATTGCCCGACGTGCCAGACGGGCGGCAAGGTGCTGGCCGACAACACAACAAGCCGGTTCCTCAAGTAAGAGGCCGAGCGACGTGCGTCGTCAGTCCGCCCCGGCCAGGACGGCGCCGATGGCCTCCATGGCCGGGCGGGCCGCGAGCAGCAGCCGAGGATCGCCGCTGAAGCGCAGCCGCCCCTCGGCGAAGGCGCGTTGGGCGGATTCGCCCTCGATCGCGATCGCTTGAGCCGTGTCGCGGTCCGAAGCCAGCGTCAAGACGGGTTGACCGTGCGCCTCGCCGGCGCGCCCGACTGCGGCCGACACCCGACCGGAGGCGATACGGACGTGCCAGCAGAAGACGGAGCCGTCATCGTCGGAAGCGTGGTACTCCAGCACTAAACCGACCGAGTCGTCGACGCGGCACTCCGACAGGGCGGCGTCGAGCCAGTCCACCCACTCGTCAGAAGGGAACACGGGCATGTCGGCGGGAGGCCGCGCGGCGGTCATCGACAGCGCAGACTACCCGTGCTCGTAACCTGACTCCATGTCCCGTCCGAGCACCGGTGACCTGATCGCCGGGGTGTCGGTGGCCCTAGTCGCCATCCCGCAGTCGCTGGCCTACGCCGAGTTGGCCGGGCTCCCGGCGCATTACGGCCTCTACGCGACGGCGCTGCCGTCGCTGCTGGCCGCGTTCTTCGTGTCGTCGAGATACCTGCAGACCGGACCGGTGGCCCTGACCGCTCTGCTCACCCTCGGGGCGCTGTCCGGGGTGGCCGAGCCCGGCGGTGCCGGCTACATCCAGAGCGCGGCGCTGCTGGCCCTGCTGGTGGGCATCATCCGGGTGCTGCTGGGCGTGGCCCGCATGGGCCGGGTCGCCTACGTGCTGTCGGAGCCGGTCGTCACCGGATTCACCGCCGGAGCCGCGGTCGTGATCATCGCCTCGCAGTTGCCCAAGATCTTCGACGTCTACCCCGACGGGCAGGTTCTGGCCGTCGCGGTGCGCGCTCTGGGCCGGCCCGACGAATGGCGCTGGTCGGCCATCGCCTTCGCCGTGATAACGGTGGTCCTGATGATCGGGGGTCGCCACGTCCACCGCCTGTTCCCCGGTGTGCTGGTGGCGGTCATCGCCGGTGTGGTAGTGGCCGGCGCCAGCGGTTATGAGGGTTCGAAGGTGGGCGACCTCGACGGCGGGTTCATACCGCTGAGCCTGGACTTCCCGTGGTCGGAGGCGCCGGGCCTGCTGCTGCCGGCGGCGGTGATCGCCCTGGTCGGGTTCGCCGAGCCGGCATCGATCGCCCGCACCTACGCGGCGGCCGACCGCCTGCCGTGGAACGCCAACCGCGAGATGGTGAGCCAGGGGGTCGCCAACCTCGCCTCCGCGGTGTCGGGAGCCTTCCCGGTGGGCGGCTCCTTCTCCCGCAGCTCTCTCAACCGGATGGCCGGCGCTACCAGCCCATGGTCCGGCGCGATCACCGGAGCCTTCGTGCTGGCCGTGCTGCCGCTCGCCTTCCTGCTGGAGGACCTGCCCACTTCGGTACTCGGTGTGATCGTGATCGTCGTCGTGGTGCGGCTGGTCGACATCAAGGAGATAATGCGCTTGCCGTGGGGCTCCTTCCCCCAAGCGCTGGTGGGCGCGGGAACCACGTTCGCCACCATCGGCTTCGCGCCCCGGGTGGAGCGGGGCGTGCTGGTGGGGATCGGATTGGCCATCGCGGTGCACCTCTACCGCGAGATGCAGGTCATCACCCCCGCCGAGCGGAACCATGAGACCCTCACCGTGCGGCCCAAGGGCGTGATGTGGTTCGCCACCGTGCCCCAGGTGGAGCGCTCGGTCCGTGAGGAACTGGCCACCGAGCGCGACCTGACGTCGGTGGTGATCGACCTGTCCGGCGTGGGTCGGCTCGACTACTCCGGAGCGGTGGCGCTGCGACGCATCATCGAGCGGATGTCCGTCGGCGGGGTGAGCGTCGTCGTGGCCGGCATCCCGCCCAGCGCATCAGGGGCGGTGCGCGCCGAGCTGGAGGGCTACGAGTCGGCGTAACAGGCCCTAGTGTGGGGGCGATGACCGAGGCGCCCGGCTCTCTGTCCCACGACGAGCTGGTGGCCACCATGACCGGGGGTATGGCCCGCTCCGACCTGCCCGCCTTCGCGGGCTCGGAGCGGCTGCGGTCCGACGGTCGGCCCCGACCGGAGTTCCGGGCCGAACTGCGCCGGATCCCCAACATCATCAACGCCGTCACCGTCGTGGCCACACTGGCCGCGGCAGTGACCTTGGTCTGGACGGTGATCGCCGTCGATCACTGGCTGGCCACCGCACTCGCAGTGCCGGTGATGGGGATCGTGATGCTGCGGATGTTCATCCTGCACCATGAGGCCGCCCACCGGCTGCTGTTCTCCAACCGCCTGGTCAACGACGTCGTGGGCGTGAACCTCCTGGGGTGGCTGACCTTCGGCACCGGCACTCACCACTACCGGCGGGGCCACGCCAACCATCACCGCGACGAGTTCGGCCCCAAGGAGCCCGACTTCCTGCTGTACTCCCTGTACCCGGTGTCGCGAGCGTCGATGCGCCGCAAGCTGCTGCGCGACCTGTTCGGCGTGTCGGCCTACCGCATCGTCAAGCCCCGCTTCACCGGGCTGGTCCGGCCGCCGTTCCTACTGCTGAGTCTGCGGTTCTTCGCCGGTCAGGCATTCGTGCTCGCCCTGTTCTGGGCTGCCGGGCATCCCTGGCTGTATGTGGTGCTGTGGGCCGTGCCGTACTTCACCTACTACCAGGTAGCCAACCGGCTGAGGGTCATCGCCGAGCACGGTGGCATGACTCGCACCCCCGACCGTCGCAACACCACCCACCATGTGCGCCAGAGCTGGTCCGCCCGGTTGTTCCTCGTTCCTTACAACGTGGGCTATCACCTAGCCCATCATGTCGACTCCGGAATCCCGGCGCGCAACCTTCCCCGGCTGCACCGCGCCCTCAAGGAGGACGGATACCTGCCGGCCGACGCGGTATGGCCCGGCTACCGCTCGCTTTGGCGGGCTCTGGTCCGCTCGCCCGCGAGTGCCGCTCCCTAGAACTAGAAGGAGAAGCCGTCCAGGACCTTCTTGAGGTCCTCGGTGTCCTGCGAGCCGAGCACCACCCTGGAGTTCGTGGCTACGTAGACGATGTCGAGGTTGATGCCGGCGTCAGAAACCATCCGGGCTAGCTCGGCCAGCTCGCCCGGCCGGTCCTTGGCCTGGACCACCACCACCTCGCGCTCGCGGGTGACGGTCGGTCCATGCGTGTTGGCCAGTGCCCGGTACACCGGCTCACTGTGGGGCACGAGGATGTGAAGCTCCGCTGTGTTGCCGTTCCCCATGCACGTCGCGGCCGCGATGTTCACGCCCGCGTCGCTGATCGCAGTTGCCACTTTGGCCAGCGCCCCCGGTTTGTTCTCCAACTCGATAACCAGGTCGCTGGCCAGAGTAGACATGAGAGCGCGTCCTCCTTGGGTTGTGGGGCCCGGTGCGCGCGCCCGGGCGGATCGGCCGACTGTAGAACACAACCGTGCTGCTGTGAAGCCCGAGTCTGCGGCCTTCGGAGCGGTTTGACAAACATGTACCGTTCGCGGGTGCTAGTCGACGCCCACACCCATGTCGTGGCGATCGATCAGGACGCGTTTCCCTTGTCTCCGGCCGCGCTGCCGGGCAACTGGTACACCGAGGCGCCGTGCACGGCCGAGCGCCTGCTGGCCGAGATGGACGGCGCGGGCGTCGATCTGGCCGTGCTGGTCCAGCCGGTCGGTGCGTACTCCTTCGACAACCGCTACGCGGTGGCCGCGGCTACCGAGCACTCCGACCGGTTCACGGCCGCCTGCTGCGTCGATCCCTACGGCGGATCGCCCGAGGAGGAACTCCGGCGCTGGCTCGACCACGCAGGCGTCGGCGGCGTGCGGTTCTTTGCGCTGTCGCGGCAGCGGTCCTGGTTGAGCGACCCGAACACATTCGGACTGTGGGAGCAAGCCGCGGCGTCCGGTGCCCATGTGATAGTGACCGTCTTCGAGAGCCAGTTCGATGAACTCGCCGGAGTGCTCGGGCGTTTTCGGGATGTGGCGGTGTCGATGGACCACTGCGGGTTCTGCGACGTCGCCCGGCCCGAGCCGCTGGAGGAGCTGGCCCGGTTCGAGAACCTCCACCTCAAGGTGACCACCAACGTGATCGACGCCGCAGCCGCGGCTGAGGGCACGGCCCGACCCTTCGTGTTGCGGTTGGCCGGAGCTTTCGGTGCGGAGCGGCTGATGTGGGGCTCCGACTTCTGCCAGACCCACGACCGCCCATATCCGGAGCTGGTGCGGGACGGGATCGAGGCCTTCGCGGCCCTTCCGGGCCGGCACCAGGACGCCTGTCTAGGGGGAACCGCGCTACGCCTGTGGCGTCCCGGCTAGCGGGTCGATCTCGTTGAGGAGGGGCTCGCCGGCGACGTAGCGGGCGAGGTTGTCAGCGAAGACTCGGTGGGCCGACTCGAAGAAGCGGGTGGGCTCGGTGGAGCAGTGGGCCGAGATGTAGATGTTGGGGACGTCCCAGAGGGGCGAGTCCTCCGGCAGGGGCTCGACCGCGGTCACGTCGAGAGCGGCGGCCCGGAGCTTGCCTGAGCGGAGGGCGGCCACCAGAGCGGGCTCGTCGACCAGCGATCCCCGGCCCACGTTCACGAACATCGAGCCGTCCTGCATCGCCGCGAAGGCCGACGCGTCGAACAGCTCGTGGGTCTCGGGCGACTCCGGGACGGCCGCGACCACGATGTCACAGCGCCCCAGCATGTCGTGGAGCCCGTCGGGTCCTAGTACCTCGTCGGCAAGATCGCTTCCGGCTGCGCTGTGACGCACGACGATCACGTCCAGTTCGAAGGAGCGGGCGCGGCGGGCCACCGCCTGATTGATGGGTCCGAAGCCCACCAGCCCGATCGTGGAGCCCGCGAGGTTGTGGCCGAACACCGGGTGCCATCGCCTCTGTTGCTGGATTGTGTCCAGCCGGCGGGTCCGCTTGAACTCGCCCAGTATGCGGGCGAACACGAACTCGGCGATCGAGGTGGCGTTGGCCCCGGAGGCGTTGGTCAGGCGAATGCCCGCCTCGCGGAGCCCGGCCGAGGTGAGATGGGCGACACCGGCGGCCAGGGCCTGCACCCAGCGCAGTCGTGGCGCGACCGCGGCCACGTCGAAGGGCAGGTCGAGCGTGATGCAGCACTCGATGCGAGCGAAGGCGCGCCGCTGGGCCGCGGTGAGCGAAGGGGCCAGATGGCGCACGGCGTCGTAGGGCGGGACTCCCCGGCTGGAGCGGAGTTCCCTGGACTCCTCGTAGGGCTCCACGACAATCTCGATGGGGGGATCGATGGCTGTCAGCTCGGCCAGGTGCCGGTCGAAGTCGAGGTTCCATTCGCTCGGATACAGGACTCCGACGACGAGCGGGTCGGTCATCAGGATCCGGTCAGGAGACGCAGTGTCGGCTCCACCGCTTCCTCCGCCCGTTCGATGACTGCAGCCTCGTCGATGCCGCCCAGGGGATGCTCGACGGCGACGATCCGCAGGTCGGGCAGGTCCAGCGTCTCGGCTACGCCAGCGGCCAGAGACTCGAAACTGGTGGTCGCCACGAGGACCGTCGGAGTGCCCGCTGACTCAAGGTTGACGGAGTCGTGGACACTCCACGACGTGCAACTTCCTCAATCGGCTGAGCCGGTGAGAACCACCTCGGCCTCGGCCAGCCGGGCCAGCAGATCGTCGGGCGCGGGCAGGGCTGCGTTCTTGCGCTCGACGAGGCCCACCGTTGCGCCGGTACGGGCCGCGAGGCCCTCGGCCAGTCGTTGCAGCAGCAGGCCGGCGTTCGGTTTGGAGTTGTCGAGTATCCCGATGCGCTTGCCAGCCAGCGTCGGCCCGGTAACGGCGCGAGAAATGGCGGCCGGTCCTACCGCTCCCACCGGGGCATAGATCCTCATCGGTTCCCTCCTTCGGAGATCCCTGTGGGTTCCGTCATGGGCTCAGACCTCCACCGGCACGGTGGCGCTCCTGGTCATACCCCAACTCGGGATGACCGAGCTGTGCTTTCCCGGTCCTCCCACCACGATGATCTTGATGTTGCCCCGATGTTCGGTGACGGACATCGTCGCGTCGTCATCCAGGGCCTCCTGCCACGGCGCCCACGCCCTGAGCGCGAACGCGGCCCGCAGGTCGCCGACCCGCATCTGAGCCCGCTCGTGGAGATAAGAGGCCACCCGGTCGCGCGTCCACCCGGCGCCGTCACATGCCGCGGCGTGCTCCGGGCACAGCATCACGAAGAACTCACCGGAGCTGACCGGCGCATTGTTGGACCCCAGTGAGGTCATGGCTGAAGCGGCCTTGTCGAGGATGGCGGCGGGATCCTTCGACTCCATGTCGTGAAAGTTGTGGGGCGCTTCGCCGCAGTGGACGGTGACCGCGGAGGCCGCAGCGACTCCGACGCTGGCTGCGTATCCGCCCCACGGCGACTCGGCCAGGTTCTCGGCCACGCAGTAGGTGTACTTGGCCGGTCCGCCCTGGGTGGAGGCGTCGCCCGCACCGGGGATCGCCCCGGCGACGTGGAGCAGAATGAGCCTCAGCGCCCGTCCTGTGGCCGCGTTGGCCACGTTGCCGGGGCCGAAGGCGCCCAGCCCCGCGTTGTAGCCCGCGGTCTGGGCGATCTCGCCGTGCACGACGAGCAGCGGCGCCACCGGATGGGTGGTGGCGTTCACGCCTCGCAGGTTGATCTCGGGATGGGCCAGCGCCCGCACCGCCGCGACAAGCACAGGCAGGTGCTCGGGGCGGCAGCCGGCCAGCACCGCGTTGACAGCGATCACCCGGCGGGTAGCCACACCGGACCGGGGCGGCAGGACGGTGACGGGCTCGTCGGGATCCGCGTTGCAGTTGGCGAGCATCGCGTCTACCCGCTCGGGCGTGGGGGCCACCAGCGGCAGCCCGTCGCCCCAGCCCCGCTCGGCGTAGCACTCCCGGACCGCTTCGGGGTCGTCCGAGGCGATGTCGAGCATCTCCAGCGGGTCTGCCACGCCCCCCAGTCTGCTGCCTGCTGGACGCTCCTGCTCCAAGACGAGCGTGAACTGATATTTCACTACATGAAAGGCAATGATAGAGATACAGGTGGCGCATCAGCGCGAAGGGTGATCGACGTTGCACTAGCCTGCGGAGATGAGCGCTGAGCGTCGAAGGCGGCGGCCGCGCCAGGCCGCGGTCCCCGAGCCGAGCGGGCCTGTCCAGCCGCCGTGGCGGCTGCATGAACGTCGGTTCGAGCCGACGTCGATCGTGAGCGAGGACGAGCTCGAGGCCATCCACGCCGCCTCGCTTACGGTGCTGCGCGACACCGGCATGGAATTCCTGCATCCGACGGCCCGGACAATGTGGGCCGAGGCCGGCGCCAAGGTCGACGGTGATCGGGTGCGCTTCGACCCTGAGATGATCACCGAACTGGTGGCCACCGCCCCTGGTGAGTTCGTACTGCACGCTCCCGACCCGACGCGCCATTTGCCGATGGGTGGGCGCAATGTGGCCTTTGCCTCGGTGGCCAGCCCTCCGAACGCGGCCGACCGGGCCGGCGGCCGGCGCACCGGCAACCGGGAGGACTTCCGGCGGCTGGTCATGCTCGGGGAGGTGCTCAACTCCGTCGCCTTCCAGGGCGGCTATCCGGTCGAGCCGGTGGACGTGCACGCATCGGTGCGTCACCTAGTGGCCACCCGCGACCTGCTCACTCTGACAGGCAAGGCCCTCCACGCCTACTCGCTGGGAGCGCAACGCAACCGCGACTGCTTGGAGATGGTGCGCATCGTGCGCGGCGTCACCGACGACGACCTTGAGACGCAGCCGTCGATCTTCACCGTGGTCAACTGCAACTCGCCGCTGCGACTCGATACACCCATGCTGGAGGGGATCCTCCAGTACTCGTCTCGCAACCAGGTGGTGGCGGTTACCCCGTTCACGCTGGCCGGGGCGATGGCGCCGGTCACGGTGGCTGGCGCGGTGGTGCAGCAGAACGCTGAGGCCCTGGCCGGCATGGCCTTCTGCCAGTTGGTGAGGCCGGGTTCGCCGGTGATCTATGGAGGATTCACCTCCAATGTCGACATGCAGTCGGGCGCCCCCGCCTTCGGCACCCCCGAGTACATGCAGGCGGTTCTGCTCGGGGGACAGCTCGCTCGCCGGTACGGCGTCCCCTACCGGTCCTCCAACGTCTGCGCGGCCAACGCGGTCGACGCTCAAGCCGCCTACGAGAGCGTGTTCTCGCTGTGGGCCGTGGTGACGGGTGGTGCCCACATGGTGATGCACGGGGCGGGGTGGATGGAGGGCGGGCTGCAGGCCTGCTACGAGAAGATGGTCATCGACGCCGACATGATCGGCATGGTGGGGGAGTTCCTGCAGCCCCTCGCGACCGACGCCGACTCGCTCGCGGTCGAAGCCATCGACGAGGTCGGCCCGGGCGGGCACTTCTTCGGCACGGCCCACACGCTGGCCCGCTTCCGCGACGCGTTCTTCAAGCCGATGGTGTCGGACTGGCGCAACTACGAGTCCTGGGTCGAGGCCGGCTCGCCCACCGCTCTAGACCACGCCGAGCGCCTCGTGGGTGAGCTCCTGGGCGCCTACGAGCCGCCTCCGCTGGCCGACGACGTCCGAGCCGAACTGGACGACTTCACCGACCGGCGCATAGCCGAGGGCGGAGTCGACACCGACTTCTAGTAGAGCTGAGGGACCGTGAGCGTTGCGCACTGATGCGTGGTCGTGGTGTACTTCGCGCGGTGACAACGCTCCAGGGCAGCGCCCGCTACGTAGACGAGGGGTTCTGGGCGGCGACCCGCCGACCGCTGGATCAGGCGACAGGTCTGCCGCCGGTCGCCTACACGGGTGACGACTTCTTCGAGGTCGAGCAGCGCAGGCTGTTCGCCCGGGCCTGGGTTGCGGTGGCGTCCGCGTCGGAAGTGGCCGAGCCGGGCCGTCTGCTGGTGCGTTCTGTCGGCGGTACGTCGGTGCTCATCACCCGGGACCGCGACGGTGTGCTTAGGGCTTTCATCAACTCGTGCCGTCACCGGGGCACCGAGCTGGCCTCCGAGGACTGCACCGTGTCGCGGATGATCCGGTGCCCGTATCACCGCTGGGGATACGCCCTAGATGGTTCCCTGGTGGCGTCCCCGCTGTTCGACGAGGTGCCCAGGGCGGACTTCGACCCGGCTGAGCTGTCGCTGTTGCCGGTGCGGGTGGAGGCCTGGGGCTTGGATGTGTTCGTCTGCCTGGACGAGGCCACACCGCCGCTGGCCGAGTGGCTGGGCGACCTGCCCGAGCGGATGGCCGGCTACGGCTTCGACGGCTGGGTCGTCCACGAGAAGTGCACCTTCGACGTGGCCGCCAACTGGAAGCTGATCACCGAGAACTTCCAGGAGTACTACCACCTGGCGTGGGTCCATCCCGAGCTGGCCAAGGTGTCCCGGGTGCGTGACCACTACCGCTACCAGGGGCCGGGGCTGTACTGCGGCCAGACCACCACCCCGGTGTCGAGCGACGAGCGCGACGACTGGCTGGTGCTTCCGAACGCTCCCGGTCTGGACTCCTCCGACAGCGTCAGCGGGCGGTTCGTGGCCGTGTTCCCCAACCTGACGCTGGCAGTGCTGCCCGGCCACGCCTTCGTGATCCGCCTCGAACCGCTGTCGTCGGGCGCCACCCGGGAGCACTGCACTCTGCTGCTGCCGTCGTCCACACCGGCCGAGCAGTACGGCGACGCCGCGGCCGAGACGCTCAAGTTCTGGATCGAGGTCAACAACGAGGACATCGACATCTGCCAGCGGTCCCACCGGGGGCTGGCGCTCGGCGGGGCGCCGCCCGGGCCGCTGTCACCCCGCTTCGAGGAGCCCCTGCACCGCTTCCAGAACATGGTGGCCGACTGTCTCACTGCCGACTCGCTCGCCGACGGGCTGAGGATCCCGCCCGGCGACGGCCCGGACGACGGGCCCCGTTACGGCTGCGGGCCGAACCCCGCGCTGCCCGCCATCGACGCCCACCGTTGGTCGACTACGGGCTGATCAGCGCGAGCTGGCTGGTGGGAGGGTCGAGTTGAAGTCCGGCGCGCAGGTTGTGGTGGTCGGCGGGGGAGTGGTGGGCGCGAGCGTGCTCTACCACCTCACCAAGGCGGGCTGGACCGATGTGGTGCTGGTCGAGCGCACCGAGCTCACCGCCGGCTCCACCTGGCATGCCGCCGGTGGCATGCACACCATCAACGGTGATCCCAACGTGGCCAAGCTGCAGCGCTACACCACCGAGCTGTACGCCGAGATCGAGCGCATCTCGGGTCAGGACTGCGGCATTCACACGCCCGGCGGTGTGCTGCTGGCCGACACGCCCGAGCGGCTCGACTGGCTGAGGATGACGCACGCCCGGGGCCGCTACCTGGGCCTGGACACCGAGATGATCTCGGTGTCCGAGGCCGCCGAGCTGGTCCCGCTGTTCGACCCCGAGCATTTCGTGGGGGCGATGCTGGAAGCCCACGAGGGCCACGTCGACCCGGCGGGCGTGACCCATGCCTTCGCCAAGGCCGCCCGGATGGCGGGGGCGGAGGTGTACCGGGGCACCTGGGCCCGCGCGATGTCCAGGCGCGCCGACGGGTGCTGGCGTGTGGAGCTGTACGACACTGCCAGCGGCGACGACCGGGGCGAGATCGTCTGCGAGCATGTGGTCAACTGCGGGGGCCTGTGGGCCCGCGAGGTGGGGCGCATGGTGGGGCTCGAGCTGCCGGTGCTGGCCATGGAGCACACCTACATCGTCACCGAGGCGCTGGATGTGGTGATGGAGCACAACCAGCGGACCGATGCCCGGATGATGAACGTCATCGACTTCGGCGGCGAGATCTACATGCGCCAGGAGGGCAACGGCATGCTGCTGGGCACCTACGAGCAGGCCTGTCTGCCGTGGTCGCCCCGGCAGACGCCGTGGGACTTCGCTATGAGGCTGCTGCCGGAGGACCTCGACCGCATCTCCGACGCGCTGGAGGTCGCCTTCGCTCACTTCCCGGTGCTGGGCACCGCTGGGATCCAGCGGGTGGTGAATGGACCGTTTACCTTCGCCCCCGACGGGAACCCCCTGATCGGCCCGATCAGAGGCCTGCCGGGGTACTGGACGGCCTGTGCGGTGATGGCCGGGTTCTCGCAGGGCGGAGGTGTGGGTCTGGCCGTGGCCAACTGGATCACCGCGGGTGACCCCGGCTTCGACGTGTGGGCTATGGACGTGGCCCGCTTCGGCGACTACGCCACGGTCGCCTACACCGACGCCAAGGTGCGCGAGAACTACTCGCGCCGGTTCCGGATCACGTTCCCCAACGAGTTCCTGCCCGAGGGACGGGGCGTTCAGACATCGCCGATCTATGACCGGCTGGCCGACGCCAACGCGGTGTGGGGCGACGCTTTCGGTCTGGAGTCGGCGCTGTGGTTCCAGGAGGAGGGTCTGGAGCCGGTCGAGGAGGTGACCTTCGGACGTTCCAACGCCTGGGACCGGGTGCGGGCCGAAACGCTGGCCGTGCGGGCCGCCGTCGGCATGATGGAGATCACCGGCTTCGCCAAGTTCCTGGTGTCGGGTCCGGGGGCTCGAGCGTGGCTCGACCGGCTGCTGGCGGGTCGGATACCGATCCCGGGCCGGATGGCGCTCACGCCGATGACCAACCCGGCCGGCAACCTGGTCGGGGATCTGACGGTGGCCTGCCTGCCGGCCGCGCCCGGCCGGGCCGAGGGACCGGCCGGAACGATGGTGGGCGGGGTGACCGGCAACGTGCGGGATGGCGAGCGGTTCGCGGTGTTCGGCTCCGGCATCGCCGAGCGCTACTACGAGCGGTGGTTCGACGAGCGGCTGCCGGCCGACGGCTCGGTGAGCTACCAGACGCTCGGAGCTGAGATGTGCGGCTTGGCCATCGCCGGGCCGGCGGCGCGGACGCTGCTGGCCGAGGTCACCGACGCCGATGTGTCGGCTCACGGCATGCGGTTCATGGCCTTCGGCGAGATGGAGGTGGGGTTGGCACCGGTCTGGTGTGGGCGGATCAGCTTCACCGGCGATCTGGGCTATGAGTTGTGGATGCCGGCCCGCTACCAGCGGTACGTGTTCGACCTGCTGCGGTCGGCGGGGGAGGCGCATGGCCTGGAGCTGTTCGGACTGCACGCCCTGAACTCTCTCCGCCTTGAGAAGGGGTTCGGATCGTGGCTGCGGGAGTACCGGCCCGACTACGACCCCTTCGAGGCCGGCTTGGGCCGCTTCGTGCGCATGGAGAAGGAGTTCATAGGCCGGGACGCGTTGATCGCCAAGTACGGCGAGAGCGGCCCGCCCGGCAGGGTGGCTCCGACAGGTCTGCGCCTGTGCACCTGGACGGTTGATGTCGGCGCGGGCCCGGATGCCTGCGACGTGATCGGCGACGAGCCGGTGTGGCACGACGGCGAGGTCGTGGGCTGGGTCACCTCCGGCGGCTACGCCCACCACAGCGAGGCGTCGGTGGCCATGGGCTACGTCCCTGCCGAACTGGCTGGCTCGTCGGGCCAGTTCGAGATAGAGATAGTCGGCATCCGCCGCCCCGCCAAGCCGGTCGAGAGCTGCTTATGGGACCCCGAAGGCTCGCGCATGAGAGCCTGAGTCCATATAATTTCATGTAATTGCGTTGCTATCTAGAACTGCACGAGCTACGGTCGTGTCGTGGACATCAACACGGTCTCGCAGATTGTGACAGTCGTGCTGGCCGTCCTCGCCATCATCTGGCACCAGCAGCGCACCACCGACAAGCTGCGTGAACGTCTCGACCACATGGAACAACGGCTAGCCCGCATCGAGGGCTTCCTTGGTATCGGCATGCCTGCCGCCGCAGCCGCGAAGGCTCCCGGAGCGGACCTGGCCCGCCAGCCTCCAGAAGACTCCGAAGAGGACTGACTGCCGGCAGCTTCCGCTGCTACTCCCAGTCCCAGGCCCAAACCCGGTCGCAGGCCTCCACGCCTGGGTCGAGCGTGTGGTAGTCGGCGGCGTCGGTGGTGAACAGGGCCCCCTCGGTGGTCAAGCCGGTGGGGAGGTCTAGGGTGCCGGCGCAGATGGCGATGTGGTTGGTCTGGTCGGGACGACCCTCCGCGACCTTCCAGAACAGCGATCCACCGCACTCCCGGCAGAAGCCGTAGGCCACGTTGGGATCGTCAGCCGGGTGGTGCCAGGCCAGAGTGGCGTCGGACACGAACCTTAGGTCGGAGCGCTTGCAAGCCGATCCAGCCATGAAGTGGCCGGTCCAGCGGCGGCAGCGCCAGCAGTGACAGTTCCAAACTGAGCGGATCGGCCCGTGCACCTCGTAGCTGACCGCGCCGCACAGGCAATGGCCCGAGGGCGGCGACTCCGGCTGGGGCTGAGCGTTCTCATTCATGGCAGTCCCTTCGTAGTTGGAGGCGGGCAGCGGTAGGGTCGCGATTGTTGCACGGCACGGGGCCAACCGGCGTCCCGGTGCGAGCTCATGAGGTGACTATGGCAGACCGAGACCGCCGCTACGACTACGTGATCGTGGGCGGGGGCTCGGCTGGCTGCGCGCTGGCCAACCGGCTCAGCACTGATCCGGGCACCTCGGTGCTGGTGCTGGAGGCGGGCCGGCGGGACTGGCGCTTCGACGTTTACATACACATGCCCGCAGCCCTGTCGTTCCCCATCGGCAACCGCTTCTACGACTGGCAGTACACTTCCGAGCCCGAGCCCCACATGGGCGGCCGGCGCGTCTACCACGCCCGGGGCAAGGTGCTGGGCGGGTCCTCCAGCATCAACGGCATGATCTTCCAGCGGGGCAACCCCCTCGACTACGAGCGCTGGGCCGCCGACCCGGGCATGGGCAGCTGGGACTACGCCCACTGCCTGCCCTACTTCAAGCGCATGGAGCGCTGCCTGGCCGGCGACGACCACAGCGGTCCCGACGGGACCCGGGGCAGGGGCGCCTACCGGGGCGACCGGGGCCCGCTGGTGCTGGAGCGGGGCCCGGCCACCAACCCCCTGTTCGAGGCGTTCCTGGAAGCCACCGAGCAGGCCGGCCACCCCCGGACCGCCGACGTCAACGGCTACCGCCAGGAGGGTTTTGCCGCCTTCGACCGCAACGTCCACCGGGGCCGGCGCCTCAGCGCCTCCCGGGCCTACCTGCACCCGGTGCTCAGCCGGCCCAACCTCCATCTCGTCACCCGGGCCCTCACCACCAAGGTCCTCTTCGACGGCGACCGGGCCACCGGCGTCACCTACACCAAGGGCGGCCGCAGCCGAACCGTGAACACCGGCGAGGTGATCTGCTGCGGCGGGGCCATCAACTCGCCGCAGCTCCTGCAACTCTCCGGCGTTGGTCCGGCCGATCTGCTGCAGAGCCACGGCATCGACGTGGTGGCCGACGTTCCCGCGGTGGGCGCCAACATGCAGGACCACTTGGAGGTGTACGTGCAGTACGCCTGCAAGCAGCCGGTGTCGATGCAGCCGCACCTGGCCAAGTGGCGCCGCCCCCTGATCGGACTGCAGTGGCTGGCTCGCCGTGGCCCGGCCGCGACCAACCACTTCGAGGCGGGCGGGTTCATCCGCAGCAACGACGACGTTGCCTATCCCAACCTCATGTTCCATTTCCTGCCCATCGCCATCCGCTACGACGGCTCGGTGCCCGAGGGCGGACACGGCTACCAGGTGCACGTGGGGCCGATGTACAGCAACTCCCGGGGGACCGTGGCCATCGTCTCGACCGACCCCCGGATCAAGCCGGCGCTGCGCTTCAACTACCTGTCCACCGACGAGGACCGCCGCGAGTGGGCGGAGGCCGTGCGCCACGCCCGGCACATCCTCAACCAGCCGGCCATGGACCCGTTCAACGGCGGGGAGGTGTCGCCCGGCCCGGATGTGAGCACCGACGAGGAGATCCTCGACTGGGTGCGCAGCGACGCCGAGACCGCCCTGCACCCCTCTTGCACCGCCCGCATGGGCCTGGGCGACGACTCGGCGCTGCACCCGGACTCGCTCGAGGTTCACGGCACGAGGGGCCTGCGGGTGGTGGACGCCTCGTCGATGCCGTACGTGACCAACGGCAACATCTACGCCCCGGTGATGATGTTGGCCGAGAAGGCCGCCGACCTGATCCTGGGCAACACCCCGCTGGCTGCCGAACCGGTGGACTTCTACCGGGCGGACTCAACGGGTGTGACCTAAATCACACCCCCTCTGACCTCCAATTCGTTGCAATTCGGCGCATACCGCGAAACACTCTGAAGACAGCCGACGATGTGGCGTACACAGGCAAAGGAGGAGCGAGGATGAGCCCCATTCCGTTCAGCAACAGCAAGGTCAACGCCAACACTGTGTGGCGAGACGCCTTAGGGCCCGGCTATGCCGTAGGCGTGGTCGAGAGCCTGCTGCAGGTGACCGGCGAGGCCGCCGGCCGCCCCTACCGGGTCCGCCGCTAGTGGACCACTGATCAGCACGACGATTCCCTCCCGAGGGGCGTAAGCCCCTCATCCCAACTCGAGGCCCCCGCCGAGATCGGTCACCCCCCAGCCGATACGGCGAGGGCCTCGACGCGTTCGGCCTAGGCCCGTTCGGTCTCGGCGTGTTCGGCCTCTAGGCTCGCCGGTGTGGTAGAGCCAGACTTCCTGCGTTTCGACACTCTCAGCCTTCACGCCGGCCAGCACAGTGATCCGACGACAGGCGCCAGGGCCGTCCCCATCTACTTCACCACCTCGTACTCCTTCGAGGACACCGACCACGCGGCCGGGTTGTTCAACCTCGAGATCCCGGGCCACATCTACTCCCGGATCTCCAACCCGACCGTGGCCGTGTTCGAGGAACGGGTGGCTGCACTGGAAGGCGGCGTGGGCGCGGTGGCCACCGCCAGCGGCCAGGCCGCCTTCTTCCTGGCCGTGGCCACCCTGATGGACACCGGCGGCCACATCGTGGCCAGCCGCAACATCTACGGCGGCACCCACAACATGCTCAACCTGACCCTGCCGCGCTTCGGCATCACCACGACGTTCGTGGACCCCCGCCGACCCGACGAGTTCGCGGCGGCCATCGGCTCCGACACCCGGCTCGTCTTCGCGGAAACGCTCGGCAATCCGGGCATAGAGGTGCTCGACATCGGCGCAGTGGCCGAAGTGGCTCACGCCCGCGGGCTGCCACTCATGGTGGACGCCACGTTCTCGACCCCTTACCTCATCCGCCCCATCGAGCACGGCGCCGACATCGTGATGCACTCGGCCACCAAGTTCCTGGGCGGCCACGGCATCGCCCTCGGAGGCGTGCTCGTCGACGGCGGCCACTTCGACTGGGACGCCTCGGGCCTGTTTCCCACCATCACCGAGCCCTACGCCGGCTACCACGGCATCAGCTTCAGCGACGAGTTCGGTCCCAGTGCCTTCATCAGCCGGGCCCGGGCGGAGGGGCTGCGGGACTTCGGAGCCTGCATGAGCCCGGCCAACGCCTTCCAGATCCTGTCGGGCGTCGAGACGCTGCCGCTGCGGATGCAGCGCCATGTGGCCAACACCGAGGCCGTGGCCGAGGCGCTGGCCGCCAACGACGCGGTCACCTGGGTCAAGTACCCGTCCCTGTCCAGCCATCCCGACCACGACCTGGCCCGCCGGCTCTACCCGAGAGGCACCGGGGCCATCCTGAGCTTCGGCATCGCCGGAGGGCGCGACGCCGGGGCCAAGTTCATCGCCGCGGTCCGCCTGGCCTCCCATCTGGCCAATGTGGGCGACGCCAAGACGCTGGTGATCCACCCGGCCAGCACCACCCACCAGCAGATGTCGGCCGAAGACCTGGCCGCGTCGGGTGTGGGGGAGGACCTCGTACGGATCTCGGTCGGCCTGGAAGACCCCCGCGACATCATCGAGGACCTGGAGCGGGCCCTCAAGGCCTCACAACGCTGAGAGCCGAGCCGACGTGGAAGCGCTGATCGACGGGCGGGTGGTGCGCTGCGCCACCGGGGGACGCAGTATCGACGGCGACGAGCCTGCGGTAGTGCTGGTGCACGGAGCGGGCGGCGACCGCACCGTGTGGCAGCTCCAGACCCGCTGGATCGCGCACCACGGCTACCGGGCCGCGGCGGTGGACCTGCCCGGACACGGCGGCAGCCGGGGCCCCGCTCTAGCCAGCATCGAGGAGATGGGGGCGTGGCTGGCGAGCACCACCGAGGCCCTGGGCTTGGCGCCTGCCCACCTAGTAGGGCATTCGATGGGCACGTTCGTGGCGCTGGAGGCGGCCGCCCAGCGGCCTGAGGTGGCCCGATCGCTGGTACTGCTGGGCACCGCGGGGGCGATGCCGGTGCATCCCGCACTGCAATCGGCAGCCGATGCCGACGACCCCGTGGCCGGGCGGCTCATCACCTCCTGGGGCATAGGCAGTCGAGCGCACACAGGCGGGCACGCCTCACCGGGCATGTGGCTCATCGGGGGCAACACCTCCCTGCTGGACCGGGCGCGCCCCGGAGTGCTGGCCAATGATCTGGCCGCCTGCGACGCCTACGACGGCGCCGAGCAAGCTGCGGCCCGGGTGCAGTGCCCCGTGACGCTGGTGCTGGGCCGTGAGGACAAGATGACCCCGAACAAGCGGGCGGCACCGATGATCGACGCCTTCGGGGACGTGCGCAGCGTCTACCTCGATCGGGTCGGCCACTTCCTGCAGATCGAGAGCCCCATCCCGGTGCGCAAGGCCATCGCCGAGGCTCTGGCCCGAGCCTGACGCAACCCGCCCCGAGCCGGCCGCGGCGGTCAGGCTGGTCGGTCCCCCTTGTGACGAAAGTCACGAGCCAGCTGCGGCTTGCCGCAGGGCCGCGTCACTACGATCCGGTCGTGGCCTCAGGCGCTGTGGTGCGGCCCGAGCCTGGCGACGAAGGGCTGTCGGGTGGACCGCTGATCGCGCCGCGCGGCGACAGTTTCGGCGCGGTCAGGTCGTTGCTCGCGGGCGTGGCGCTGGTCATGAGCTGCAATGGGCTGCTGCGCGTCGCCCTGGGAGTGCGGGCCGAGCTGGAGGACTTCGGGCTGGCCGTGACCGGCGTTGTGATGGCCGGCTACTTCCTGGGCTTCCTGTTCGGGACCAAGGCAGCCGAGCACTTCATCGCCTCCGTCGGCCACATCCGGGTGTTCGCCGCCCTGTCCTCGGTTGGCTCGGCCGCCGCCATCCTGCATGTGGTCTGGATCCATCCGGCGTCCTGGACGCTGCTGAGGTTCGCCTACGGGCTGTGCTTGGCCGGGATCCTGGTGACGGTGGAATCGTGGCTCAACGACATGGCCACCAACGCCACCCGGGGCCGGATGCTGTCGCGCTACATGATCGTGACCATGGGCGGGATGGGTGTGGGCCAGTTGATGCTCAACCTCGCCGATCCCGGCGGGTTCAAGCTGTTCGTGGTGTCCTCAGCGCTGATCTCGTTCGCGCTGGTGCCGGTGGCGCTGTCGGCGTCCACCGCGCCGCCGCTGGTGGTGCCCGAGCCGGTCTCGCTGCGGGAACTGGTCAAGGTTGTGCCGCTGGGGCTGCTAACCGCGTTCTGGGTCGGGGTCTCGCAGGGCTGCCTGATGGGACTCGGTGCGTTCTACGCCGCCTCCGAGGGCCTGTCCAACACCCGGATCTCGCTGTTCGTGGTCTCGTCGATGGTGGGGTCGGTGGCGTTCCAGTGGCTCGTCGGCAGCTCCTCCGATCGAGTGCCGCGCCGCTACGTGATCCTGGTCGTGGCCATCATCGCTGCCGGATCCGCGGGGCTGCACCTGCTGGTGCCGGTGGGATCGGCTCTGTCGCTGCTGCTGATGTTCGTCCACGGCGGCTCGACGTTCCCGCTGTACTCGCTGGCCGTGGCCACCACCGCCGACAGCGTCACTCCGGCGCAACTGACCGGAGCCAGCGCTTCGCTGGTGCGGGTCAGCGGGGTCGGCGCGGTGATCGGGCCGACGCTGGGCGGGTTCCTGATGGCGGCCATCGCGCCGTGGGCCTATTTCGGGGTCCTGATCGTGTGCCACGCCGTCATCGCCCTGTACGTCGTGTACCGCATGTTCACACAACCTGCCCCGCCTGTCGCCGAGCAGGGCACGTTCGATCCGTGGCCGCTGCGGGCCTCGGCCGTGGCTGCCAACCTCCTGCGCCGGCCCCGCTTCCGCTGAGCGGCCTAACTCTTGGAGCCGCCCGGTTCGTAGCCGCGGTGACGGCTAGTCTGAAACTCCGTGAGAACGCGTCTGGCGAAGCCATGGCGTTGTGCCGGGTACTTGCGGGGTCTGCTGGTGGTGGCGGCGCTGATCGCGGCGGCCGCATGCGGCGGGTCGACCGACGGCGAGACGGCGGGCAGCGAAGGCGCAACCGATCCCGCCGCCACGACCACCGGCTCCGCCGACACGGCTCCGGAGACGGGTGATCCCGCCGCGGACCGTCCCGGCGGCGAGATCGTGTTGGCCGTGGAGCAGTGGCCCGAGTGCCTCAACCCGATTACCTCCTGCAACAACGCGACGTGGCTCAGTTGGTCGGTGCTAGTGCATATCGTGCCCCGCCTCATGGAGTTCGATGTCAACCACAACATCGGTGCCTCGCCGGTTCTGATGGAGGCGCCGACGGTGGACAACGGCGGGGCAGTGCTCAACGACGACGGCACGCTCACGATCACATACCGGCTCAATCCTGAGGCGCGCTGGAGTGACGGCACGCCCATCACCAGCACCGACGTGTGGTTCACCTGGAGGGCCATCATCGACACCGAGGGCACTCTCAACACCATCGGGTATGACCTCATCACCGACGTGGGCCACGACGATCCTCAGACGGCGATCGTCACGCTTTCGGAGCGCTACGCGCCCTGGCGTGAACTCTTCGGCGGGCTCGACGGCATCCTGCCGGCCCACGCCTTCAACGGCGAGACCGACATCTCCGGGCATTGGAACGACGCGATCCCGGTCTCGGGCGGCCCCTGGCTCCAGGAGTCGTGGAGCCAGCAACAGCACATCCTCGTCCCCAACGAGAACTACTGGGTCCCCGAGCGCATACCTCTGGTCGACCGGGTGGTGATGGTCCCCCGCGAGGACACCGACACCGAGGTCGTGGCCCTGCAGACCGGTGAGGCCATGGCCGCCTTCCCCCAGCCGTTCCCCGGCGCCAAGGAGCGCCTGGCCCCGCCGCTGACGTTCGTCTCGGGGGCGGGAACGTTCATCGAGGGCCTGTGGATCAACCAGATCGCGCCGGACCGGTACTTCGAGATCACCAGGAACGTGCGCCAGGCCCTGGCCTACGCCCTCGACCGGGAAGAGATCGCCGATGTGGCCCTCGGCCCCATCATCGACGATCCGGTGGTGCTCCAGTGCGCGGGCTGGAACCCGGCCTTCGGGGACTGGTGCGCCGACGACTTCGCCCACTACCGCCAGGACATGGCGACCGTCGACCGGCTGCTCACCGAAGACGGCTGGACCCGCCCCGACCCCGAGGGCCTGTGGGTCAACGAAGAGGGCGTCGAGCTGGTGCTCCAGTGGAACACCGTGGCCGGCAACAAGCGCCGCGAGGACGTCCAGGCCCTGGTGACCGAGATGACCAGACCCTTCGGGATCGGCTGGGAGATCATCAACTACGACCCGGGCGAGCTGTTCCAGAACCGGCTCCCGGCCATGAACTTCGGTCCGGTGGCCCTGTACGCCAACAGCACCACCCCCGATCCGACCGTGACCTCCTACTACGACATCGACGGCATCCCCAGCGAGGCCAACGGTTTCAGCGGCCAGAACTTCACCGCCTACGCCAGCCGGCAGGCCAGCGACTTGGCCTTCGCCATCGACGCCGAGGTCGACGAGGCCGCCCGCCTCGAGCTCGTGCGCGAGCTCGGCACACTGCTGGCTTCCGACGTTCCCTGGATCCCGCTGTACGTGCTTCCCAACCTGCTGGCCTGGAACCCCGAGGTCCTGGAGGGGCCCGGAGGCTGGGTGTCGAGCGTCTACGGGGGCTTCTACGACCTCTACGACTGGACCGTGATCGGGTGAGCGACAGCGTGATCCGTCGGGCGGGGCCGGCGGGCACACTTCGGAGGTGATCCGCTACGCGGCGGGACGTCTCGCGGTCACGGTTCCCATACTCCTGACGATCTCGTTCGCAACGTTCTGGGCGGCGGGCGAGATCTCCAGTCCGGCCGCCCAACTCACTCTCAACCCCCGCATAAGCCCCGAGGCCAGGAGGGCCTACATCGAGTCCCTCGGCCTCGACGAGCCCTTCTTCGGTCGCTATCTCACCTGGCTCGGAAACTTCGTCACCGGCGACCTGGGAACGTCGCTGGTTCGCAACGGTCAGGACGTCTGGCCGCTGGTTAGAAGCGCCATGGCCAACACGCTGCTGCTGATCGCGGTGGCGATGGCTTTCTCGCTGGCGATCGGGTTGGCCGTGGGCACCCTGTCGGCGCTACGGCCGGGTTCCGTCATCGACCGGGCCTCGACCACCGTGTCGTTCCTGGGCATCTCGATTCCCGTGTTCTGGCTGGGCCTGATGTTGCAGTTGATGTTCGGCCTGTACCTGGCCGAGTGGCTCCGGCTCGGCGCGCCGCTGCTGCCCACGGCCGGTATCTATTCGCCCGGCCAGCAGGGCTTCGACCTGCTGGACAGGGCGAGGCATCTCGCGCTGCCGGTGATGGCGCTCTCGCTGCAGCTGATCGCGGCCTACAGCCGCTACATGAGGTCCTCCATGCTCGACGTGATGGGCATGGACTTCATCTCCACCGCCCGGGCCAAGGGCCTGCCCGAGCGCCGGGTGGTCGTGCGCCACGGCGTGCGTAACGCGCTGATCCCGGTGACGACGCTGGCCGCGGTGGATCTCGGTCTGCTGGTGGGCGGCTTGATCGTGACGGAGCGGGTCTTCCAGTACCCGGGCATGGGCCTCCTGTTCCTTGATGCGCTCCACGGCGGCGACTATCCCGTGCTGCTGGCCACGGTGATGATCGTGTCGGCCGCGGTGTTCTTGATGAACCTGCTGGCCGACCTGCTCTACGCGGTGCTCGACCCGAGGATCCGCTATGGCTGAGCAATTGCCGTCGCGGCCGGGCTACCAGCACCGGGGTGCACGCAGGCTCGCCGACAGGCGGTCGATGGCGGGACAGCCGCTCGAGACACCCGGCGACGAGATCGCGCCGCACTGGCGGACCGTGTGGCGACGGTTCCGCAGGCACCGTCTGGCCGTCGGCTCGCTGGCCGTGTTCACCTTGATCGCGCTGTGCGCCGTACTTGCCGACTGGGTCGCTCCCTACGGCGCCACCGAGCAGAATCTGGACAGGATCCTGGCCCCGCCAGGCCGCGACTTCCTGCTGGGGACGGACACCCTCGGGCGCGACACTCTGAGCCGGATCCTCTACGGAGGCCGGATCTCCCTGCTGGTCGGGGTGTCGGTGGCGTTGATCAGCGGCGTCGTGGGAACGGCGGTGGGGCTGGTGGCTGGCTACTGCCGGGGTTGGGTGGACTCGGTGCTGATGCGCTTCACCGACACCATGCTGGCGCTCCCGAGCCTGATGGTGGTGATCATGGCGGCTCGAATGCTGGGCGACAGCGTGCTCGACGTGGTGATCGTCCTGGCCGCAGTCAGCTGGATGGTCCCGGCCCGGATAGTGCGGGCCAAGGTGCTGTCATTGTGCGAGAACCAGTTCGTCGAGGCAGCCGTCTCGCTCGGTGTGCCCGGCCGTCGCATCATGGTGCGCGATCTGCTGCCCAACCTGGTCGGCGAGATCGTCGTGGCGGTGTCGTTGACCGTGGCCGGTGCCATCCTCGCGGAGTCGACGCTGAGCTTCCTCGGCCTGGGTGTCAGCGCGGCCCATACCGCGACCTGGGGAAACATGCTCGGGGGCAACGAGGGCTTCATGATCACCGCGCCCTGGCTGGTGTGGGCTCCGGGCCTGGCCATCGTGGCCACGGTGCTGTGCATCAACTTCATCGGCGACGGCCTGCGCGACGCCCTCGATCCTCCCCGCCGGTAGCTGTCTGTTGTCCCGAGTGACCCGCCCCGCCGCGACGAAGCATGCCGGCGGCCCACTAGCCTCCGATGCGAGACTTCGAAGGGCCTGCCGAAAGGAGCACACCGATGGCGGCTAGAGGTTCAACAGCTTGGCACTCCTGGGTCGAGGCGGTCTTCGACGACTCGGTGAACCGGTCCCGGCCCCGAGCGCTGAGGGCGCTCGCTGAGTGGGCGGCAGCCTCGGTGGGAGTGAACGGCGATGTCTACGCGGGCATCTCCGCGGGTTATGCGGCCGTGTCGCGCGCCGCCGAGTCTCCGGAGGCGACGATCCGGGCTGCTCGCTACGCCATCTGGCACGCAGTGACGTCGCTGCGTGAGAGCAGCCCCGACGACGTCGACGTATGGCACTTCGAGCTGCACGCTGCGGGCGAGCTCATAGGTCTGCGCCTTCCTGACCGTCCCCACCTGGAGAACGTCTCGATCGCCAGCTGAGAGGCCGAGCCTGTCAGCCGATCTCGTCGGGCATCCCGGCCTTGCGTCGGGCCACGTAGTCGCGCAGCTCGGCGTCCACCGCGTCGTCGATGGGGGGCGGCTCGTAGTCGGCCAGGAGCTGCTTCCAGCGGGCGTTGGCCCGCTGTCCGGCTGAGAGCGAGCCCTCCTCGGACCACTGCTCGTAGCTGGCCGCGTCGGAGATGTCCGACCGCCAGAAGGCGGTCTCGAAGTTGACCAGAGTGTGCTGGTTGCCCAGGAAGTGGTCGCCGTGGGCGTTGGTGCGGAACGCCTCCATGGCCTGGCCGTTGTCGCTGATGTCGACTCCCCGGGCCCAGACCTCCATGGCGCCCAACTGGTCGGCGTCGAGGATCAGCTTCTCGTAGCCCAGCGCCAGCCCTCCTTCCTGCCAGCCCGCGGCGTGCAGCACGAAGTTCACCCCCGCCTGCATCGTGGGCAGCAGGGTGTGGGCCGACTCGTAGGCGGCCTGCGCGTCGGGCAGCTTTGAGGACGTGAATTGGCCGCCTGAACGGAACGGCACACCGACCCGGCGGGCCAGCGACGCCATCACGTGGATGGCTTGGCCGGCCTCGGGCGTGCCGAAGGTGGGCGCTCCGGTGGCCATCGACATCGAGGAGGCGAACGTGCCGAACACGACGGGCGCGCCGGGCCGCACCAGTTGCAGGTAGGCCATGCCCGAGAGGGCTTCGGCCAGAGCCTGGGCGGCCAGGCCGGCCACCGTCACCGGCGACATGGCCCCGGCCAGGATGAACGGGCTGACGATGCAGGCCTGGTTGGCCCGGGCGTAGGCGGTGGCCGCGCCCAGCATGGTGGCGTCCCAGCGCATCGGCGACGAGGCGTTGATCAGCGAGGTCATCACCGTGCGGTCGGCGAGGTCTCCGCCGAAGGCGATGCGGGCCATCTCGACGGAGTCGGCGGCCCGTTCGGCCGCGGTCACCGAGCCCATGAAGGGCTTGTCGCTGTAGCGCAGGTGGGCGTAAACCATGTCGAGGTGGCGCTTGTTGACCGGCACGTCCACCGGCTCGCACACCGTGCCCCCGCTGTGGTGCAGCTGGGGCAGGGCATAGGCGAGCTTCACCACGTTGCAGAAGTCCTCCAGCGTGGCGTAGCGGCGACCCCGGTCGAGATCCATGACGAACGGCGAGCCGTAGTTGGGGGCGAAGACGGTGGCGTCGCCCCCGACCATGACGCTGCGGGCCGGGTTGCGGGCGTGCTGGGTGTAGACGGCAGGGGCGTTGTCCTGCACGATCTGGCGGCACAGGCCGGGAGGGAACTTCACGAGCTCGCCGTCGATGGCGGCCCCGGCGGCCCGCCACAGCTC
This sequence comes from Acidimicrobiaceae bacterium, assembly GCA_009835735.1. GTDB lineage: Bacteria > Actinomycetota > Acidimicrobiia > Acidimicrobiales > Aldehydirespiratoraceae > Aldehydirespirator. The sequence goes on from VXWX01000112.1 coordinate 43,720, forward strand.
CAGCGCCTCCGGGAATTCCTGGAAGGCGATGCCGACCTCGGACAGGATCGTCTCGGCGTTGCGTTCGATCTGCTCCAGACCCTCGTCATCGACTATGTCCACCGGCGGCAGCCGACGGACCAGGTACGGGGCCGCTTCGGCCGTTGAGGCCCTCGCTGCCCGCCGACCGGCCCGGCCTCCGCCTCTGCGCCCTCGTGCCTCGCTCATGTTGGCTCGTTCATGGTCTAGTTGTCTCCGGATCGTGAATTCGGCGATTGTCGAGCGATGTTCAGGCCGCGGGGCGGGGTCTGCGGCGCCGGCGGGAACCCTGTTCGTGACCAGCAGCGGCCGCCTCGGGAAGATCGATCACCGCGGCAAGATGCGGGGTGGGATCGGTGTCGTGGGGGAAGGCCATCGCCGCGACGAATAGCTCCTGGAAGCGGGACTCGGTGGCCGTCTCGATCTTGATCACCGACCGCACCACCCCCTCGATCTCCAGGCGCTGCTCACCCGAGAGCAGCATGCGGACGGCGCCCACTCCCGAAGCGTTGCCGGCGGCCCGCACACCGCCTGCGGGTGTGTCGGGGACGAGGCCCAGCACCATCGCCCGAACCGGGTCTATGTGGGCTCCGAAGGCTCCGGCCAGCCGGATGTCGGGCACCTCGACGATCCCCGCGTGCTCGCGCAGCAAGTCGATGCCGGCCCGCAGAGCGGCTTTGGCCAGCTGGACGGCACGGACGTCGTTCTGGGTGATCGACAGCAGGATCGGCTCGGTCTGAAGCACATAACTGAAGGTGCGGCCGTCGGCCACGATGCGGGGCGACCGGTGCACCTCCGACGAGATCACGCCGTGGCGATCGGTGATTCCGGACAGGAACATCTCCGCGATCACCTCGATGATGCCCGAGCCGCACAAGCCCGAGACCTGGAGCCCGGCGCGGTCCAACTCCTCGGCAAACCCGGGCTCGTCGGACCAGAGCTCGCAGCCGATGACCTTCAATCGGGGCTCCCAGGTCTCCCCGTCGATCCGGATCCGCTCCACCGCGCCGGGAGTGGCCCTCTGCCCGCAGCTGATCTGTGCTCCCTCGAACGCCGGACCGGTCGGGCTGGATGCGGCCAGGACCCGGTGCCCGTCGCCCAGCACGATCTCGGCGTTGGTGCCCACGTCCACCACCAGCATCGGTTCCGTCGTCCGGTGAGGTCCCTCGGCCAGGGTGGCCGCGGCCGCGTCGGCCCCGACATGCCCGGCGATGCACGGACCGATGTACAGAGCGGCGTTCGGTAGCCCGATCCCGATGTCGGTGGCGCGACCCCGCACGGCCGCGGCGGTGGTGAGCGTGAACGGCGCCGCGCCCAGCGGTGTGGGGTCCAGGCCCAGCACCAGGTGGTGCATGATCGGGTTCCCCACCACCACAAGGTCGTGCACCCTGCTGTGGTCGGCGCCGGCCAGCCCGCACAACTCGCCCACCAGTTCGTCGATGGCGGTTCGCACCGCGGCGGTGAGCTCGGTCTCGCCGCCGGGGTTCATCATCACGTAGGAGACCCGGCTCATGAGGTCCTCGCCGAAGCGGATCTGCGGGTTCATCCGGCCCGAGGCCGCGACCACCTCGCCCGACGACAGCTCGAGCAGGTACCCGGCGATGGTCGTCGATCCCACATCGACGGCCACCCCCCAGGCCTCGTCGGAGTAGCCGGGCCGCACGTCGAGAACGGTGTGGCGGTTGTGCACCACCACCGTGACCGACCGGTCTCCGGCCGCTATGGCCGGGGAGAGCCCGGCCAGGACCGGCACCGGGAACTCCACCTCGGTCAGGCCCCAGTCGGTGGCCAGGGCCTCGGCGACCAGGTCGACCTCCGCGGCCTCGAAACCGAGGACAACCTCGGGAAGCTCCACGTAGTGGAGGGTGACCACCGGGTGGATGACCACCTCGGCGAGGTCGATCGACTTGCGCACCACCGGCCGGTGGACCTGGCTCTCCGGCGGGACGTCGACGACGGCGTTGGCCAGCACCACGGCCTGGCAGCCCAGACGGAAGCCCTCGGCGATCGGGCGACGCCCCCGGTAGCGCAACTCGGTGGGGCCGGGATCCGAAAGGACGCCGACATCAGTGGCCGAGACCTGGCAGCGGCCGCACAAGCCCCGGCCGCCGCACACCGAGTCGAGGTCCACACCGCCGGCCCGGGCCGCGTCGAGGACGGTGGCCCCGGCAGCCACCGAGGCGCGTATGCCCGAGGGGTTGAACACGACGCTGTGCGTGTCGTGCATGTCAGGCGCTTCGGCGACGCCCGCCCCGCCGTCTCAGGCCGACCGTGTCGGGGTCCCGGTGCTCGGCGATCCACGCAGCGCAGTCCCGGTCGTTCCCGGCCAGGACATCGGCGGCCATCACCGCGTTCTTCACCTCGGGGTGCATGGGGTTCATGATCGCGGAGGTGAGCCCGGTGCCTATGGCCATCGACAGGAACGTCCCGGTGATCATGTGGCGGGCCGGGAGGCCGAAGCTGACATTGCTGGCACCGCAGGTGGTGTTAACCCCCAACTCGGTGCGCAGCCGCCGGACCAGCTGGAACACCTGCCGTCCAGCGGTGCCCATGGCGCCGATCGGCATCACCAGCGGGTCAACCACCACATCGGAGGCCGGGATGCCGTGGTCGGCGGCCCGGTTGACGATCTTGCGAGCGACCTCGAAGCGCACGTCGGGATCCTCGCTGATGCCCGTCTCGTCGTTGGAGATGGCCACCACCGCGGCGCTGTGGCGGGCCACCAGAGGCAGCACCCGCTCCAGGACCTCCTCCTCCCCGGTGACGGAGTTGATGAGGGGCTTGCCCTCGTACACCGCAATTCCGGCCTCCAGGGCTTCGATGATCGAGGAATCGATGGAGAGGGGCACGTCGGTGACGCTCTGAACGAGCTTGATGGCTTGGGCCAGAAGGGCGGGCTCGTCGGCGAGGGGGATCCCCGCATTGACGTCGAGCATGTGGGCTCCAGCCGCGGTCTGCGCCAGTGCATCGGCCTCGACCCGGCTGAAGTCCCCCTTGCGCATCTCCTCGGCCAGCAGCCGCCGGCCGGTGGGGTTGATGCGCTCGCCGATCATCACGAACGGACGGTCGAACCCGATGACCACCTCTTTGGTGGCCGAGCTGACGACGGTGTCGGTCACTGGGGGTCTCCTTCGGAGTCGATGCTGCGATCGGGATCCCAGCCGCCGGTCTTGACGAACTCGTCGAGCCGCTCCCGGGGGAACGCCTCCTCCAGGGAGGCTGCGGCCGCCATGGCGGCCTCCTCGGGGTCGGCGGCGCCCGAGGGGATCACGGACCGGCGCCACTCGCCGACGTACTGCGAGGCCTGGGTCTTGCCCGCCACCATGGCGGCCCGGTCGATGGCTCTCTGGAACCGGCGGGGGAGGATGCGCTGGACCCGGTCGGCGCCGGAGCCGCCGTTGACCTGGGCGGGTATGTCGCGCCAACTGATCAGCACCAGGCTCCCGTCGTCGTTGCGGCGCCTGCGCCCGCCTCGCCCCGCTGGAGGACTCATGCCGCCTCTGAGGTGTCCGCGCCGGCCAGCTCCACGATCCGGCCCTCGAGTCCGCCGATGCCGGTGACGATCCTCTCGCAGCGAAGGCCGAGACGGGCGGCGGCCTGCTCCGCGGCGCGGGCCAGGCGGTCGTCGTCGGCCTGCGCGAGGTGGACGACACGGGTGTAGTTGCCGAAGTACGCCTCGAGGAGTTCCGGATGCTGGGAGATGCCCAGCCCCTCCATGATCAAGCGATTGAAATGCCGCACCAGGTAGTCGGTGAGGTAGAAGGTGCCCGGCTCGGCCTCCTGCAGGCCGGCGAAGGCGTCGGTGCCGGCGTAGAGCTCGTAGCAGTGGGCGCCGGGCAGCCGCTCGACCCCCTCCTCGGAGCACACCCGGTCGAGCAGCCCGCCCGTGCCGCAGTCCATGTAGCCCACGATGATCGTGGAGTAGGCGCCGCGCTCCTTGGCGACCCGGACCCGCCGGCGGACGGCGTCGGGGATCCGCTCGGGGCGGTTGTGCATGATCGCGGGCAGGCACTCCACCTCAAGGTGCTTGCTGCCGTTGAGGGCTGCTACCTCGCGCAGCTCGCGAACCAGCGCGCCACAGCCGATGACTAGAACCTTCGAAGGGTGCGGCGGGGCCGTCATCCGGCCCGGCGGGCCGTCACGAGGGTCTTGGCCGTCTCAGAGGCGATGGCAGCGTCGCGGCAGTACGCGTCGGCGCCGATGGCCGATCCGAACTCCTCGTTGAGGGGAGCCCCGCCGACGAGGATGATGAAGTCGTCGCGTATGCCCTTCTCGATGAGGGTGTCGATCACCACCTTCATGTAGGGCATGGTGGTGGTGAGCAGGGCCGACATGCCCAGGATGTCGGGCTTGTGCTCGTCGAGGGCGGCCAGGAACTCCTCGGCGTCGGTGTTGATGCCGAGGTCGAACACCTCGAAGCCGGCTCCCTCCAGCATCATCGCCACCAGGTTCTTGCCGATGTCGTGGATGTCGCCCTTGACTGTTCCGATAACGACGCTGCCGATGGGCTCGGCGCCCGTCTCGGCCAGCAGCGGCCGCAGGATGGACATGCCGGCCTTCATCGCGTTGGCGGCCAGCAGGACCTCGGGCACGAACAGGATCCCGTCGCGGAAGTCGATGCCCACGATGCGCATGCCCTCGACCAGGGCGTCGTTCAGGACCTTGTCGGCCGACCATCCGCGGCCCAGCAGGATGTTGGTGCCCTCGGCGATCTCGTCGGCCAGACCGTCATAGAGATCGTCGTGCATCTGGGTCGTGAGCTCCTCGTCGTCGAGGCTCGCGAGATCAATGTCGTCGTCGACCATGTCGGGTCCGGGAGCAGGGGTGTCGGTCATCCGGCTAAGCCCTCCGCATGTCGGTTTGGGCCCACTTCCACGGATTACAGCCACTCGCTGGTTCCGTACTGTGGACCAGTCCCACGATACGGAACGGATCGTAGCACGGTCCGGTACCGACACAAGCAACCCGCGCGCCAGATTTCCATCAGCGACGCGGCGGCCCCGTAGCCTTGGCCGTCATGCCCGCGCCGGACGCCGACACACCCCCGCACCGTTACGACGCGACCCTCGCGGCCGACATCGAGAGTCGCTGGCAGGACCATTGGGAAGCGAGCGGCGCCTATGAGACACCCAACCCGGCCGGGGCGCTCTCGACGGGCCGTGGCTCGTCCGGCCCAAAGCTGTTCGTCATGGACATGTTCCCGTACCCGTCGGGATCGGGACTGCACGTCGGCCATCCGCTGGGCTACATCGCCACCGACGTGTACGTCCGCTTCAAGCGGATGGCCGGATTCAACGTGCTGTACACGATGGGCTTCGACGCCTTCGGGCTGCCGGCGGAGGAGCATGCCCGCCAGACCGGCCAGCACCCCCGCATCAACACCGAGGCCAACATCGACAACATGCGGCGCCAACTCGACCGGCTCGGTCTGGGCCACGACAAGCGACGCGGCGTCGCCACCACCGACATCGACTACTACCGCTGGACCCAGTGGATCTTCCTGCAGATCTTCAACTCATGGTTCGATCCCGGCGAGAGTCGGGCCCGGCCCATCGCCGAGCTGGTCGACGAGTTCTCCTCCGGCCGGAAGCCGGTGCCCGACGGCCGAGCCTGGGACGAGCTCAGCGAGGCCGAACAGCGAGAGGCGGTGGACTCCCATCGCCTGGCCTACGTGGCCGACGCCCCGGTCAACTGGTGCCCGGCGCTGGGCACGGTGCTGGCCAACGAGGAAGTCACCAACGAGGGCCGCTCCGAGCGGGGCAACCATGAGGTGTTCAAGCGCCCGCTGAAGCAGTGGATGATGCGCATAACCGCCTACGCCGACCGCCTGCTGGAGGACCTCGACCGGCTGGACTGGCCTGAGTCGGTCAAGACCATGCAGCGCAACTGGATCGGCCGCTCCGAGGGCGCCCTGATCTCGTTCCCGGCCGCCTATCGGGGTCCCTTCCCGTTAGCAGAGAAGTTTCGCCTCGAGGGTTCGGACATCCCGGCGATCGAGGTGTTCACTACCCGGCCCGACACGCTCTTCGGTACCACCTACATGGTGCTGGCCCCGGAGCATCCGCTCGTTGACGACCTGACTGCCTGGCAGTGGCCTGATGGCACTCCCGAGTTGTGGACCGGCGGTGCGGACACACCTGGCCAGGCCGTTGACGAGTACCGAGCCCGCGGCGCTGAGTTGAGCGACGCCGACCGCAGCGACTCCAAGACCGGGGTCTACCTGGGCTACGACGCCGTCGTGCCGTTCACCGACACCCGGGTGCCGGTGTTCATCGCCGACTACGTGCTTATGGGATACGGCACGGGCGCGGTGATGGGGGTGCCCGGCGAGGACCAGCGCGACCGCGAGTTCGCCGAGGCCTACGGCCTGCCCGTCATCCGCACCGTGCAGCCCCCGCCGGAGCATCCCGATGAGCTGGCGTACACGGGTGACGGCCCGTCGATCAACTCCCACTTCCTCGACGGCCTTGACGTGGCGGCGTCGAAGGCCCTGATTGTCGAGCGCCTCGTCGAGTCGGGATTCGGCCGTCCCACCGTCAACTACCGGATGCGGGACTGGCTGTTCAGCCGGCAGCGCTACTGGGGGGAGCCGATACCGATCGTGTTCGACGATCTTGGACCGGTGGCCCTGCCCGAGGACATGCTGCCTCTGGAGCTGCCCGAGCTGACCGACTGGGCGCCCCGGGCCCTGGCCCGGGACTCCGAGCCGGAGCCGCCGCTGGGCCGGGTGACGGATTGGACCAGCATCGAGCTGGATCTTGGCGACGGATCGTGCCACTACCGGCGGGAGTTGAACACGATGCCCCAGTGGGCCGGATCGTGCTGGTACTACCTGCGTTACCTCGATCCGCGCAACGACGAGACCCTCGTCGATCCCGAGGTCGAGCGGTACTGGATGGCCGACCCGGAGACCGGCGGCGTGGGCGGCGTGGACCTCTATGTCGGCGGGGTCGAGCATGCCGTGCTGCACCTGCTGTACGCCCGCTTTTGGCACAAAGTGCTCTACGACCTAGGCCATGTGAGCGGACCTGAGCCGTTCAAGCGCCTCATCAACCAGGGTTACATCCAGGCATACGCCTTCAAGGACTCCCGAGGGGTGTACGTGCCCGCCGAAGAGGTGGAGGGCTCCTTGGAGAAGGGCTTTTCCCATTCCGGCGAGCTCGTCAGCCGGGAACTCGGCAAGATGGGCAAGTCCCTCAAGAACTCGGTCACCCCCGACGACATGTACGCCTCCTACGGGGCCGACACCCTGCGCCTCTACGAGATGTTCATGGGGCCCATCGACCAGGACCGGCCCTGGGAGACACGATCCGTTGTGGGCTCCCAGCGGGTGCTGCAACGGGTGTGGCGCAACGTGGTCGACGAGGAGACCGGAGAGTTGCGGGTCAGCGACGAACTGCCGGACGACGATCTGCTCCGGCTGCTGCACCGCACCATCGACGGCGTCCGTTCCGACATGGAGGGCATGCGGTTCAATACCGCCATCGCCAAGCTGACCGAGCTCAACAACGAGCTCACCCGCCGGGGCACGGGCGCACCCCGCGAGGTGGCCGCGGTGATGGTGCGGATGCTGGCGCCGCTGGTTCCGCACTTTGCGGAGGAGCTGTGGCACCGCCTGCACGGCGAGGGCGCCGACTCCGTGATGCGAGCCGAGTTCCCCGCAGCCGACCCGGCCCTCTTGGTGGAGGACATCATCGAAGTGCCTGTGCAGGTCAACGGAAAGGTGCGGGGCCGGGTCCGGATCGGGGCCGATGCCGATGAGGAGACCGCGGTGGCCGCGGCCCTAGCCGAGCCGAACGTGGCTGCCCATGTAGGCGGCCGCGAGCTGCGCAAGCAGCTCTATGTACCCGGCCGCATGATCACGCTGGTCGTGTGAACCGGCGCGAGCTATCGATCTCGCAGGCCCGACGGATAGCGCTCGCGGCTCAGGGCTTCACCGACCCGGTGCCGGCGGGGCGGGTGGACCGCCGCCATATGCGCCGGGTGATGGGCCGGGTCAAGCTGCTGCAGCTCGACTCGGTGCCGGTGGTCATCCGGACGCAGTACCTCCCGCCGTTCTCCCGGATGGGCTGCTACGAGCCGTCCCTGCTCGACCGGGTCGCCTACCGCGACGACGAGTGGTTCGAGGCATGGGCCCACGAGGCGTCGCTGCTGCCGGTGGAGGACGAGCCGCTGCTGCGCTGGCAAAAGCGACGGGCCGAGCAGGGCGAGACCTGGAGCAATCTGGTGGAGCTGGCCCGGAGCGAGTCCGGCTACGTGGCCGAGGTGCTGGCTCAGGTGGAGGAGCGCCCCCTGACCGCGGGCGAGTTGGCCGATCCGCGCCGCCGCGACGGCGAATGGTGGGGGAGCCGGTCGCTCGGGTCCATAGCACTGGACTGGCTGTTCCGGATCGGCGCGGTCGGGATCCGGCGCCGGGGCAACTTCACCAAGGAGTTCGACCTGCTGGAGCGGATCGTGCCCGCCGAGGTGCTGGCCCAGCCGACGCCCACCGCCGAGGAGGCCCAGCGTGAGCTGCTGGTCCGCTCCGGCGCAGCCCTAGGCGTAGGTACGGCCACCGATCTCATCGACTACTACCGGCTCGCCGTGCGCGAGGGAAGGGCTCGGCTCCGAGAGGTAGTCGAGTCGGGACTTCTCGCCGAAGTCGCGGTCGAGGCCTGGTCCGAACCCGCCTACGTGCACCCGTCGGCGAGGCTTCCACGGTCGGTGGACGTGTTGACGGTGCTGTCGCCGTTCGACCCGATCGTATGGAACCGCGATCGAGCGACCCGGCTGTGGAACTTCGACTACCGGATCGAGATCTACGTCCCGGCGTCCAAGCGGGTCTACGGCTACTACGTGCTACCAGTGCTGGACGGCGAGCGGCTGGTGGCTCGCCTCGACCTCAAGACCGACCGCACCGAAGGCGGGCTGCGAGTGCTGGGCGCATTCGCAGAGCCGGGCGTGGACCATGGCGAGCTGGCCGAGCGGCTCCGGCCGCACCTGATCGAGTTGGCGCGCTTCGTCGGCGTCGACGAGGTCCGCTACGGCGACCGCGGCGACCTCATGGCCGCACTGGATCCCGGCTAGCGTTTCTAGCGGTGAGCTTTGCCGTTGAGCCTCCGGATCTGGCTTCGGTTGCGGCCGAGCACGGGCCGACGGCCTTCGTGCTGACCGTGGGTGACGACGGGCGGACCCGGATCATCCATGTGAAGGTCGAAGTCGACGAGCAGGGCGTGATCAAAGCGGTGGTCGGCCACGGTGCGGCGGCCAACGCAGTCGCCAGACCCGATGTGGTCGTGCTCTGGTCGCCGGCCGCCGACGGGTTCAGCCTCATCGCCGACGGGGTTGCCTCGGTGGACGGCGAGCCGAGGCCCGACACGCCGATCACGATCGAGGTCTTCTCCGCGGTCAGGCACCGTCCCGCCCCCGTCTGAGAGCGGAGTTCGTGTCGTTCCTGATCCGGCGTCCGGCGGCCCGCTGCGTACTGCTCGACGGTGCCGGGCGGGTGTTCCTGATCCGATCGGAAGATCCGATCGACCCTCACAAGCCGGAGTGGCTCGAGATACCCGGCGGAGGTGTCGGCTACGGCGAGGACTCGGCTGCGGCCTGCCGGCGCGAGCTGCACGAGGAGACCGGCATCACCGACGTGGAGATGGGGCCGTGCGTATGGACCCAGTACGTGGAGTACACGTTCTGCGGGATGCGTTTCGAGTCGCACGAGCGTATCCACGTGGCTTGGTGTGACGGAGGTGAATTCCGCCCCCGCGGTCTCGAAGCGCTCGAAGCGGCGGCCTTCATCGAAGCGGGCTGGTGGACGCTCGATGAGCTGCTGACCAACAACGAGCCCACGGTTCCCGCTCGCCTGAGGGAGTTCCTCCCTGCGGTAGTGGCCGGCGACCTGCTCGATCCGCCGATCGACATCTCGCCCGATCCGCCGGCGAGCTAGGCGCCGCGCCGGCGGCTACCAGTCGTCGTCGCGGTCGGCCCGATCGGCTGCGTTGACGCCGTAGCCGATGATTATCGACGGCAACAGCAGCAGGGACCCGGCCACCAAAGTGACTGCGGCGATCGTGGCCGGCGTGGTGGTGAAGCCGGTTACGAAGCCGGCCACGAACGCGGCCAGAGACATGCCGTACAACGAGTAGCCCAATCGCCGTCCCGTCCGGGCCAGGCGGGCCAGGCGCAGTCTCCGCTCGAGGACCGGGTCGTCGGATCCCGTCATCGGGCCGTACCCCTGGCCGTTCCCGACACCGATTCGTCGTTGGGGTCGTACAGCCAGCAATGGACGCCGCGGTAGCGGGCTACTTCGTGCTCGAAGTTCGTGCGATTGGGCGTGAACACCCCGATGTCGTACACGGACAACTCGTAGATCTCCCCGACGAAGGCTTCGAACTGCTCGTAGCACACCCTCAGGGCGAAGCCACGCACCGCATCGTCGCCCGGGTAGATGGCAGGATCGGGAGCGTCCAGATCGAAGGTGTGGTACACCTCGCCCCAGTGGGGCTCGTCGCAGCCGATCCGGGCTGTGATCGCCAGCCGCCGACCCGCCTGCAGGCCCTCGAACCGGTTGAAGCAGTCACCCTCGACGAGGCTGTACTCGTTGATGATCTCTCCGGGGATGTCCAGAGGATCGAGCGGTCCCAGTTCGCCGGGACCGCCAGAGCCGCCGCCGGCGTCAGCAGCGGTGTCCGGCCTGGCCCCGCTTCCCCCCTCGAGAGCCGCCACGACATCGGCGGTGTTCGTGGGACCCGATGCAGCCACCGCCGCGGCCGGGTCGGTCACGCCCTCGTTCCCGTCCTGGGGCCCCCCGCTGCACCCTGCCAACAGCACCGCCACCACCACGGCGCCCAGAGGGGAACCGATAGACAGACGCGAAGCCAATCCCATCGAGCCGAAGACTAGGAGCTTCCCTAGAGTGTGCGCCCGCTCGTAGAGTGACATCTCGAACCGCAGACCGTGGAGGCGTCCGATGACAGATCTGGGCTTCACCGCATTCGACGCCGACAACCACTACTACGAGGCCACCGACGCCTTCATTCGCCACGTCGACCCCAAGATGCACAAGCGCTGTATGCAGTGGGCCACGGTGGACGGGCGCGAGCGGCTGCTGGTGGCCGGTCGGATCAACCGCTTCATCCCCAACCCCACCTTCGATCCCGTGGCGAGGCCGGGCTGCCTCGACGACTACTTCAGGGGAAAGATCCCGGCCTCCGACATGCGGGCGGCCTTCGGCGAACTCAAGCCCATCTCGGCGGCCTACCGCGACCGCGACGCCCGCATCGATCTGCTGGATTCGCAAGGCCTGCAGGCGTGCTTCCTGTTCCCAACTCTGGGCGTGGGCATGGAGGCCGCCCTCGAGCACGACCCCGCCGCATTGACGGCGGCGTTCGGAGGGTTCAACCGGTGGCTGGCCGACGACTGGGGGTTCGCCTACCGCGACCGCCTGTTCGCGGCCGGGTACCTGACGCTGGCCGACCCCGACTGGGCATTCGACGAGCTCGCCTGGCTGATCGCCAACGACGTGCGGGTGGTGAACATGCGACCCTCGTCGGTGCCCGACGGCGCCGGCGGCCGGCGCTCGCTGGGCCACCCCGCCCACGACAAGGTGTGGCAGCGGCTGGACGATCACGGCATCACGGTGGCCATGCACTCGGGCGACTCCGGCTACGGGTTCCTGCTGGAGCACTGGGGGGTGGACAGCGAGTTCGAGTCGTTCCGCTACAACGCCCTCAAGAGCATGCTCACCTACTCGCCGATTTCCGACGCGCTGGCCTCGCTGCTGGCCGAGGGCGTGCTGAGCCGGCACCGGAACCTGCGTGTCGCCACCATCGAGACCGGCTCGGAATGGGTATGGCCTTTCGTGAAGAAGCTCACCAAGACCTACCGCCAGCAACAGCACGCCTTCGAGGAGGATCCGCTGGAGGTGTTCCGGCGCCAGGTATGGATCTCTCCCTACTACGAGGACGACCTGCTCGCTCTGCGGGACCTCATCGGCGCCGACCACATGCTGTTCGGGTCGGACTTCCCCCACGCCGAGGGACTGGCCGATCCCGTGTCGTTCGTGCACGACCTCGCCGGGTTCTCCGACGACGAGATCGAGCAGGTGATGCGCACCAACGGGCTGTCGCTCACCCGAAGGGTCGCAGCCTGATCACCGACCGCGTCCCGGCCAACCGGTGAGCGCAGCTGCCCGGGTCGGCGGTGACGGACGGGTTCGGTGCTGGTGGCCGGGTGACGACGAGGGCTACATCGCCTATCACGACCGCGAATGGGGCCGCCCGGTAACCGACGACGACCGGCTGTTCGAGAAGCTCTGCCTCGAAGGCTTCCAGGCCGGACTGTCCTGGCTGACAATCCTGCGCAAGCGCAGCAACTTCCGGGCCGCATTCAGGGGCTTCGACATATCGGCCGTGGCCGCCTTCGAGCCAGGAGACGTCGAACGGCTGCTGGGTGATGCCGGCATCGTGCGCCACCGGGGCAAGATCGCCTCAGCCGTCAACAACGCCGGCAGAGCTCTGGAGGTGATCGAGGACTTCGGCTCGCTGGCGGCCTACATCTGGGGCTGGGAGCCGGCCCCGGGCGCCGCACCGCCGACCAGCAAGGAAGCGCTGCCGGCGTCCACCCCGGAGTCCGAAGCCCTGGCCAAGGACCTGAAGCGACGGGGATGGACCTTCGTCGGTCCCACCACCGTCTACGCCTTCATGCAGTCGATGGGCCTGGTCAACGATCACATCGAGGGCTGCTTCGCCCGCGGTGACTGCGAAGCAGAGCGGGCCGCCCTGGCTCGCCCCCAGTAGCGGAGGGCCCTAACTAGCCGGCCACCATTGGGATGGCGGGCATGCCCTCCCGGCGTCTCAGCAGGTCCACGGTCCGCTCGTGGATCTCGGTCAGCGCCTCCGACTCGTCCACACCGCAGATCTCGCCGCCGGAGACGCAGGCCCGACCCTGAACCCAGACGTCCCGCACGTCGCTGGAACGGCCGGCGAACACGAGGTTCCACAGGATCGGGTCATGTCCCTCCGAGAGGGCCACGGGCAGCAGGTGAGGCTGCCACAGATCGACGGTGATCACATCGGCCTGCTTGCCGACCTCTATCGAGCCGACGGCCTCGCCAATACCGAGCAGCCGAGCGCCGTCGATGGTGGCCATCCGCAGCGCTTCGTCGGCACTCACCGCGGTGGCGTCCAGGCGGGCCACCTTCTGAAGCAGCGACCCGATCTTCATGCACTCCCACATGCTCACCGAGTTGTTGGAGATCCCGCCGTCGGTGCCGAGCCCGACCACAATCCCCTGGTCCCAGAATCTCTCCAGCGGTGCGGTTCCGCCAGCCAGCTTCATGTTGCTCACCGGGCAGTGGGCCACGCCCGTGCCGGTCTCGGCCAGCACCGCGATCTCGGCGTCGTCGACGTACACGCAATGGGCCAGCACCGAGCCCGGCCGCAGGATCCCGCGCTCGCTGAAGACGTGAACGGGCCGGTCGCCAAAAAGTTCGACCACCACGTCCACCTCCTCGCTCTGCTCGCTGGTGTGGGTGTGGATGCTCACCCCGTAGGTGTCGGCCAGCTCGCCCACCCGCCGGAACATCTGCTCCGAGCAGTAGGTGATGTGCTCCAGGCCCAGCCACACCCTGATCCGCCCGTCTTGGGAGTCGTGGCAGTCGCGGATCAGCTGCTCGCTCGTCTCAAGCGTCTCGAAGAAGTGCTTGGTCGGATGGTCGGCCGCGTAGGGCACCAGGTTCGCCCGCATGCCAAGCGCGGCCGCGGCCTCAGCGCCCTTGTGTGGGTACCGGTACATGTCCATGACGGTGGTGGTGCCGCCCTTGAGCGCCTCCATGTAGCTGACCAGGTACCCGTAGTAGGCATCATCGGGCGTGAGCACCTGGTGCTCCCGCTGGTACTCGGGCAGCCAGTCCATCAACTGGGCGTTCTCGGAGTAGCCCTTGAGCAGGCTGGAGTGGCTGTGGGCGTCGATCAGCCCGGGCAGCACCGCCAGCCGGCCACCGGCGTCGATCACAGTTGCCGAGTCGGGTATCTCGACGCTGCCGGTCGGCCCTACGGCGGTTATCACGCCGTCGGAGAAGGCCACCGAGCCGGGGTTGAAGCTCCTGGAACCGTCGTCACAGCAGTAAACGACGGCGTTGACGATGACCGTCGCGGCCTGGGTGTCCGTCTGGGCGTCCATGGATCCTTCCACGGCCGAAGGTAGCCGGTTGCAGGTCCGGTGTCCGCGTGCGCGAGACTGCGGCGGAATTGAGGAGGCAGCCGATGGAGACAGTTCTCGGAGCTCGGTCGGGCACCGCCTACGGCGACGGATGGGTCCGCAGCGCCTGCACCATCTGCATGAACAGATGCGGGATCCTGGCCCACGTCAATGATGACGGTGTGGTCGACAAGATCCTCGGAGACCCCGACAATCCCCACAACGGCGGCCGCACCTGCGCCAAGGGCGATGCCGGTTTCGAGGGTCTCACCGACAGCGACCGCATCACCACGCCGCTGCGGCGCACCAACCCGACCAAGGGCGTAGGCGTCGATCCGGGATGGGTGCCCATTAGCTGGGACGAAGCGCTCGACGAGATCGCCGGCCATCTGCGCGACACCATCGCCGATGACCCCGAGAAGATCCTCTACACCAGCTTCGACATCTTCCATCTGAGGGGCGCGCTGGCGGCGTCGTGGGTGACCGGTCTAGGAATGCCGGGCTACTCCACGTGGTCGGCCGCCATCTTCTGCGGCAACAACGTGCACGGCATCGCCTACATGAATCAGAACGCATTCGAGGGCACGCCCGACCCCACCTACAGCCGCTACATCCTCAACTTCGGGGCCCAGTTCGGCTCGGTCGTGCACTACGACACCATGCATGCCACCCACGAGCTGTCGGTGCGCCGCTCCGACGTGAAGCTGGTGTCGATCGACCCGGTCTGCTCGTCGGCAGCCGCCGTCGCCGATGAGTGGGTGCCGATCCGTCCCGGAACCGATGCGGCGCTGATCCTCGGGATGGTCGATCAGCTCCTGAACGAACTGGGCATCTACGACCGCGAGTTCCTGAAGAACTTCACGAACGCCGCCTACCTAGTCGGCCCCGACGGCCGCTATGTCCGCGACCGTCACAGTGGCAAGCCCGTGGTGTGGGACGAGCACAATGGCGCCCAGCCCTTCGACGCGGGAACGGGCAACGCCGCACTAAGGGGCACCTACGCCGTGGACGGCGTCGAGGCCCGACCCGGACTCCAGGTGCTGGCGGACCATGTGCGCGCCTACACGCCCGAATACGTCGAGTCGGTCACCACCGTGCCGGCCTCCACGGTGCGCCGCCTGGCCCGGGAGTTCGGCGAGGCGGCCTGCATTGGACACACGATCGAGATCGACGGCGTGGAACTGCCTTACCGGCCCGCCACCGCTATCTGGTACCGGGGTCTGTCGGCCCACAAGCACTCGATGCTCAACGGCCTGTCCATCATCCTGCTGCCCACGCTGGTGGGCGCCATCGACGTGCCCGGAGGCCTGCTGGGCGAGCCCTGGGGGCTGCTGGGCAAGGTCAAGGACCGCACCTACACCTCGACGGCCAGCGATGACGGGCTGATCTCGCAGGGATTTATCGGCGGTGGTCGGGTGGGGGGCCTGTACCCGCCGCGGCCGACCAGTGCGCCCCGCACTACCGAGATGTGGGAACTGCTGCCGTGTGCCCCTTACGGGACCGTCTTCTCGCTGCTCAACTCGGAGCAGCCAGAGCTGTTCGGATCGCCGCCGTTCCCGTCGATGCTGCTCACCTACCAGTCCAACATGATGAAGACCTCGGGTCCGCCCGACATCGTCGAGCGGTTCATCCAGCGGATCCCCTTCGTGGCGTCGATCGCCAGGCGCTTCGAGGAGACCACGATGATGGCCGACATCGTGCTGCCCGACCTCCACTACCTGGAGCGGCTCACACCGTTCGCCTACCAGCACCTCTCCTCGGGCGACGGCCTCCACTCGGTGTACGGGGCCAAGCCGGTGGTGGCTTCGACGATCCAGGGCCCGATCCCGGGTGAGCCCTATGTGGACGCCATGCAGATCTACCTGGAACTGCTGCGTCGTGCCGGCCGGCTGTCGCACTTCAACGAGGCCTTCAACAACATCGCCAAGATGCGAGAGCCCTACCGGCTCGACCCCGATACCAGCTATTCCTACTTCGAGATCTGCGACCGCTGGCTGCGCAACACCCTGGGAGACGGCAAGGGGCTCGACTGGCACCTCAGCGACGGTCTCTGGACCGACGACAAGACCGTGCAGGAGAAGTATCCGCGGCCGTTCTTCGAGGCGAGGGCCCAGGTGTACTTCGAGTTCATGCTGAAGGCCAAGGATGACTTGGAGCGCACGGTGCAGGAGCTCGGCATCCCGTGGGAGACCGACGACTACCAGCCGCTGCCGGACTGGAAGCCGGGCCCGGCCTACGAGCGCAGCGCCCCCTACGACCTGTTCGTCACCAACATGAAGGTCCCTAACCACGCGCTGTCCCACACCCACAAGAACTCGATCCTGAACACGCTGTCGAACCGGCACAACGACCTGAAGTCGGTGTGGATCAACCCCAGGACGGCAGCCGCCCGGGGCATTACCCACGGCGACCTGGTCGAAATCGAGACGACCCAGGGGCGGCGCCAGACGGCCACCGCCCGGGTCACCCAGCTCGTACATCCCGAGGTGCTGGCCACGCAGGGCTGCGGGGGCGGCTGGACCAAGGGCAGCGGCGGCGCTGAAGTGAACTTCAACGCTCTGCTCAACATCGATGTCGAGCACATCGACTTCGTGTCGGGCGCGCTCGACTCGGCCATCGCGGCCGACGTGCGCCCGGTGTCAGGTGGCCGACGGTGACCCGCTGGGGGATGGTCATCGACGCAGCCCGCTGCGTCGGCTGCCAAGCCTGCACCGTGGCCTGCAAGACCGAGAACCAGTCACCTCTCGACGCCTGGTACGCACCCGTCATCGAGTGGGAGTCCGGCGAGTTCCCCGACGCCACCCTCAATTACCTGCCGGTGCTGTGCAACCACTGCGAGGACGCCCCGTGCGTGACCGCCTGCCCGTCGGGAGCGCTCACGCGCCGCGACGACGGCATCGTGATGGCCGACGAGGACGTGTGCATCGGCTCTCGGGCTTGCATGACAGCCTGCCCCTACGGTGCACTGCACTTCTTCGAGGACCGCGGCACGGTGGCCGTGGAGGGCGCCCCCGCCGAGGCCGTGCCCAGCGTGCCGGAACGCTACGCGCACCAACGCCACGTGCGGGGCGCGGTGTCGAAGTGCACCTACTGCGCCCACAAGATCGACTTCGGCCTCGAGAACGGCCTCGAGGTCGGGGTGCATCCCCTGGCCACGCCCGCCTGCGTGGTCACCTGCCCGGCCGAGTGCCGGATCTTCGGCGACCTCGACGACCCCGACAGCAACGTGAGCCAGTACCTGGCCGAGCACAGCGGCGGCGAAGTGCTCAGACCGGACGCGAAGACGCTGCCGAGCACCCAGTATGTGGGGCTCCCATGACTGCGGTCAGTCCGACGGCTGGGGGAGGTGCCGGCCCCCAGAACGTGTTCATGGACCAGTTCAACCTGGAGGCCCGCACCCAGAGGGTGTGGGACATCAACCACGCCATCTGGTTCACGCTGATGGGAGTCGGCGGGGGAGTGTTCCTGGTCGGGCGGATCCTGAACCTCACCGAGGGTCTCGGCTACCTGCTCGGGATCCCCACCGTCGATGTGGTCAGCTTCCTGGCGATCGCGGTCGGCGGGGCGATCCTGGTCGCCGATCTGGGCCGGCCCCTCCAGGCCTGGAGGGCCTTCGTCAATGTGCGCACGAGTTGGATTTCCTGGGGGGCGTGGTCCGATCTGATCTTCCTAGTCGTGGCCGGTTTGCTGGTACTCCCCGCGTTGAGCCTGGGCGGATCAGAGCCGTTCTCCGGGTTGGGATGGGATCCCCACGGCGGCGACGGTGGCGGCCTCGCGCTGGAGATCATCGCCGGCGTGGCCGCAGTGGTGGTGATGACCTACGCGGGGGCGGTCCTGGCCCGGCCCCGTGCCATCCCGTACTGGAACTCGCCGGCGGTGCCGCTTCAGTTCCTGCTGTCGTCGGCCGCGATGTCGGTGGCGGTGGTGATGCTGATCGAGGTGATCGCGGGCGAGCCGGTGAGCTCGGGTCAGATGGTGTTGCTGGGCTTGCTCGCGGCGGGCCTGACGGTGACGGTGGTCGGGCACTTGCTGGCCCGGACCGATGCTCCCGGCAAGAAGGAGAGTCTGGATCGGCTGTTGCGGGGCCGGTACCGCTCGATGTTCGTGTGGGGGGTCTTCGCGGGCGGGACGGTCGCTCCGGCG
Organism: Acidimicrobiaceae bacterium; assembly: GCA_009835735.1. Lineage (GTDB taxonomy): Bacteria > Actinomycetota > Acidimicrobiia > Acidimicrobiales > Aldehydirespiratoraceae > Aldehydirespirator. The sequence continues at coordinate 62,059 of VXWX01000112.1, forward strand.
ATTCTCGCCTTCGTGGGCGCCGGCGCGTCCGGCGCCCGTGGCGCGCTAGCCCTCATCTGCTGTGTGCTTCTCGTGCCGGGCGGCTTCTGGCTACGGCTGCTCACCCTCCGGGTGGGGATCTTCCCACCGGTGCACATTCCTGGCGTCGGCGGGCCGCGGTCTGTCGCCACGCCTGCTGGAGGCTGACACTGTGGCCATGACCGCGGCCGCGCTCGACGCGGCCCACGACGGCCTGCGGGCCGCGGGAATCGACTTCGTGTCGGGCCTGCCCGACGGCTGGCAGCGGCCCCTGCATGAGCGGGTCGAGATAGACCCCGAGATCCGCTATGTGCCGGTGTGCAACGAGGGCGTCGGGTTCTCGATCTGCGCCGGGGCCTGGCTGGGGGGTAAGAAGCCCGCGCTGATAATGGAGAACAGCGGGATCAGGGTGGCCTCGGAGTACATCGCCCGTATCTCGCTCGGGACCGGCGTGCCGGTCACGCTGCTGTGCTCGTACCGGGGCGACGTGGGCGAGACGGAGCACTGGGGGATCCCTCACGGCATCGTGGCCGAGCCGCTGCTGCAGGCCCTGAGGGTCAAGTACTTGGTCGTGCGCCACGTCGAGGATCTGGCTAAGTCGATCGTGCGGGCCAAGCGCATAGCTGAGGCCCAGCTCCATCCCGCGGCCGTGCTGGTGTCGGGCGACTGCGTGTGGGAGGACTGAGGGGTGGCCCTGGACCGCTACGAGTGGCTGGGCCGGCTGGCCAACCGGCTGCCGGAGGACTGCCTGGTGATGTCCACCTACATCGGGGCGGTGTCGTTCGAGTGGGGCCACCACACCGAGGAGCACCATCGCACCGCCCACCTGGGCCAGATGGGCGACGTGATCGGCCTGGCCCTGGGCCTGGCGCTGGCTCTGCCGCACCGCAAGGTCGTGTGCCTCGACGGTGACGGGTCGGTGCTCATGGAGCTGGGCCAGCTGGTGGCTATGGGTGAGCAGCAGCCCGGCAACCTGGTGGTATTCGTGGTGGACAACGGTGTTTACGAGTCGATCGGCTGGAGCGGCCAGGGCCGGCGGCCCACGGCGACGGCCGGCCATGTGGATCTCGCCGCCATCGCGGCGGGATGTGGGGTGCCCTACACCGTGGACGTCACCGCCGAGGACGAACTCGACGCCGAGATCGAGTTGGCCTTCTCCCGCAGCGTGTGCAGCTTCATCAACGTGCGCACCCGGCCCGGCCACTCCCACGTGCGACCCCGCCGCACCGACGGCATAGAGGACAAGTACCGCTTCGTGCGCTACGTCGAGCGCCTAGAAGGCATATGGATCACCGGAGTCCCACCCCAGGACATAGCCCTCATGAAGGGCAAGGAGCACTAGCTCCTAGCCGCGAAGCGAGGCGCTGCACCAGGACTGACGGGGCAGTGGTCAGAGGCGCTCACGCCGTGGCTACGGAAGGAACGAGCTTTCTCCTATAGGGGTCGACTGCGAGGCGCAGGCCCTCCAGTGTGTAGGCGCCGAGCAGGGGAGGGCCGTCGTCCTCACCGAAGAAGACCCACGTCGGAGTGGTGCGACCATCGATGGTGGCGTGAGCCTGCCCGAGGTCGTACGTGACCTGCCTGCCGTCGGCGAGGGTCACGTGGTGCCGGTCGGTCGGCTCCACCCCCAATTGCCGCAGGATGGCAGACGGCACGATGCTGTAGCTCGCGCCAGTGTCGACGAGCGTTTCGATCTCGACGCTGCGCTCGCCGTCCAAACTGTCAAATCGAACCATGCAGTTGAATGTTCCCATTCGTGCCCCCGCCGTGCGTCCCACCGGTGTAACCTAATTTACATGCTGTTTACTGTTATTCCAACCAGGATGGCTTGATGGTCGCACCGTGACAACCCCTGATCGCTCAACCCGGGACCCCCAGGCCGACCGCCCGGTTCTCCTAGCTGGCCTCCGGGTCGGACAGGCGGAGGTCGGCGAACTCGTGGGGGTTGCGGTCACCGACCAGCACGTGCTGGCTGCCGGCGTGCATGTCGCGGAAGCAGCGCTGCAGCGGGCCGTCCCGCAGCGCCTCGGTGCCGCACCACTCGTAGAGGCTGCGGATCAGGGCCAAGCCCTCCTGGGTGAGCAGCGTGGCCGACTGCTTGACGTTGGTGGCCAGCACCGGGTCGCGGCCCGAGCCGGCCTCGGCCGCCTGCTCGGCCGTGCGGAACGCCTGCCGGCACCAGGTCTCGGCCGCTTCGAAGCGCGACACCGCCATGGCGAACTCGTAACGGAAGCGGGGATCCTCGGCGATGACCGACGGCGCGGCCATACGGGCCCGGACCTTGGCGATGGCCACTGCCTCGTCGATGGCTCGCCGGATCACCCCGATCGTCCAGCCCATGTGGCCGATCTCGGTGAGGATGATCACGCCGAGGTCATACATGGGGCCGCCCCTGTACCGGGTGGGGGAGAAGAACTCGAAGGTGGCGTGGGCGGGTACGTCGGTGTCGATGCTGTAGTCGTAGGACGACGTGGCCCGCAGCCCCAGCACGTCCCAGTTGCCGAGCAACTCCACTTCGGAGCGGGGCATCATCATCAGGCGGAACTCGGCTTGCTCGCCCTCGGGCGGGGCGGTGAAGGCGCCCCCGCCAACCCAGTCGGCATGGGCAACACCCGACCCGAAGCTGTACTTGCCGGTGAGCCGGTACGTGTCGCCGTTGGGCACAGCGGTGCCGTTGGGCGCGAACTGGCCTGCCACGACCGGAACGACACCTCCGGCGAACATCTCGTCGGTGAAGCTGTCACCGCAGTAGGCGCCGAAGAAGCAGGCGGCGGTGGCTCCGGCCATGAGGGACCACCCCACGGAGCCGTCGCCGTAGGCCACCTCGGCGAAGACGTCCAGGCAGTCGTCGATGGGCAGTTCGGCACCGCCCACCGCACGCGGCGACAAGGTGCCGTACAGGCCTGCCTCGAAGCAGGCGCTCACCAACTCCTGCGGCAGAGCGGTCGCACCGCTCTCCGCGGCCGCCGCGCCGGCGGCATCGACCGTCGAGCGCAACTCGCGGGCCCGCTCCAGCAGTTCGGATCCCATCCGCTCGGCCCTAGGCGACGGTCCGAAGCGACTCGGCCATGGTGTCGATGATCCGGCCGATCTCGTCGTCGGTGATCACCAGCGGCGGGCACAGCGCCAGCACGTCGTTTATGGGCCGCACGATCACACCGCGCCGCAGCATGTCGTTGCGGACGTCCATCGACTGGCGGTTCAGCACCGCGGCCTGGACCGCGCCCTCGCCGCGGTGCGACGCGATAAGCCCGTCGGCGGCCAGCGCCGCGAGCCCCTCGGTGAGCTTGGCCCCCACATGGTTGGCCCGGTCCACGAGACCCTCGTCGGTGATGATCTCCAGGTTCTTGACCGCGGCGGCGGCCACGGTGGGGTGGCCCGAGTAGGTGTAGCCGGTGCGCAGCAGGAAGCCGGGCTCCTCGAGGTTCTCGCACACCCGGCGGCTCACGATCACGCCGCTGAGGGGCAGGTAGCCGGAGGTCACGCCCTTGGCGAAGGTCATCATGTCGGGGGTCACGCCGAACGTCTGGGCTCCGAACCACTCGCCGGTGCGGCCGAATCCGCAGATCACCTCGTCGAGGATCAGCAGGGCGCCGTGCTGGTCGCACAGCCGCCGGACCCCGGCGAGGTAGCCCTCCGGCGGTGGGAACACCCCGCCCGCGCCCTGCACCGGCTCGGTGATGACCGCAGCCACCCGCTCGCCGTGCTCGGCGAACGCGGTGGCCATCACCTCGATGTCGTCGTTGGGGACCTCGATGAAGTGGGGGACCAGATCGCCCCATCCCTCGCGGTTGGGTTCGATGCCCTGGGCCGAGGTGCCCCCGAAGTTGGTGCCGTGGTAGCCGTTGGTGCGCCGTATCACCACCTGGCGCTCGGCTTCGCTGGTCCGCTGGGCGTAGAGGCGGGCGAGCTTGAGTGCGGTATCCACCGCGTCCGACCCGGTGCAGCCGAAGAACACCCGCCCGTCGGTCAGCGGCGAGCGTTCTGCGACCATCTCGGCCGCCCGGGCCGCGGGCGGGTTGGTGAACGGGTCGAAGGTGTTGTAGGCGGCGAGTTCGCGCATCTGCGCGGCCACCGCGTCGGCCATCTCCGGTCGGGAATGGCCGATCTGGCAGTACCAGAGGCTGGCCAGACCGTCGATGTATGAACGCCCCTGATCGTCGTAGAGGGTGGAGCCCTCCGCCCGCACGATGTTGATCATTTCGGACTCCGGCTTGGCCGGAGGGGCGAAGGGATGGAGCAGAGCGTGATTACCCATGGGACAGGCTCCTGAGGTCGCGACGGTGAGGCAGCCGACTCAGCCTAGGAGTAGGAAGGGAGGCACGCAGCAAGAGCCGACCTACTCAGAACACGACGGTGCCGGCCGACACCACCGGGGTGCCGTCGAGGGTGACGGTGCAGTTGCGCATGGGCAGGTCGAAATGGCCCAGGGTGTGGCGCCCGGCGGTCTCGTTGGCCCCGGTGGAGTACAGGAAGTTGCCGGCGAAGGCCCGCAGCTCGGTGCCGTTGAACTGGGTGCGGTCGTACATCGTCATCGCGTCCCAGCGGGCTGCGGGGTTCATGCCCCACCCGACGTGGGAGACGGCGTAGGCGTCGGGGTCGTCCCAGGCGGCCAGGTAGCTTGAGGTGAGGGCGGCGTCGACGCCGTCACCCGAGATGTCGGTGATGTAGTCGTCGGTGATGCGCATCCGCACCGGTGACTCCAGGTAGCGCTTGAAGGTGAGGTTCACGTCGCCGGCGTCGAGCACCAGGGTGCCGTTGACGGTTCCGGCGGCGGGGAAGCACAGGCACAACCCGCCGGGCCAGTGGGCGATGGTGCCCGGACCGTCGGTGCATCCCCAGCTCCCGGCGGCCGGTGCCTGCGACACGTCGATGGTCAGGTCGGTGCCCGCGGCCGACGTGACCCGCATCTCATGGGCTCGCTCGAGCATGGCTGTTCCCTGCTGCACCCGGCTCTTCAGCGCCGGGTCGGGCAGCAGCCGCTCCAGGATCTCGGGATGCTCGTTGGACACCATCAGGATCCGGGCTCCGCCGTCGAGGATCGCCCCAAGTTCGGGGGCATGGAGCAAACCCTCGACGGTGCAGTCGGCCACGAACGACGACCCGGCCAGCGCGGCCACCGCCGGTTCGAGACCGCCGATCGCGTCGGAGGCTCCGGTGGAGCGCACCGGCACCGCCACCTTCTGGCGCGGCGTAGTCAGGCGCAAGTGGAAGACCCGCGCCCCGAGTCGCTGCAAGGCCAAGTCGGCGAGCTGCACGTTGACCGGGCGGCTCTGGGACTCCGAGAGCACGGCGGCGGTTTCGCCGTCGGTCACGCCGCAGCGCCGGAACGTCTCCGCGAAGGCGTCGATCCACTTGCCCTCGACTTGCTCTACGAGCATCCTGATCCGTTCACCGACCGCTCAGGTGCGGTACTCCACGCCGGGGAGTACGCACAGCATCTCGTAGACGAGATCGGCGGCAATGTGGGCGGTCATTCCTGAGGTGTCGTAGATGGGCGCTACCTCGACCATGTCACAGCCCACCAGGTCCAGACCCCGGCAGCCGCGAATGATCTCCAGGGCCTGTGGGGTGGTGAGCCCGCCGATCTCGGGGGTGCCGGTGCCGGGAGCGAACGACGGGTCGAGCCCGTCGATGTCGAAGCTCAGGTACACCGGGCCGCCGCCGACCTGGTCGCGCACCTCGTCCATCAGCGGCGCCAGCGAGCGGTGCCAGCACTCCTCGACCTGCACCACCCGGAAACCCTGCTGACGTGACCAGTCGAAGTCCTCGGCCGCGTAACCGGTGGCCCGCATACCGATCTGGACCACCCGTGAGCAGTCGAGCAGTCCCTCCTCCACCGCCCGGCGGAACGGTGTGCCGTGGGCGATGCGCTCGCCGAACATCTCGTCGTTGATGTCGGTGTGGGCGTCGACGTGCACCAGCCCGACCGGTCCGTGGCGGGCCCGCATGGCCCGCAGGATGGGCAGCACGATGGTGTGGTCGCCGCCGAGAGCCACGGTGATCACATCGTGGGACAGCAGCTCGGCGAAGTGCGCTTCGATGCGGTCGACCGAGTCCAGCAGGTTGTAGGGGTTGGTGGCCACGTCTCCGGTGTCGTCGATGCGCAGGCTGTCGAAGGGTGCGGCCCGGGTGGCCATGTTGTAGGGGCGGATCAGCACCGACTCGTCGCGGATGCCCCGGGGGCCGAAGCGTGCGCCGGGCCGGTTCGAGGTGCCGATGTCGAACGGCACTCCGACGATGGCCGCATCGAGTTCCGAGGGCTGCGAACGTCCCGGCAGCCGCATGAAGGTGGCTATCCCCGCGAAGCGAGGCATCTCGTTGCCACCCAGCGGCTGGGGGTTGGCGTCTGGCCCGGTCACAGGACCAACCCTAGGGCTGGCCTGCGAACTTCTGTCAGTGGACCCCCTGTGGGGTGGACAATTGACAGAAGTTCGTCGGGCTCGCTAGGCCCGCAGGCAAGGCACCAGGCGGTCGAGCACCCCGTCCAGGACGGTCATAGGCGTGCCGAAGTTGAGGCGCAAGTGGCCGTCGCCGTTCGTCCCGAACTCGGTGCCCTCGGACAGGGCCACACCGGCGTCGTGCAGCAGGCGGGAGGCCGGGGCCTCCCCCAATCCGCAAGCCGACACGTCCAGCCAGGCCAGGAACGTCGAGTCGGGCCGGTGGAAGACGACCTCGGGTGCCTCGGCGGACAGGCGGGCGCTGAGGTGGTCGCGTAGTTCGTTCAGATACGCCACCAGCCCGTCGGCCCAGGCCGCGCCGTGGCGCCAGGCTGCGACGGTGGCGTCGATGCCGGTTCGGGCCGCGTGGCCGAGCAGCAGCGGCGGGTGGGCTTGGCGCACCCGTCTACGTAGGTCGCGGTCGCCGTAGGCCATCACCGCGCAGCGCAGTCCCGACAGGGCGAAAGTCTTGGCCGGCGACGTGATGGTGACCACCCGTTCGGCCGCGCCCGGGATGGCCAGTATCGGTGTGAACGGCGCGGCCGAGTCCGGGTACACCAAGTCGGCGTGGATCTCGTCGGACACCACGTAGAAGTCGTAGGCGTGGGCCAACTCGACGATCCTGGCTAGGACCTCGGCACTGGCCACCCATCCGGTGGGGTTGTGGGGGTGGCACCACAGCAGCACTTGTGCGCCGGGCTCCCGCTGTACCAGCGCCTCCAGGTCGTCAGGGTCGAGATGCCAGCCCCGGCTTGGGTCGTAGCGCATCGGCCATTCGAGCTGGCGGCGCCGCGCCGTCGGGCAGATCTGGAGGAAGATGTGGTAGATGGGCGGGGTGAGGATCACCCCCTCGCCGGGCCCGGCCAGCGCGGTGATCGCCGCGGTGACGCCCTGGAGTACGTCTACACAGCTGTGTACGAACTCAGGGTCGGGGCTCCATCCGTAACGCTCCGCGGACCAGCGGGCGAAGGCCGCGCCCACATCGTCCTCCAAGTCGTGGTAGCCGAAGTCGCCCCTATCGATCGTGGCCCGCATGGCGTCGAGCACGGGCGGTGGGGGCCGGAAGTCGTGCTCAGCCACCCACGCCGGCAGCGTGTCGGAGCCGTACTTGGTCCACTTGGCGTTGCGGTTGCCCCTCTTGAGCCCGGCGTCGAAGCGGGCATCGAAGTCCTCGAGACGCCCGTCTCCTCCTAGTGCGGTCACACCAGGGTTACGGGAGGGAGCCGGTGTTGACTATGGGGGTGGTTTGCTGCTCGCTGGTTAGGACCACCAGCAGGTTGGCCACCATCGACGCCTTGGCCTGCTCGTCGAGGTCGACCACTGAGCGCTCGGTCAGCAGTTCGAGGGCGTCCTCGACCATGCCGACCGCTCCCTCCACGATGGTGCGTCGGGCCGCCACCACCGCCGCGGCCTGCTGACGCCGCAGCATGGCCTCGGCGATCTCGGTGGCGTAGGCCAGATGGTTGAGCCGCGTCTCGATGACCTCGACGCCGGCTCGGTCGAGGCGGTCCTGCACCTCGGCGTGCAGCGTGGCTGCCACCGTGTCGGGATCGGAGCGCAGCGACACCCGGTCGCCCTCGAAGTCGTCGTAGGGGTACTGGGTGCCCAGATGGCGGATGGCCGTCTCGCTCTGGACGTGGACGAAGTCCTCGAAGTCGTCCACCTCGAACACGGCGGCCGCGGTGTCCACCACCCGCCAAACCACCACCGCGGAGATCTCGATGGGGTTGCCCTCGGCGTCGTTGACCTTGGACACGCTGGTGGTGAAGTTGTGCACCCGCAGCGACACCTTGCGCGACTCCATGCGGGTGAACGGGTTGGCCAGATGCCAGCCGGGGGTCTCGACGGTGCCCTTGTAGCGGCCGAACAGGATCAGCACCAGCGCCTCGTTGGGCTGCACCAAGTACTGGCCCGGCCAGGCCAACGCGAATGTGATCCCGCCCACCGGGATGAGGAACACCAGCGGCCAGGCCACTGCGGCCACACCGACGATCCCGGCCGCGATCACGATCAGTCCGAGCAGGGCGATCAGCACGCCGAGCAGGCCCGGCTTGGTGCGGGCGGGGCGGGCCGTGACCTCAGGAGTCGAGGAGTCCCCGGCAGGACTGCCGGGATCGGTGGGGGAGGAGGTCATGTCCGCCATCCTGTCACCCGGACGCGTTACTGGCTACCTTGACCGGTCGGAATCAACATTCGAGGAGTACAGATGAAGTTCGGCATCTCGTTCGCCAATGTGGGCACGTTCGTGAAGGGCAAGGGTGCGGCCCTGCTGGCCCAGGCTGCCGAGGAGGCCGGGTTCGACTCGCTGTGGACGGTGGAGCACATCCTCTATCCGGAGGGCTACGAGT
>VXWX01000142.1 GCA_009835735.1 Acidimicrobiaceae bacterium
GAGCCGGCCCGGCGCATGGGAACGCCGCAGGTCATGCAGAACGGCGCATCCAGCGAGCCCGAGCGATCCAACGCGGGTCTCCCGCTCATGCTCACTGCGCTCACGGGCCGCTCGGGCCCTGGCGGCTCGGTCGGCGCAGCCGCCGCGGAGAAGTCGAGCTGGGCCATCAACTGCGAGGGCGGGGGGATCGAGGGCGGATCAGGCGGCAAGTCGTGTCCCTGTTCGGTCTCGGTGACCTGCTCCTCGACGCCCGGCAGCGTGGGCTGGGTGCGCTCGCCGGTGGTGAAGACGCCGAGCGCGGCGCGCTCGGCCGGGGTCAGGTACATCACGGCCAGCTTGCGGAACAGGTAGTCCATGAGGCTGGTGGCGATCCGGATGTCGGGATCGTCGGTGATGCCGGCCGGCTCGAACCGGACGCCCACGAACGTCTCGACGAAGGCCGCCAACGGAACCCCGTACTGCAGGCCGTGGCTCAGCGAGATCGCGAACGCGTCCATGATCCCGGCCAGGGTGGAGCCCTGCTTGGAGACCTTCACGAAGATCTCGCCGGGACGGCCGTCGGGGTACTCCCCCACCGTGACGAACCCCTTGCAGTCGGCCACACGAAACTCGAAGGTGCGCGACCGGCGCGATCTCGGCAGCCGCCGGCGCACCGGCTCGGGCACCGACCCGACCTGCGGGGCCACGACTGCGTCCGAGCCCGAGGCCGCCGTGGCGGCGTCGGTGGAACGCTCGGCTTCGCCGAGGGTGAGCGGCTGGGCCACTTTGGAGCTGTCGCGGTAGATGGCCACCGACTTCAGGCCGAGCCGCCAGGCATCGATGAACAACTGCTCGACATCGCCGGCGGTCGACGACGCCGGCATGTTCACGGTCTTTGAGATGGCACCGGACAGGAACGGCTGCACCGCGGCCATCATCTTGACGTGCCCGGAGGCACTGATGGCGTCGTCGCCCAGCGAGCAGGCGAACACGTCCCGGTGCTCGGGCTCGAGCGACGAGCCCTCCATGGTGTGGTGCGCGGCGACGTGGTCCCTGATCTGATCGGCCTGATCGGCGTCGTAGCCGAGCCGCCGCAATGCCCTGGGGATCGTTGTGTTGACGATCTCCATGGTCCCGCCCCCGACCAGGCGCTTGGACTTGACCAGCCCGAGGTCGGGCTCGATGCCGGTGGTGTCGCAGTCCATGAGCAGCCCGATCGTGCCGGTGGGCGCCAGCACCGTGGCCTGGCTGTTGCGCACGCCGTGGCGGTCGGCCCGCTCGCAGGCTTCGTCCCAAGCCAGTTGCGCGGCCTCGAGCAGATCGGCCGGCACGAGTTCCTCATCTATGGAGGCGGTCGCGCTCCGGTGCTGGTCGAGCACGCGCAGCATGTGCTCGCGATTGTCGTGGAAGCCGGCGAAGGGTCCCATGCGTTCGGCCAGCCGGGTGGAGGTGAGATAGGCCTCGCCGGTCATCAGCGCGGTGATGGCCGCGGCCACCGCCCGGCCCTCGTCGGAGTCGTAGGGAAGGCCCAGCGCCATGAGCAGCGCTCCCAGGTTGGCGTAGCCCAGACCGATCTGGCGGAAGGCTCTGGTGGTGTCGGCAATGGCCGGAGTCGGGTAGTCGGCGTGACCGACGAGGATCTCCTGGGCGGCGAACACCACCTGCACCGCCCGTCGGAACCCGGTGACATCGAAGACGCCTTCGTCGTCGAGGAAGCTCAGCAGGTTGATGGAGGCCAGGTTGCAGGCGCTGTTGTCGAGGTGGACGTACTCCGAGCACGGGTTGCTGGCCGTTATCGGGCCGGTGGACGCGGCGGTATGCCAGCGGTTGATGGTGGTCGCGAACTGCACGCCGGGGTCGGCGCACTGCCAGGCGGCCTCGGCCATCTGGCTCAGGATCGAGCGGGCCGGCACCCGCTTGAGCACCGAGCCGTCGGTGCGGGCGGTGAGATCCCAGTCGCCGCCTTCGAGCACGGTCTGCATGAACTCGTCGGTGACCCGGACGGAGTTGTTGGCGTTCTGGTACTGCACGGAGTCGGAGTCGGTGCCGTCGACACTCATGTCAAAGCCGGCCGCGGCCAGAGCACGCGACTTGCGCTCCTCGCGAGCCTTGCACCAGATGAAGTCCTCGATGTCGGGATGGTCGGCGTCGAGCACCACCATCTTGGCGGCCCGCCGTGTCTTGCCTCCCGACTTGATGGTTCCGGCCGACGCGTCGGCGCCCCGCATGAAGCTCACCGGGCCCGACGCGGTGCCCCCGCCGCTGAGGGCCTCGGAACTGGCCCGGATGTGCGACAGGTTCACGCCGGCGCCGGAGCCTCCCTTGAAGATCCGGCCCTCCTCGGCGTACCACTCCAGGATCGACTCCATGGTGTCGTCGACCGAAAGGATGAAGCACGCCGATGCCTGCTGGGGCACCCCGGCCACTCCGATGTTGAACCAGACCGGGGAGTTGAAGGCAGCCCTCTGGGTGTAGAGCAGATGTGAGAGCTCGGCGCGGAACAGCGAAGCCTCGGACTCGTTGACGAAGTAGCCGTCGCCGTCCCCCCAGCGTGTGATCGTGCCGACGATGCGGTCCACCACCTGCCTCAGCGACCATTCTCGGGAGGGGGTGCCCAGCGCGCCGCGGAAGTACTTCTGGGCCAGGATGTTGGTGGCGTTCTGCGACCAGGCGGCCGGCACCTCCACGCCCCGCTGCTCGAATGCGACCGACCCGTCGCTGTGGTCGAGCAGGCGCGCGTCGCGCAGCTCCCAGTCGACGATGTTCGCTGGGTCGTCCGCCGCGTCCGGTTGAAGGTCGGTGCCGGCGAGAAGGCTGTTCTGCTCGGAGGCCAAAGTCATCGTGTTACCCCCTTGAAATTCTACCGGGCACGCTTCGGACGACGCCCCGCGCGACGCTAGAAGGCCCGGTCACGGACCCGGACGCCAGACTGTGGCTGGCCTTGGGGATTACGCCGACCGACCTCGGGATTGCCTCGGGATTGCTCGGGATTAGCTGTGCACAACCGGACCGGGCGTCGTAAGTGCCGATCAGAGCCCGTACAGAACCGCTCGCCGGTGCTCGACGGGCTCGGGACGGTACCTTCTGGTCGTGCGGAGACTCCTGCCAGGCCCGGTAGCCGACATCGACCCGATGGAGCTCTACCCGGCGCTGCCCCGCCCCAAGCCGGCGGGACGGCCGTGGCTGATGCTCAACATGATCTCCTCCGCCGACGGAGCCATCGCGGTCGACGGCGCCAGCGAGGCACTCGGCAACCCGGCCGACGAGGCCGTGTTCTCGGCCGTGCGGGCCTGCGCCGACTGGATCGTGGCCGCGGCCGGCACAGTGCGGGCCGAGCGCTACAGCCTGCCCCGGCCCGGAGCCGAATCCCGCCGAGCACGGCGCGCCGCTGGACGCTCCGACCGGCCCCGGCTGGCCGTTGTCAGCGCAAGCCTGGACCTCGACCTGGACCTGCCGCTGTTCGCCGACCAGCGCGCCGGCGACGAACTTCCGGTGATCCTCACAGGCAGGGACGCCGCGGCCGGCGCAGCGGACCGGCTCGAGCCTGTCGCCGAGGTCGTGCGACTGGCCTCGGTCCGGCCCCAGGCGGAGGAGATCCTGGCCGAACTCGACCGCCGCGGCGCCGAAGTAGTGCTGTCGGAGGGCGGCCCGTCCTTCAACGCCCAGCTCGCCGATGCCGGGGTGATCGACGAGTTGTGCCTGTCGATCGCGCCACTGGTGACGGGCGGAGCCGGCCCCCGGATCGTGCACGGATCGCTGCGAACCGTGCCCCTGAACCTGACCATCGACCATCTTCTGGAAGCCTCCGACACGCTGTTCGTGCGCTATGTCGCGGAAGGAGCCGTCCCGGCCGCGCCGGCAGGTTGATCGGAATGCCGCTCCGAATCGCTGCCGGTGGCCAGGGACCCGACGGCGTCGATGACGATCTGCTGGCCAGGCTCAATCGTGCTGCCGCCCGCCGCATCGGCCAGTTCGTGGACTAGACCCCTGGGATCGGTGCCCGGCGCGATGGCCACAGCAATGTCCCACAGTGTGTCGCCGGGCTTAACGATGTAGACGCCGGGCAGCTCCGCCGGAATCGAGACCTCCCCCGTGGCGGGCCAAGGGTTGGCCTCGCCCGGCGGAACGCGATCCGGCCGGGCCGCGACCACTGCCAGCGTCAAGACCGCGACCGCGATCATGGACGCGACGGCCCGGCGGCGGCGGTACACCGACTCCGGCAGTCGCAGGGACCGGGGTGGCCGGGATGCCGGAACTGCCGAGACATCGGCGAGGACCAGGGTGAGGGCGGGCGGGCAAGCAGCTTCCATGTCACGATCATCCCGCGGGGGTGTGACATCGGTACCGATCCCTCCGAGAGGCCCGAGATGCTTGACATCGAACGCGTGTTCCGCAAACATGTGTACGGATAAGCTCCTGATCTGAACAGATGTTCGGTTACACTATAGCGAACATGTGTTTGGACCCGCAACCCGACTCCCCCAAGATCGGAGACCCGACATGACGCCCCCGGCCAACCGCAAGCCACTCTCCGCCCGTCGCCGCCAGATCCTCGACGCGATCGTGGAGCACCAGCGCGCCCACGGCTACCCGCCCTCGATCCGCGAGATCGCGGCGGAGGTCGGACTGAAGTCCCCGGCCTCGGTCAAGGCCCACATCGATGTGCTCGGCTCGGCCGGCTACCTGCGGGTCGACCCCACCCGGCCCCGGGCCATCGAGGTGCGCTACGACGAGAACTCGGGGGCCGCGCTCGAGCGCCGCCCGGTGCGTCACGTTCCCCTGGTGGGCGATGTGGCCGCGGGCTCCGGCGTGCTGGCTGCGGAGAACGTCGAGGAGTTGGTGCCGATGCCCGCCGACCTCACCGGCGAGGGCGACCTGTTCATGCTGCGGGTGCGGGGCGACTCGATGATCGACGCCGGCATCCTCGACGGCGACTACGTGGTCTGCCGGGCCCAGAGCACCGCCGAGAACGGAGAGGTAATCGTGGCCGGCATACCCGGCGACGAGGCCACCGTGAAGACACTGCGACGGCGTGACGGCCGCATCGTGCTGGAACCGGCCAACGAACTGCTCCAGCCGATGGAGTTCACACCGGACGAGGTGACCGTCTACGGCAAGGTCGTCACCATGATGCGGCGGTACTAGGCACCACCTTCAGCCACGCTGTCCGCGGCGTTCAGGCGCCGTCGATGAGCAGACGCTCGAGCGCGGCGTGCACTGAGTCGAGCTCGTCTCGGTGCACACGTTCTCCGGCCGTGTGAGCCAGCCGAGGATCGCCGGGTCCGAAGTTCGACGCAGGCACGCCGCGCGCCGCGAAGAAGGCCGCGTCGGTCCAGCCCAGCTTGGCGCTCGCCGGGGCACCGCTGCGCCGGACCAGCGCCGCCACCAGCGGATCGTCGAGTCCGGGGACGGCCCCCGGAGCCATGTCGGTGAGTTCAACCGTGTCGGTTGCCTCGAGCACGGGATCAAGCAACGAGCGGACGTGCTGCTCCGCCTGCTCAGGAGTGCGGTCCGGAGCGAACCGGTGGTTCAGAGTCAAGGTCGCGGAGTCGGGCACGACGTTGCCCGCCACCCCGCCACTCACATACACCGCCTGCAGGCCCTCTCGGTACTCGCAACCGTCCACCACGGGGCGCCGGGGCTCGTAGGAGGACACCACGGCCAGCACATCAGCGAGCCGGTGAATGGCGTTGCGGCCCATCCATCCACGGGCGGTGTGAGCCCGCTCCCCCGCCAGCGTCACCTTGAGCCGCATGGTGCCCTGGCAGCCGGCCTCCACCGCGCCTGCCGTCGGCTCCCCCAGCAGGGCCACGTCGGCCTGGAGAAGGTCGGGACGGGCCGCGGCCACCTCCAGCAGGCCGTTGTCGGCCGCGTTGACCTCCTCGCGGGCGTAGAACACATAGGTGACGTCGACGGCCGGCTCCGTCACGGTCCGGGCCAGGGTGAGCATCACTGCCACGCCGCCCTTCATGTCGGCCGCTCCCAGACCCCACAGCACATCGCCGTCGACCCGGGCGCCGGCGTTGTCGTTGGCCGGCACCGTGTCGGTGTGCCCGGCCAGAAGGATGCGCCGACCGAGTCCGAGTTGCGTACGGGCCACGAGGTTGTCGCCGACGCGCTCCACGCTGAGATGCCCGGCCCGGCGCAGGTCGGCCTCGATCAGGTCGGTGATCAGCTCCTCGGCGTAGCTCTCGGAGGGCACGTCGACCAGCGCGGCCGTCAAGGCGAACAGATCGCCTGCGGGCAGCGGCCCGTGGGACATGTCAGGTGGTGGCGCCGTGGTCGCGCAGGATCTGGTTGAGGGCCGACTTGTCGTGGCGCTCGCCCTCTGACAGGCGCTTGATCACCAGAACCGCAGGCAGTCCGAACTCGCCGCCGCCGAACCGGCGGGGCCGGGTGCCCAGCACAGCAACCGACCAGGGCGGCACCTCGCCCCGTCCCAGTTCCTCGCCGGTCTCGGCGTCGATCACCGGAATGGACCCGGTGAGGATGGCCCCCGCTCCCAGAACAGTCCCCTGCCCGACCCGGGCGCCGTCGGCCACGATGCACCGGCTGCCGATGAGGCAGTCGTCCTCCACGATCACCGGTTGGGCGACCGGAGGCTCGAGCACACCGCCGATGCCGACCCCGCCGGAGAGGTGCACGTTGGCGCCGATCTGGGCGCATGACCCCACCGTGGCCCAGGTGTCGACCATGGTGTTGGCCCCCACATGGGCGCCGATGTTGGTGTAGCTGGGCATCATGATCACGCCCGGCGCCTGGTAGCTGCCCCAGCGGGCCGATGCTCCCGGCACCACCCTGACACCGCGGGCCGCGTAGTCGGTCTTGAGCGGGATCTTGTCGGCGAACTCGAAGGGGCCGAGCTCGATGGTGCTCATCTTGGCCGTCGAGAACAGCAGCAGGATGGCCTGCTTGCACCACTGGTTGACCCGCACCGTGCCGTCGTCGAGCACCTCGGCCACCCGGGCCCGGCCGGTGTCGAGAGCGTCTATGGCCTCACGGACGGTGGCGACCACATCCGGATCGTCGGCATCCACGTCGGGGCGGGCAGCCCAAAGCTCGCTGATGCGGGACTCAAGGTCGGACATGGGCTGAGAGGCTACTTGCCGCCCGCTGCCGTCAGCGCCCAACGAGCACCGGGAGAATTGGCAGCAATATGCACGCTATTCGGACATTCTGCTGCCAATTCCCTCAACGCGGCCCGGTTCATGCCGAACTGGCGGCACAACGCACGCCATGCGTGCAGAACGCTGCCAATTCACGGCGGGCTATTCGGCCAGCAGCCGGGTCTTCGCCAGTTCGAGGCGCTTGAGCGGTTGCACGGCCGCGATGCGAACGAAGTGGCGGGGGTCCTGGGGACCCAACCTCGCCGGCTGCTCGCAGTAGAACTCGCCTGGGCTCACGATGAGGCCGGCGCGGCGGGCCAGCATGTCCGCGAAGGCCCAGGCGTCTCCCGCGGGGGCGGGCACCCACAGGTAGAAGGCACCGCCCGGCATGGACGCGCTCGACCCGGCCGCCTCAGCGATGCTGGCCAGGCAACCCAGCCGGCGCTGGTAGCGAGCTGCCTGCTCGTCGACGTGGTCCTGGTCGGCCCAGGCGGCCACCGCGGCAGCTTGAACGGGGCCGGGGACCATGCATCCAGCGTGTTTGCGGCACTCGCGCAAGTAGTGGACCTGCTCGGCGTCTCCGGCGTAGAACCCGGCCCGGACGCCGGCCATGTTGGAGCGCTTCGACAGCGAGTGCACGGCCAGCACGCCCTCGGTTCCGTGCTCGAGGATGGTGCGCGGCGACCCATCCCAAGTGAACTCGGCGTAGCACTCGTCGCTGGCCACCAGCACGCCGTTTCGCCTGCCCCAGGCCGCGGCCGAACCCAGGTCGTCGAGTGCTCCAGCCGGGTTGCCCGGCGTGTTGACCCACAGGCACAGAGCGCGTCTGGCGTCGCGCCCTGTGATCGAGTCGACATCGATGCGGAACTGGTCGTCCACGGCAACCGGAACGGCTCGACAACCGGCCAGCGTCGCGCCCATCGCGTACGACGGGTACGAGACCGACGGGTACAGCACCGTGTCGCGGTCCGGGAGGCGGAGCTTCAGGTAGCGCGGCAGCGAGGCCACAAACTCCTTGGTGCCTATGCAGGCCGCAACCTGAGAGTCGTGATCGACATCCACCCCGAAGCGGCTCTGCACCCAGGCGGCCGCGGCCTCCCGGAATGCCGGCGAGCCAATCGATGCCGGATAGCCGCGTTCTGTACCCGACGCGGCCAGCGCCTCCACGACCTGCGGGGGCGGCGGGTCGCAGGGAGTCCCGACCGAACAGTCGATCGCGCCGCCGGGCAGCTTGGCCGCCTCAGCCCTCAGTGAATTCAAGCGCTCGTAGGGATAGACAGGCGGCACGAAGCCCTTCGTCACGAGCCGTCCCATCCGTTGACCACGTAGCGACGCAGCGCCCCAACCGAGCCGGGCTCCATGCGGGCCCGCACCCTCATGCCCTCCTCGGTCGCGGTGGACTCGAGCACCTGTCCCTCCCGGTGCACACCGGCGAGAACGTCGCCGCGGTCCCAGGGCACTACCAACTCCACCTCACTGGCAACACGACGCATCCGGTCGCCGATGGCGCCCAGGAGTCCCTCCAGCCCTTCGCCGGTGGTGGCCGACACCGCTACCGCGCCCTCTGTCCACTCGGCCAGCCGGGCCGCGCCCGGACCGAGGTCGCTCTTGTTGAACACGACCAACTCTGGGACTTGGTCGGCGTCGATCTCGGTGAGCACCTGGCGCACCGCGGCCATGGAGCCGTCGGGGTCGCTGTCGGAACCGTCCACCACATGGACCAGCAGGTCCGCGTCCCGGACAACGTCGAGCGTCGTCTTGAACGCCTCCACCAGCTGGTGGGGCAGCTTGCGTACGAAACCCACCGTGTCGGTGACATATACCGTCTCGCCGCCGGGCAGCCCCAGTCGCCGGGTGGTGGGGTCGAGGGTGGCGAAGAGGCGGTCCTCCACCGCGACGGTGGCCGATGTGAGACGGTTGAGCAGCGACGACTTGCCCGCGTTGGTGTAGCCGACGATCGCCGCGGACCGGTTGCGGGTGCGGCTGCGGGCTTTGGACTGGGTGCGGCGATGGCCGGCGATGCGGCGAAGGTCGCCTTCGAGCTTGTGCATGCGTCGCTCCAGGCGGCGACGGTCCACCTCGAGCTGGGTCTCGCCGGGACCGCGGGTGCCGATACCGCCCGCCTGCTGCGACAGGCGCCGCCCCGCGCCCCTCAGGCGGGGCAGCCGGTAGCGGAGCTGGGCCAGCTCGACCTGGGCCTTTCCCTCCGGGGTGCTGGCGTTCTGGGCGAAGATGTCGAGGATCACTGCGGTGCGGTCCAGGGCGGTGCGGCCCAGCAGCTTCTCCAGGTTGAACTGCTGCGCGGGGCTGAGGTCGTCATCGAACACCACCGTGTCGCAGTCGACCTCCTCGGCGATGGCCCTGATCTCGCGGGCCTTGCCGGTGCCCACGAATGTGGCAGGGTCGGGCGCGGCCCGCCGCTGGCAGACCCGCTCGACGGCATCAGCTCCAGCGGTGTCCACCAGCAGGCTCAACTCGTCCAGGGAGGCGTCCGTGACGGAAGCGTCGCCACCGGAGCGGACCATCCCCACCAGCACGATGCGCTCCCGGAAGGCGCGATCGATAAGTCCGGGCCCGTCTCCGCCGAACTCGCCGAACCCACCCCGGTGGGTGTCATCGCCCGCTTGGGCGTCGCTGCTCTCGCTGGAGTCGAAGTCGCTTTCTGGCACGCCGTGGCCCGCCCGCGGCTCGCCGACGTCAGACACGGGCGGCGTCCATAGCGGCCACGTAGGTCGATTCGCCGGTGAGGGTCACTGGTCCCGAGAGGTCTACCCGTGCATCGCCGCCGGCCATTCGCACGGTGACATTCTGACCCACCTCGCCCCAGCGGTGAAAGGCGGCCGCGGCGGCCACCGCGCCCGTGCCGCATGCCGCGGTTGCGCCGGCACCCCGCTCCCACACGCCCAGGGTCAGCTCGTCCGCGCCGGTGGCCGCGCCGAAATGGACGTTGATACCCCCGGTGAAGATGGCCTCCACCGCCGGTCCGGCGGGATGCAGCGGAACCTCGGCCGGATCGCCCACGGAGAGCACGACGTGGGGGTTGCCGACGTCCAACGTGACCCACCGCTTGATCGCGCCCGGTTCGAGAACGCATCCCAGAGCGGCCTCCGGGCTGCGGCTGAGCCGATCGGGCTGGGGGCCGGGGCCGGGAGCCCCGATCTCAGTGGTACCGGTGACGGTCCCAGGCGTGGCGGTCGGGCGTATCGAGCACCGGCGCGGGCCGGCCACGGTGTGCACAACGATGTCGAGCTCAGCCGATCCAAGAGTGACCGCGATGGCGTGGGCCAGGCATCTGAGGCCGTTGCCCGACACCTCGGCCGGCGAGCCGTCGGAGTTCCACAGCCGCATAGCCGCGGCGCGGTCCCCGGTGCCGCCCGCCGGGTCCAGCACGGCATAGATCAGCCCGTCCGCCCCGATGCCTCGTCGACGGTGACACAGCCCGGCGGCTGTGCGGGACGCGTCGACGTCGGCCGGCAGCTCGTCGACGAGCGCGACGAGGAAGTCGTTTCCCAGCCCATGGAGCTTGTGGAGTCGAAGCCTGCCGGTCATGCTTGCATTCTCTCGCGTGGGAGGAGCATCCCAAACGCGGCACTCATGGCCCGTCCGCCGTTCTTGATGTAGTTGACCTCACGACAGCGGCACAACTACATCAAGAACATGTCTACCCGCTCGGCCTCTGGGCTGGGAGGGCCACTGCGGCGCGCTTCCAGGCGGAGAGCACGTCAGCGGGAGCGACAGGAGCGTCGAGCCAGTGGATGCGTGGGTCGCGGCGGAACCACCGCTCCTGGCGGCGGGCGAAGCGACGCGTGCGGACGACGGCGAGGTCCAGCGCCTCGTCGAGGGTTGTCTCACCCTGCACATGGCGTAGCAGCTCCTTGTAGCCGAGGGCCTGGGACGCCGTGCGGGACATTGGCCGCACCGCCAGTGCCGCCACCTCGTCGAGGAAGCCGTCAGCCATCTGGCTCCGGTAGCGAGCCGTGATCCGGTCGTCGAGGCGCTCCCGGTCCCAGCGCAGGCCGACCTGCACGAACGGCGTTGACGGGTAGTGGCCGAGCCCCGGGCCGTAAGACGAGAAGAGCCGGCCGCTGCCCGCAGTGACCTCCAGTGCTCTCACGATGCGGCGGCGATTCGACGGCTCCATGCGGCCGGCCGCGAGCGGATCGAGCTCGACCAGGCGCCTGTGCAGGGCCGCGGTATCGGGCTCGGCCTCGAGTTCGGCCCGGACCTCTGGGTAGCGGCCCGGGATCCGGAGCTCGTCGATGACTGCTCGCACGTACAGTCCGGTGCCGCCGACGAGCACAGGCACCCCACCCCGACCGCGGATCTCGTCGATCACCGCTCTGGCTCGCGCCTGGAGTTCGGCCACGGCAAAGTCCTCGGACGGATCCACCAGATCGATCAGATGGTGGGGCACTTCGGTCTGCTCCGCCGCGGTGGGGGTGGCCGTGCCGATGTCCATGCCCCGGTAGACCTGCATGGAGTCGAGAGTCACGATCTCGGCGCCGCCGATCAGCCGGGCCACGCCCATGGCGACCTCAGACTTGCCCGAGGCGGTCGGGCCGACGATCACCAGCGGATGCTCCCCCAGCGCCGTCGCCACCGCCTTCTCAGACAGCCGCGACCGGTATGAGGCGTCGGGCCTGGAGAGAGCTCTGAGTTGCCGTCGGCGATGGCGGGTCCTCGATGCTGGCCAACTCGCCCTGAAGGAAGTTCGCCGCGGCCGCGGTGACCTCGACTTGGGCGTAGGTGCCGGGCTGGGGCGCGAGGCCAGCCGGTGACGAGAAGTGCACGAGGGTGTTCCGCCGGGTGCGCCCGGTGGCGACGGACGGATCCTTCTTGCTGGGCCCCTCGAGGACGACCTCTTCGATCCGGCCGATACGGGCCTCGTTCGCGAGCCGGCTGGAGCGCTCGATCACCCGCCGCAGCCTCTCGTAGCGGGCAACGGACACCTCGTGGGGCACGAACCGGTCGCCCATCTCGGCAGCGGCCGTTCCGGGCCGGGGCGAGAAGATGAACGTGAAGGCGCTGTCGTAGCGGGCCTCGGCCGCCACTTCCAGGGTCTGCTCGAAGTCGTGCTCGGTCTCACCGGGGAACCCGACGATGATGTCGGTGGAGACGGCTAGGTCGTCGACGGCCTCCCGTGCGGCCCGGAGCCGTCGCAGGTAGCGCTCTGCCGTGTATCCCCGCTGCATCGCTCGAAGCACGGCGTCGCTGCCCGACTGCAGCGGCAGGTGTAGGTGCTCACACACCGCCGGGACCTCGGCCATAGCCGCGATCGTCTCGGGACGCAGGTCCTTGGGATGCGGGCTGGTGAAGCGCACCCGCCGGATGCCGTCCATCTGCCCCGCCGCCCGCAGCAGGTCGGCGAACAGGGGCCGGGCCCTCCGGTCGGCGGTCCAGGTCTCACCGCACCACCAAGCGTCGTCGCCGGTGGACGCGGCCTGCCCGTTGCCGTTGGCGCTCCCCCGGCGCGACAGGGCCAGGTCCCGACCGTAGCTGTTGACGTTCTGGCCCAACAGCGTGATCTCGCTGACGCCGCTCGCGGCCAAGTCCCGCACCTCGTCGACCAGTTCACCGAAGGGGCGGCTGATCTCGGGGCCTCGCACCGCGGGCACGATGCAGAAGGTGCAGCTGTTGTCGCATCCGATCTGGATCGTGACCCAGGCGGAATGGGCGGCTTCCCTGCGCACAGGCAGAGCCGATGGGAACGCCTCGACATCGTCGCGGACAGTCTCAGTAAGGATCTCCACCACCGGTCCGTGGCGCCGGGCATGGTCGATGAGTTCGGCCGCCCGGTGCACGTTGTGAGTGCCGAACACCACATCGACGTGGCCGGCCCGCTCGCGGACCAGGTCACGGTCCTTCTGGGCGAGGCAGCCGGCCACTGCGATGAGCGCGCCGGGCCGCTTCGCCTTCACAGCCTTGAGCCGGCCGAGGGCGCCGTACAGCTTGTTGTCGGCGTTCTCCCGGATGCAGCAGGTGTTGAGCACCATCACGTCGGCCTCCTCTAGTACGGAGGCGCGTTCGTACCCGTCGCCCTCGAGCAGGCCTGCGATCCGCTCGGAGTCATGCTCGTTCATCTGGCACCCAAAGGTGCGGATGGCGTAGGTCTGGCCCACGACCAAAGGCTACGGGACGGATCGCTGGGTCATCCGGACGCTGCCTGCCACGCGTCGTCTTCCCCGACAGCGTCCTCAGCCAACGTCGTCAGCCGCCTGCTGGAGACGGCCGACAGAAGAATCATCGGAAGGCACAGCAGCACGCCCACGCTCCACCAGACGCTGCTGGCGGCTAACCCAGCAACGTTCGTGGTTCCCAACACCCAACCAGTCGCGAGTAGCGACAACGCACTCAGGCAACTGGCGGTTACCGCAATCCGGTCGCCTCCACCGACATACCGGCCGTCGGGCCATCGCGCCGGGCGCCACAACCTCTGCAAGCCTGCTGCCGGGGTGAATGAGGACATGTCGCTCGCTACTAGTGGCGATGGCGCGGCGTCAGCCAGAGCCCAGAGCCGCCCGTTCGACACGAGCCAGCAGCACAGAGCCACGATCAGTAACAGCACCAGAACCACCGGAGCGAATGGAACCGTCGCGTTCAAAACGCTGCCCGGTTGTCCGTACGACCAGAATCCGACGAATGCCAGCGCGTAGACGATCACTCGAACTACCGGCGGAATCCGATCGTCAAACGGGCTCATGAGCCGACCATCAGGCCAGCGCGGCCGACGCCAGACCGACGTTCCTCCGTCGCCGGGACCGTGACGAGAACCCGCACGCATAGCAATCCCCGACCCTCCGACCGTGCTGCCCGGCTGACTCAAGTCAGTCACAGCCCGATCTCAGAATTCGAATGCTACCCGCCTAAGTCCTAGGCGGCTGAAGCAACCTCTACGACAGCGGCCGTGCACGAAGGATCCGGGATCGGCTCGCCGTGGTCGCGCAGGCTCTCGATATGGAACTCGATGGCCTCCCGGATGGTCTCCATCAACTCCTCAAGGGTGTCGCCCGTGGCCACGCAGCCGGGCAGATCCGGAACATAGGCTGCGAAGTTGTCGGATGCTCTCTCAATCACCACTGTGTACTTCACCGCGACCCTCGCTCCTTCAGCCCGGATTGACGCAGGATACTCGCCCAGGTGCGCGGCGGCAGATCGTCGCCCGCCCTTCCCGCAATCGTGACAGTGCCGGGCTTTGAGGGATGGCGGTATTGGCGATGGCTGCCCCTGGTCCGGACACGCCGCCAGCCATCCGCTTCAACTAACTGGATGGCATCTCGCACCTTGGGCACGGCTCCGCCGAAGCGTGCCGACCCTGCCCCACGACTCGGGCGTCAGGCGGCGGCGCTGGTTGAGGCCTCCGACGGCTGCTCCCAGTCGGGTTGCTCGGGTTCGGGGGCGGGCATGACGGCTCGCCAGACCAGGTCGGAGATCTCGACCATCAGCTCGGGGTTGTCCTGCAGGAACG
>VXWX01000150.1 GCA_009835735.1 Acidimicrobiaceae bacterium
CCCTCTCCGGTGCCGGCCGTCATGTCGGGCGCCCGGTCATCTGCAGTTCCCCGACCGACGGCGCACGTCGGGATTTCTCCCCCGATCGAGCTAATGGCAAGCGGGCGGAGTACGGGTCTTCCATCTGCCAATCGGGGAACTGCACATGACCGGGCAGCCCTTCGGTGGCTGCTGCGGTCCGGGTGGTTGGTCTTGTATCGGGTTCGGCTCGGGTTGCTGGTTCGGTATCGGTGGTTTCGGTCAGGGCGGAGCGGGAGCGCGCTGCGATCAGGCATCGGCGATGCCCCTTCCGTGAGTAATGGCGTCGGCGAGGCGCTCTGTGCCCACCGACTGAACCTCTGCCCAGCGGTCGGGGTTCCAGACCTCGATACGGCGGATCATGCCGGTGACGATCACCTTGCGCTCCAGTCCGGCCGCAGCCCGCAGGTGGGGCAGGATCCTCATGCGTCCCTGGCCGTCGGGCACCACGAAGTCGGCCTGGGCCGCGAAGCTCCGCAGCGCGTTGATGTCCACCTGCTCGCCACCCACCTGCGACCGGAGCTGATCGGCGGTCTCGGCGAACTCGTCGACCGGCAGGATGCCCACACAGGAGTCGAGCGCGGTGATGTAGGCCCCGCCGGCCAGGTGGCTGCGGAATCCCGAGGGGAGGATCAACCGGCCCTTGCCGTCCAGGGTGTGCTCGTGGACGCCGACGAATAGGGTGCGATGGCCGGTCATGGTTGACGCTCACGCCCTCGGCCCGGGTCCGGTCGCTCCCAAATACTCCACAGCCAACCACTGTACTCCCTTTCACACCACAGCGCAAGTCAAACGCGCTAAGAACCGCACTCGCCTACGCGCTCGGCCGCTAGGCCTCTGTGTGGCTGCTACCGGTTGTCTCTCGCCTGCGCCTGCAGGGCTACAAGCAGCGCCTCCGTCAAGTCGGCCTCCGTGGCCGGGACGGAGCCGCAGCGGCTCGCCATGACCGCCCGGCCCGTCTCGCGATCGGCTGCGTTGACGTCTAGGAGTTCAAGCTCGTCGAGGCGGCGATCATCTGCCCGGATGCTCGCGGCCGTATCGGGGTGCCCGAGCCGGGCTGTGGTCTGAATGCGGACCCGTGAGCGG
This sequence comes from Acidimicrobiaceae bacterium, assembly GCA_009835735.1. GTDB lineage: Bacteria > Actinomycetota > Acidimicrobiia > Acidimicrobiales > Aldehydirespiratoraceae > Aldehydirespirator. Next base: position 1,105 of record VXWX01000150.1, read on the forward strand.
GTACGGCGCTGGCTGACTCCGACGACCTTGCGCCCGCCGGCGAAGACCTCCCCGGGACCGGACCCGGCGAAGCACACCAGCCTCCCCCACCAGTCGGCTACGAGCCGGCCTGAATGGACTGAGATCGGCTCGGAAACGAAGGGCTCGATCACCGCGGACCAGAGTGCGCCCACCCATTGAGCGGCGTGGGCCACATCGTCGCTCCACAGCGGGTCGGAGGCGGGGACGAAGAAGTCAACCCACACCTGGCCTCCGGGACGCAGCAGCACCGCTCCCCCACCGCTGCGACGTCGCACGATCACCGTGCCCGCGGCCGCAGCCCGGATCCGATCCGCAGTCTCGAGACTCTGCGTGCTGCCCAGCACGAGTCCCGGGCCGGTGACGGTGTGGATTCTGGCCAACCTTGTGGCAGCTGTCGGGGGCTCGGTCGACTCGAGCAATTCCGACACCGGGCCCTGCAAACGGACCACCGTCCACGGATGAGCGCTTGAGCAGGTCGCGGCGCCGCCGGCCTCCATCTCGGGCGGCCTGTCAGGCCCGCTCACGCGGTGCGGCGGTCGCTTCGTGGCTGCAGGTAGGCCGTCCAGACGTCGGGCACGCCTCCGGCCGCTATCTCGACCCAGGTCGACGGCGACGGTGGCTCGGGACGCCGCCGGAGTCGCATGCCGCTCTCGCTGGGCAAGCGGTCCCGCTTCTTGGCGTTGCAGCGCCGGCAGGCAGCTACCACGTTCTCCCATGTGTGCTTCCCGCCGCGGCTGCGGGGCACCACGTGATCCATCGTCTCGGCCCGGTCGCCGCAGTACTGGCAGGAGTCCCGGTCCCGTGCGAACACCGCCCGCCGGTTCGGGGAGCGGTGCCGGGGACGGGGCACGCTCACATAGTGGCTCAGCCGAACCACCGACGGAACTTCCACTGAGCGTCGCTCCGAGCGGAAGGCCCGGCCCGCAGCATGCAGCATCTCTACTTTCTCGGCCAGGACCAGGCACACGGCCCGTCGCGCGCTCACCACGGCCAGCGGCTCGAAGGTGGCGTTGAGAACCAGCACCCCGGACATCGGGGGCAGGCTAGCCGGATCGGGAACGCCCAGAGGCCGAGCGGTTGTGCGCGAGCTTGCGATGGGCGTCGTGAGGCCGTGGCCCGAGCGGCCCGTGAGCGCAGCGAACAAGAGCGGGCATCACGAGGTCAGCGGACGGGGCGGCGGTTCTGGGTCCGGCACCATTCCAGCCACACCACGATGTCATCAGTCGAGGGCGGGACGTCAGGATCGCCGTACATGGTCTCGGACCTGAAGCCGGTGAGCCCGGGTGTAGGCAGCGGAATGAACGGGGGCCGGCGCCACCAGCGGTCGGGGGCGAAGCGGGCCAGTTGAGCGACCGCCGTCGGCCATAGCCGGGGTCGGACCGCTACAGCCCTGGCCGACCGGAGGACCACCCTGACCGTGAACACAGCACCCACGCCGAAAGCCTAGAAGCCGCGCCGATATACGCTGACGCGGCGATGGGACACTTCGACGAGCAGTTCAAGCTCATCCACCAGAACATCGAACTCGCCGTCAAGGGCAAGGGCGACGTCATCGAGCTGCTGGTACTGGCTCTGGTGTGCGGGGGTCACGTGCTGATCGAGGATGTGCCCGGCGTGGGCAAGACCACGCTGGGCAAGGCGCTGGCCCGCAGCGTCGATGTCAGCTTCGGCCGGATCCAGTTCACCCCCGACCTGCTTCCGGTCGACATCACCGGAACGTCGGTGTTCAACCGGGCCGCCGGAACTTTCGAATTCCGGCCCGGGCCGGTGTTCTCGAACATCGTCCTGGCCGACGAGATCAACCGTGCTTCCCCCAAGGCCCAGTCGGCACTGCTGGAGGCCATGGGCGAGCAGCAGGTGACCATCGACGGCGTGACCAGGCGCCTCGAGTCGCCGTTCACGGTCATAGCCACGCAGAACCCGCTGGAGTACGAGGGCACCTACCCGCTTCCAGAGAGTCAGCTGGACCGTTTCCTCATGCGACTCGAAGTCGGCTATCCGGATCGCGAGTCCGAGGATTCGATCCTGATGGACAGAGGCGCCCAGGAGCCTGTCGACCTCATCGGACCGGTGGCCGACGCGGCCGTCGTGCGGTGGATGTCCGACCGGCTGGAGGAGGTTCATGTCTCGGGCGCGCTGCGTTCGTACCTGCTCGAGGTGGCCAGTGCCACCCGCCGCCATCCCGGCTTGTCGCTGGGCCTGTCCCCCAGGGGTGTGCTGGCTGTGCTGAGGGTGGCGCGGGCCAGGGCGGCCTCGCAGAACCGCGACTTTGTAACGCCCGACGACATCAAGGCGCTGGCTCCCTCCATGCTGCCGCACCGGCTCCTGCCCAAACCCGACAGCCGTGTGCGGGGTGTGCGGTCCAGCGACATCGTCACCGAGATCATCGACTCCGTGCCCGTGCCCCGCAAGCGGGCCTGAGGCCGAGCGGCCCGTGAACGCAGCGAACAAGAGCGGGAGACACTGACATGCCGACCCCGGTCGGCTGGAGGCTGCTACTGATCGGGGTCGCTGCGGTCGCAGCCGGGCGGGTCTTCGCGATCTTGGAGCTCTACATCATCGGGGCCACGGCCGCGACCGCCGTGGTGATGGCCCTGGCCGTGCGTCTCGTCCATCCGTCCCGGCTGTCCGTCAGGCGGCGGGTCTCGTCGGTGATGGTGGCCGTCGCCGAGCCGCTGGACGTGCGGCTGGAGGTTGAGAACCGGGCCCGCCTGCCGTCCCCCACCGTGCGCATCTCCGAGCAGGTCACCGGGCCGGACGACGCTCGTTTCCGTATAGCGCCGGTGCCCGGCGGAGCTGCGGTGGCCAGGAGCTATCGGCTGCAGCCTGCCCGCCGGGGTGTCCTGGAGATCGGTCCCACACTCGTCGAGGACGGCGACGCGCTCGGGCTGGCCCGCCGGCGCCGCATCCTCAAGAGCCGCACACGCGTGATCGTGCATCCACCGGTCGAGCAACTGGCGTCGCTGCGCCTGCCGGTCGGCGGTGATCTGTCCCTGCCCGTCGAGTTTCGCCGCCGGTCACTCGGGCTCACCAGCGAGGAGTTCGATGTCCTGCGCCCCTACACCGAGGGCGACGACCTCCGCCACATCCATTGGCGCTCGACAGCCCGGCTCGACGAACTCGTCGTCCGCCGGTTCCAGCCTTCCCGCCCGGGAAGCATGACGGTCGTGATCGACACCCGTCCACCCGGCGACACCGCCGCGGTGCAGGATCACACCACCTCGGTGGCCGCGTCGATCGTCAGCGCGGTGCTCCGCTCCGGCGACGAGGCTCGGATCCTCACCACCGACGGCCGCGGCACTCCCCTGCTCGCCCACCGGTACGACATCGGTGCGGCACTGGAGTTCCTGGCCATGCTGGAGGGCGGGCGGCCCACAATCGAGACCACCACGACGGACGGCGCATCCGTTGTCGTGGCGGTCACCGCGTCCGGTGCCGCCATCGACGACGCCGGCGCCCGCCATGAGTTGGCCCGGCACCTCGGCGCCTCGCTGGTCGTCACCCACGGATCCGGCCATCGCGGGCCGACCTCGCCGGCCGCGGACCTCGAGGGCCGCTGGATACACCTGACCGGCCCCGGCCAGCTTCCAGGCTTGTGGCGGCTGGTTGCAGTGGCGGGTCGCATGGTGCCCGCCCACCCATGAGTTCTGCGATGCGGACGCCGGGCGGTGTCCGCGCACGCTCCTACGACTGGTTGTCGGAGGCTGCTCTAGTCTCGGTGACCGTCGTCGTCGGGGCCGGCATGTCGCGACTGTTCACCGACGGATCCTTCCTTTCCGACGTCCTGGCGCTTGCGGTCGTGGCTCACGTGATCGCGGCCGCGGCCCGGCGCGCCCGGTTGCCGGTGCTGGCGGCTGCGTTGGTCTGCGGCGCCAGCCTGGCGGTGACGGCCACCGTGCTGCTCTATCCCGAGACGGCATGGCTCGTGCTGCCCACCGTCGACACCGTCGGTGCGGCGCGCGATCACCTGGTGGTTGCCTGGAGCGTCGTCAATGCCTCATCGGCGCCGGTCGTGCCGGCACCGGGCCTGGTCCTGAGCGCGGCCGCGGCGCTGGCGGCCAGCGCCTTCCTGGCCGACACGGCCGCCTTCCGCATGCGTGCCGCGGTCACCGCCGTCGTTCCGGCCTCGGCGGTGTACGGGTTCACGGTGGCGGCCGGAACAGGCGACGGGGCGGTGAGGCACGGAGCGCTCTTCAGCGGGGCAATCGGAGCCACCATGGTCGCCCTCTGGCTGCGCAACCGGCGGGTCGATACGTGGATCGAGTCGCGGCCGGGACGGGGCACGGGGGCCATGGCCCGGGCCGCGAGCGCGGCGCTGATGCTGGCCGTGGTGTCTGGAGCCGTTGCCGGCCCGTGGCTTCCCGGAGCGAGCGCGGAGCCGTGGGTCGATCTCGCCGAGCTCGAGGTGACCGACGCCGCGCCGTGGGTCGACCGTCCCAGCCCGCCGCCCGAGCCGTGGGCCGACTTCGAGTTGCGATCGACGGACGCCGGATCGACGTCCGGTTCCGACGGGACTCCGGATGGTCCGAGGATTCTGGTCAGCCCGCTGGTCCAAGTTCGTAGCCGTCTGGTCGAACTGTCCGATCGTGAGCTGTTCACGGTGGAGGTGCTCCAGGACGAGCGCCAGTACTGGAGGCTGACATCGCTCGACGAGTTCGACGGGAACGGGTGGGGGGCCCGCTCGGACTACGCGGACGCGAGCGGACCTCTGGCGGGCACGATCGATCCGGCGACAGCCGGAGCGGCCATCGTCCAGACGGTGTCGCTCTCGGGACTGGGCAACTCCTACCTGCCTGTGGCCTTCGAGCCGCGGAGGGTCATCGATGACGGCGGAGTGGCCCTGGAGTACGAGACCGCGTCGGGTTCGTTGATCAAGGCACGGCAGGCCGCACTGAGCGGCCCCAGCCGCTTCACCTACTCCGCGGAGTCGGTGGTTCCCGCGATCGCCGATCCCGACCGGCTCCGCAACGTCGACACGTCGGCTCTCGACCCCGACTTCCTGGCCTTCAACACGCAGCTTCCCGACGATGCACGCCAGGTCGTGCTCAGTGAGGCGCAGCGGGTCACCGCGGGCAGCCGTTCGGACTACCACCGAGCTCTGCTGCTGCAGGACTACTTCCGGCTGGACGGCGGGTTCCGGTATGACCTCCAGGTGCACTCCGACCACGGCACCGACAGCCTCGAGGAGTTCCTCTTCGACGTTCGCGCCGGCTACTGCCAGCAGTTCGCGACGGCCTACGCGGCGATGGCCCGCAGCGTTGGCCTGCCGACCCGGGTGGCGGTCGGCTTCACTTGGGGGGAATGGGACTCGGCGCGGGGCGAGCAGGGGGCCTACGTCGTGCGGGGCAAGCATGCCCATGCCTGGCCCGAGGTCTACTTCGCGGGCACCGGCTGGGTCCGCTTCGAACCGACCCCGGGCCGGGGTGCCCCTGGGGACTTCGCGATCACCGGCCATGTCGCCAATCAGGCCGGACTCCAACCATCGGGGGAGTTGGGCGCCTCCCAGCCGGACGCCGCGTCGTCTGGAGTATCCGGCGACGCGGCTGGATCCGGCTTTGCGGGATTGAGGAGCCCGCTCGATCAGGATGCGGCCTCCGGATCGGACGCGGCCGAACGGTCGGCCGCGTCCAGCGATTCCGCCGGTCTCTTCGGGCAAGGAGTCCCGCGTCTGGTGGCCGTGGGCGTTCTGGTGCTGGCCGCGGCGGCGTTGGTGCTGGGGTCCGTACCTGTGCTGCGCCGCCTGGGTCGCCGCCAGGTCCGGGCTCGACTGGCCAACGACCCGGCTGGTCTGATCGAGGAGTGGTGGGGCGACGCGGTTGAGGCCCTGGCTTTGGCGGGGCTCGCCCCCAGGACGTTCGAGACCCCCCTCGAGCTAGCCCGGCGGGTGGTGGCGACTCGTGGAGAGGTCGGCCCCGTCTCCGAACTTGCGACCCTGGTCACGCATGGGCGCTACGCCCTCAACACCTCCGCGTCGATGGCGGTCCGCGCCGGAGTTCTGGGGTCGCTGGTGGTTGCCTCGTGCCGTCGCCAAGCGAGCCTGTCGAGTCGGTTGCTATCGACGTTCGACCCGTCGACTCTCTTCAGAGCGAGATCCCTGTAGTTCGAGATTCGTGTAGCTAGGGACCTCAGCGGTCTCCCACTAAAGGTATTTCGGCGGAGAGGTCAGTCGCCGTTGCGGTTGTCGCGGTCGTAGCGGTCCCTCATACGGGAGCCGGCGCCGCCCACTACGTGACGCAGCCGTCCACCCCGCATGGACTCCGTCATCTGGCCGAGCCCGGCCTTTCCGACACGGCGGGCATTGCGCTCCAGGAACAGCAGCGACAGGAGCATCACTAGGAAACCGCCGAACGACAGCAGGAACGATGTGGACAGCAGCCACACCATGATCACCACCCCGGCCAGGAGGCCGAGCGCGGCCCACTTGATGTTGCGGAACGCGTGGGTGTAGACGGTGGTCTCGGCTACCTCGCGAGCCAGTTCGGGGTCGCTCTCGTAGAGGTGCGACTCGATCTCGCTGAGGATGCGCTGTTCGTCCTCTGACAACGGCACGCCATCACCTCCGGCACCGTTGGCATGTGCACCAGCAATGCATATCTGCCTTGACGATAGCCGGATTCGACTGCGCTGCGTCAAGGCATTTGTCCCGGCTTCAGCCGGATTGCGGGTCTTCGGTGTCGGGTCCCCAGCGCTGATCGGGGTCCAGGGGCGACCGCAGGCCTCTGTCGCCGCGGATGGCGGCCGCGGGGCCGATCGAGGACGCACCGAAGCGGTCCCGTATCTGGTCGGTCACCTGCTCGGCCGCGTCGTGGGTCTCGGTGCCGTCGGTGAAGGACAGTTGCTGGGCAGAGGCCTCGACCAGTCCCGAGGCTCCCACTCCCAGCAAGCGCACGCCCGGCGTGACGTCAATGGCGGCGAGCAGATCGCGGGCTGCGGCTACAACTTCGCGGGCGCTGTCGGTGGGGTCGGGCAGCGTCACCGAACGGGTGATGGTCTTGAAGTCTCCGAAGCGCACCTTCAGCACGATGGTGCGGGCCACGAGGCTGGACGCTCGCAGCCGCCGGGACACGGCGTCGCCAAGGCGGGTCGCCTCCGCTTGAAGCTCTGATCCGGTGTGAAGATCCCGGGGGAACGTCTCCTCGTGACTGATCGAGCGGGGCATGCGGTTCACCACCACCGGCCGGTCGTCGATCCCGTTGGCCAAGCGATGGAGTTGGCGGCCGGCGGCTGTGCCCAGCGCGGCCACGAGTGACGATTCGGGCAGGGAGGCCAGGTCGCCCACCGTCTCGACGCCGAGTCGCGTCAAGCGCCGCGACGTTGCCGGACCCACGCCGAACAGCGCCGTGGCCGGCAGCGGATGCAGGAAGTCGAGTTCGGTGCCGGCCTCCACGACGTGGACGCCCGAGCCCCACACCGGTCCGGACGGCCCGACGCGAGGCTTGGCCCGCTCGGTGGCCAGCTTGGCCATGAACTTGGTGGAGGCCACCCCCACCGAGCAGGTGAGCTGTTCCTGGTCCAGGATCCGGCCGCGGATCAGAGCAGCCAATTCGGAGGCTGGGCCCAGAAGCCTGGCCGCGCCCCGCACGTCCAGGAAGGCCTCGTCCAGTGACAGAGGCTCCACCAGAGGGGTCACGTCGGTGAGGATGGCCATCACCCGCTCGGACACCTCGCCGTAGTGGGAATGGTCACCGGGCAGGAAGACGGCATGGGGGCACAACCGGCGGGCCCGGACCGACGGCATGGCCGATCCGATGCCGAAGACCCGGGCCTCGTAGCTGGCTGCGGCGACCACCCCCCGGCTGCCGGTGCCACCCACGACCACCGGCTTTCCCCGCAGTTCCGGACGGCGTCTCATCTCGACCGCGGCGTAGAAGGCGTCCATGTCCACATGGAGGAACCCGACTGTCCCGTCGGGCGGACGCCCCCTGAGCTCCGCGGTCACGAGCCGCCACGCACCCCGCCACGCATCACACCAGTGTGCCAGCGCCCAGTGACATGATTCGATGAGCATTCGTCGGCTGCAGTTGCAGCCCTCCGGGCGTTGCCGGTGCTCGGTTAGGCTTCGGTGTGGTGCTGGACCAGCGCGGCACCGTGCCGCCCGACTCATCGCCCTCGCTCCTGGCCCGGGTGCTGGCGTTCTCGGCCATCGTCGTGGCCGGCGTGTGCGGAGGCCTGATCGGTTTCGCGGTGATGGATCTCGGCTGCGACGGCGGCTGCACCACCACCGCCGGCTTGGTCGGGCTGGGTGCCGCAATCGGCGCGGCGGCGGGAACTGGCATCGTGGCCGTGCTGACCCTGAGGGCGGCCGCCGAGTGGCGGGCCCAGCAGCCTCGGAGCGCAGCCGGCCCGCCGTTCGGGGAATCCTGGAAAGGTCGGGGCTCGTGACCACCCGGATCCTCACCGTGGAGGACGACGAGCGCATCCGCACCGCGCTCCGGTTGGCCCTGGAGGACGAGGGCTGGGAAGTGGACGAGGTCGCCTCCGGCGAGGAGGCTCTGGCCGCGTTCGACCGCGTGCCCGCCGACGTGGTCCTGGTCGACATCATGCTGCCCGGAATCGACGGATTCGACATCTGCCGGGCCATCCGCAAGGCGAGCGATGTTCCCATTGTGATGATCACAGCTCGTTCCGATACTCACGACGTGGTGGCGGGCCTCGAAGCCGGCGCCGACGACTATCTCACCAAGCCATTCGCTCCCAAGGAGCTCTCAGCCCGCATCCGGGCTCTGCTGCGGCGAGCGCGGTCCTCCGAGGACGGCAGTAGCGAAATCGTCTTCAACGACCTGCAGATCTTCCCCGACGAGGGAGTGGTTCGAGTGTCCGGCACGGAGGCTCACCTCACCAAGACCGAGTTCCGGCTGCTGGTGGAGTTGGCCTCGAGCCCCGGCCGGATATTCAGCCGGGAAGTGCTGCTGGAACGGGTGTGGGGTCTCGGATACTTCGGGGACGGCAGGCTGGTCGACGTCCACGTGCGCAGGCTGCGAACCAAGATCGAGCCAGACCCGGCCAACCCACGCCATGTGGTGACGGTGCGCGGGCTCGGCTACAAGCTCCAGCCGTAGTGCGGCGCCCGAGGTTGCTGCCCCTCTTCGTCAGGCGGGGACTACGCCGCCGCATCACCTCCGCCTTCGCGGTCGGCGGGCTGCTACTGGCGTCCACCATCTCGTTCGCCACCCTGGCCTTGACCCGCCAGAACCTCTTGGAGGAGCGCGACGAGACCGCTTTCTCGGTGTTCGCCAACAACGGCCGGCGCGTGCGCAACGAGCTCACCGCCGAGACCGACGACGAGGGCCGCCGGGCCATCGTCGAGCGGCTGAGGCAGACCTCGGGAACGTTCCCGCTGCTGCGGGTCGGCGACGAGTGGACCTCGGCCGACCCCCTCGTGTTCAATCGGGAGACGGTCCCCGCCTCGCTGCTGGAGCTGGTCGAATCGGGGACGCCGGCGCGGATGCGCACCACGATCGGCTCCCGGGCCGCCGTCGTGTCCGCCGTCCCCATACCCGGTCCCCCGACCGACGCGATCTACTTCGAGGCCGCCCCCCTCGACGACATTGAGGACACGCTGGGCACGCTGGCCTTCATCCTGTTCGGCGTGGCCGCAGTCACAACGGTGTTCGCGGCGGCCGTCGGCTGGTGGGCCGCGGGCCGGATGCTCAACCCGCTGGTCAAGGTGAGGACCGCGGCCGAGGCGCTGGCCGCGGGCGCGCTGGACACCCGGCTGACGCCGCCCGACGACGCCGACCTGGCCTCACTGACCGCCTCGTTCAACGAGATGGCCCGGGCCCTTGAGGAGAGGATCGCCCGCGACGCCCGCTTCGCGTCGGAGGTCAGCCACGAGCTGCGGTCGCCCCTGATGACTCTGACGGCCTCGGTCGAGGTGCTCTACAACATGGCCGATGAGCTGGGCGACCGGGGCCGCACCGCGCTGGACCTGCTCAGCGACGACATCTCCCGGTTCCGGCGGCTGGTGGAGGATCTGCTGGAGATCAACCGCTACGACGTGGGCACCGCCGACCTGGAGGCCGAGGAGGTGCACATCGTCGAGTTCGTCCAGCACGCCATCTTCCAGTTCGGGCTCGACTCGACCGCCGTCGTCGACTTCGAGGCCGCCCCCGGCATGGAGACCACCGTGCTGCTGGCCGACAAGCGCCGCCTCGGCCGGGTGGTGTCGAACCTGGTCGAGAACGCCTCCAAGTACGGCGACGGCGAAGTGCGGGTGAACCTCGACCGGCACGACAGCCTGGTGCGTCTCGGCGTTGAGGACAACGGCCCGGGCGTAGTCCTCGCGGAGCGCAAGCTGATCTTCGACCGCTTCCACCGGGGCCGTGCCGGCGGGCGGCGGGGCAAGGACTCGGGATCGGGCTTGGGATTGGCCCTAGTGGCCGAGCACGTGGGACTGCACGGTGGCCGGGTCTGGGTGGAGGACCGCCCGAACGCGACCCGGGGCGCTCGTTTCGTCGTCGAGTTGCCGGTGGCTACGGTGGACGACGAGTCCGAGGAGGCTCTGGCGCTGTGAGGCGCCTGCTTCGCAGCGCCCGGCGACGTGGTGTCGGCCTGTGGCCCGTCCTGGTGCTGACCGTGGCCGCGGCCGCCGGTTGCGGGCTGCCGACCGATGAGACGGCGCAGGCCATCGATCCTGAGGAGTTGCCCGAGAGTCTCAGGCCTGGGTTCACCGCATCCACGACCACTACGGTTCCCGCCCCGCTCCTGACCGAGCCCCGGACCGTCTACCTGCTGACGAATCCCCAGGACATCGAGCGCACCATCGTGGTGGAGGTGGAGCGCCAGGTGAGTCGCAGCGCCACGCTGGAGGATGTGCTGGCGACCCTGTTCGGTGAGGCGACCGCGCCAGAGGAATCCGACGCTGGCTACTTCAACACCCTGGAGCTGTTCGAGATCTTGAGCGCCACCGTGGTCGACGGCGTGGCCACCGTCGACATCGTGCACCTGTCGCCGGAGGGAGAGGATCAGCCGCCCTCGGCCGACGAGCTCGAGTTCGCGGCCGCCCAGCTGGTGTTCACCGCCTCTGCAACCGAGGGCATCGACGGTGTCCGGATCCTGCTCGACGGCCAGGAGGTGTCCGTCCCCACCAGCGACGCCGACGCCGAGCCCGGCTCAGTGCTCCGAACGAGCGCCTACGAGCAGTTCCAGCCCGACTTCGCGCCGGCGACCACCACCATTGCGCCCGCCGAGGATGACGACGAGGACGTGGACGTGGACGAGGAGGGCTAGGCGCTCGCTCGGCCTCTGGTGCGAAGGGTTCAGGCGAGGGATGATCAGGCGAAGAAGGTGTGGGCCACGTCGAGCAGTTCGCGGTTCACCGGCTTCAGGCGCGCGGTGGCTTCCTGCAACGACACCAGCTCGATCGCGCCGCCCCGCAGAGCCACCATCTGACCGAAGTGTTCATCGTGGACAGCGTCGATGGCTGCGACCCCGAACCGGGTGGCAAGCACCCGGTCGAACGGGGTGGGCGAACCTCCCCGCTGCACATGTCCGAGGATGGTGACCCGGGTCTCCAGTCCCGTGCGGGCCTCGACCTCGGCCGCGATCACGGTGGCGATGCCGCCGAGGCGCTTGTGCCCGTAGGCGTCGACCGGGGGCTCGGCCACCTCGAAGGTGCCCGACTTCGGCCTGGCGCCCTCGGCTACCACCACGATGGACGCGTACCGTCCCCGGGCCTGGCGACGCAGCAGGGCCGCGCACAGGTCGTCGAGGTCGAATGGCTCCTCGGGTACGAGGGTGTAGGTCGCGCCCCCCGCGATCCCGGCCCAGGTGGCGATGTGGCCCACGTTGCGGCCCATCACCTCGACGAAGATGACGCGGGCATGACTCTCGGCCGTGGTGTGGAGCCGGTCGATGGCCTCGGTGGCCACTGTCACCGCGGTGTCGAACCCGAAGGTCCTCTCCGTAATGCCCACGTCGTTGTCGATCGTCTTGGGCACTCCGACGACCTCGAAGCCACGGTCCGACATCTCCGACGCGCATGACAAGGTGCCCTCGCCCCCTATGGCGATGAGGGCGTCGAGATCGAGGCCGCGCATCGTCTCGGTCGCGCGAGACATGCCGTCGGGAAGGTTGAACGGCGTGTGGCGCGACGTGCCCAGCATCGTTCCGCCCTTCGGCAGCAGGCCGCGGCAGGCCTCGACGTCGAGCGGCACCCAATCGTCGTCCACCACTCCCCGCCAGCCGTCGATGAACCCGATCATGTGGTCGCCGTAGCGCCGTTCCCCCTTGCGCACGACCGCTCTGATCACAGCGTTGAGACCCGGACAGTCTCCGCCCCCGGTGAGTATCCCGACCCGCATCACGCGGCCTCCGAGGCGAGCAGAGCGGCGCCGATCGCGCCGGCCTGGCTGCCGAGTTGCGCGGGGACCACCTGGACCTTCCGCCGGTGGTCGCCGCCGAGCACCAGGCGGTGAGTCCAGGCCTCGATGCCCCGTACCAGCGGCTCACCGATGTCGATCAGCCCCCCGGCGATGACCACCACCTCCGGGTCGAGCACATGCACGAGGTTGGCCACGCCGACCGCGGCCCAGCGGCAGAACTCGTCCAGAACGACCAGGGCGTCGGGGTCTCCCTTGGCGACCAGGGCGTGGACATGCTCGCCCCTGATGGCGCTCACCGAGCCGGCCTCTGAGACGGCACTGTCGAGGTCGCCTCGGGCGGCGGCCTGGCGGGCCAGGCGACCGAGGCCGGTGCCGGACGCGTAGTACTCCCATGGGCCTCTCGCGCCCGTGACGTGCTCCGGGCCAGACATTTCAACGGTCATGTGGCCCGACTCGCCCGCGAAGCCATTCCAGCCCCGGTACAGCCTCCCGTCGAACACGAACCCCGTCCCCAGCCCGGTGCCCAGCGCAACCAGGGCAACATGCCTGCTGCCGCGGCCCGCGCCGTGGAGCGACTCCGCCCAGGCCGCAGCAGTCGCCTCGTTCTCGACCACCACGGGCCGTCGCCACTCCGAGCGCAGCCGGCGGCGAAGGTCGAGATCCAGCACGCCGTCGATGTTGGGCGAGTACCTGAGCACCCCGTTGGCGTCGACCAGTCCGGCGATTCCCACGCCGACGGCCGAGAAGGGGCTGCCGCACTCGTATTCGAGGGCGGCGACCATCCGGATGATCGTGTCGACCAGAGCGTCGCTGTCGGCTGTGGTCGCGTCGCGCCGAATCGCAACGGGCGTCGTGAGGTCGTCGGGGTGGACGGCCACCCCTAGCACCTTTGTGCCGCCGATGTCTAGGCCGCAGAACATGCTGGTCCGGGAGGCGGTCTCAGGATCCGGCGCCGGCTTCCACGTGAGCCTTCAACTCGTCGAGCGCGG
>VXWX01000098.1 GCA_009835735.1 Acidimicrobiaceae bacterium
AGGCGTTCCGGGTCCAGTCGATCCCGGCCGTCTACGCCATGGTGGACGGCCAGGTCGCCGACGGCTTCCTCGGAGCCCAGGGCGAGGCCGCGGTGCGCGAGTTCGTGCAACGACTGCTGCCCACACCGGAGATGACCGAGATCGAGAGGCTGATAGCGGCGGGCGATGAGGCCTCACTGAGAGCCGCCCTCGAGATCGAGTCTGACAACGCGGCCGCGGTGACTGCTCTGGCCGCGCTCCTCATCGACGACGGCCGCGCCGCCGAGGCGGTCGGGCTGCTGGAACGGGTCCCAGAGTCGCCGGAGACTCGGCGCTTGATCGCCCTAGCCCGGGTACAGGAGTCGGGCGACGCTCCCGCCGACGGGGCATCCGGCATCGAGGCCGAGTTGGCCGAGCTGCTGTCTGCCGTCAAGAGCGATGAGGACGCCCGCCAGCGTTTCGTCGACTTGCTGGAGGTGCTCGGGCCCGACGACCCCCGCACCTCAGCCTGGCGCAAAAGGCTCTCGACCGCCCTGTTCTAGCCAGCGCTAGTCTCACGGGCGGCTAGCCGGCTGCCTTCTCGTGTCGGCCTGATTGCAGGCGACACGGGAGATGTTCAGTGGACACGCCACCCGGTGGCGGCCGTAGGTTCGCGGTTCCGTCCCCCGGAGTGCTGGCCGACCGTCTGGGAATCTCTGCGACGGCTGTCGTTCTCGGTCTGCTGGGAGTGGTCGGGGCCGCGGCAGGGGGCTGGTGGGCGTTGCGTTCTCCGCCCGGCCCGGACCCCGCCGAGATTCTTCCTATGGCCGGCTCTGTGGAGATCCCCGTGCCGGGTCCGTCGCCAATGCCGGACCCGGGCCGGATAGTGGTGGACGTCGTCGGGGCGGTGGTCCGGCCCGGCCTGCACGAGCTGCCCGCCACCAGCCGCGTCGCCGACGCGGTCGAAGCCGCCGGCGGGCTGACGGCCGAGGCCGACCGGATGCGGCTCAACCTGGCCGAGCCGCTGATCGACGGAGCGCGCCTATGGGTGCCGGAAGTCGGGGAGTCGGCGGGACCCGAGGTCGTGCCAGTCACCGCCGGCACGGGCGACGGCAGCCGGGCCGGAGCGGCGGGCGCACGGCTGAACGTCAACACCGCGGACGCGGCCGCGCTGGAGGAGTTGCCGGGCATCGGCCCTGCGCTGGCGGTCGCCATAGTCGAGCACCGACGCCGGTCGGGTCCCTTCGCAACGGTCGACGAGCTAGTCGAGGTCTCCGGCATCGGCCCGGTCAAGCTCGAACAGATCCGCCCCCTGGCAACGGTGGATGGCCCGTGAGTGAACGGCCTGCTGGGGTGGGGCAATCTCGCTGGAGTTGGGGCGGGGCGGTGATGCCCTACGCGGCTGCGGCGGGCGCCGCGCTGGGGTCGTGGCTGCTGGTCGGAGTCCCGCTGGCCGCAGCGATTGCGTTGGTCGCGGCTTGCCTCTGGCGGCCGAGCCCGCTTCTCGTGCTGGTCGTCTTCGCGGCCTTCGCCGGCTTCTTCGGTTCCAAGGCGCTGGAAGGGCTCGCCAATCCGCCCGACGGGCCGGTGGAGGGTTGGGTCACCCTGCTCGACGATCCCAGACCGCTGGGCACCCATGGGATCCGCGTCACGGTCCGCTATGGCGACGCCCGGGTCGAGGCCAGGGCGTACGGAGCGGTAGCCGCCCGGCTGGACGACGCCCTGGCCGGTGAGCGTGTGCACATCTCGGGCACCGCCCGGCCCGCCACCAGCGACTGGCACCGCTGGCGGCACGTGGCCTCCACCCTCAACGTCGACACCGTCGGCGACCGGGCCGACGCCGCGCCCCTGGGAGCGTTCACCAACCGGATCAGGCGGTTGCTGGAGTCGGGAGCGGGCAGCCTGCCCGACGACAGCCGGGCCATGTTCGCGGGGATGGTCTACGGCGACGACCGCAGCCAGTCGCCCCGCCTCTACGACGACTTCCGGGCCGCGGGCCTAGGGCACCTGCTGGTGGTGTCGGGCCAGAACGTGGCCTTCGTGCTGGCGCTGGCGTCGCCGCTGGCGGTGCGGGCCCGCCCTGGTGTCCGCCTGATCGTGCTGCTGGCGCTGCTGGCGGTATTCGCAGTGTTGACACGCTTCGAGCCGTCGGTCCTGCGAGCGGTGACCATGGCGGGAGTGGCCGTCACCAGCGCGGCGCTCGGACAGCCCGAGACCGGCCGGCGGACCCTGGCCTGGGCGGTGGCCGCAGTGCTGGTGGCCGATCCCTTCCTGATACGCGTCCTGGCCTTCCAGCTCTCGGTCTGCGCCACCTGCGGGCTGCTCTGGATCACGCCCGCGCTGACCGAGATGCTGCCCGGCCCCCGCCCGCTGCGACTGGCCGCGGCCACTACCGCCGGGGCCCAGCTGGCGGTGATGCCTCTGCTGGTGGCCGTGTTCGGTGCCGTTCCCGTGGCTTCGCTGCCTGCCAACGTGATCGCGGGACCCGCGACCGCGCCGGTGATGATGTGGGGCCTCACCGGCGGGCTAGGTGCCGGTCTGGCCGGCGAGCCGGTCGCGTGGCTGATTCACCGGCCCACCGCCGCGCTGCTGTGGTGGGTGCGAAGCGTCGCTGCGGCCTCCGCGGCCGCGCCTCCCGCGATGCTCGGTGCCGGTGGCGCGGCTGTTGTGGGAGCCGGGGTAGCTCTAGTGCTGGTGTCCCGCAGGCTGGAGCGAGCCCGGCCGCTGGGTGTGCTGGGCGCCGCGGTGGTAACGGTCGCCATGGCGGTCAGCGTGCTGGCGGCGGCGTCGCCCCCGCCGGGCTGGTCGGAGGCTGGCGGTGCTCGGCTGTTCCGGCACGAGTCCGCAGTGGTGGTCGTCCTCGACGGGCAGGCCCGGCCCCGGGATCTGTTGCAGTCGCTTCGGCTCGCGGGCGTGCGGCGCGTCGACCTGGTGGTGGCCTCCCGCGGCGGCGCGTCTGACGCCCACGCGGTGCTGGCGCTCACGGACCGCTACCGGATGGCGGCTGTGGTAGCCCCGACCATGCACCGGGTGCCGGGAGCGCGCACCGTCCGATCCGGCGACATCGTGCAGGTCGGCACGGTCGATGTCGAGGTCGTGTCCGACGCCCCAGACCTCGTCGTCGCGGTCAGCCTCGCCGCCTCCTCCGAAATTCCTGTAGTTGAGGCTCCCGGAGGTCCTTAACGACAGGAATTTCGGGTGGGGGAGGGAGGCCGCTGCGCTGGCCGGTCGGGTGGCCGTATCATCCGGCCACTATGAGCGTCCAACTCGTCACCGGCGACGACCCAGTGCTGGTGGCTGAGGCGGTGGCGAGGATCGTCAAGGAGACGCTGGGCGACGAGGACCGCAACCTGGCTCTGGAACAGCTCGACGAGGCCAACCTCCGGGACCCCGACGGCGGGTGGCGCCTGGCCCCGCTAGTGGATGCGGCCCAGACGCAGCCGTTCCTGACCCCCCGCCGGGTAGTGGTGGGACGCCACTTGACCCGGTTCGCCCGCTCCGGCGACTGCGACGCGCTGGTGCGCCTGCTCGAGACGCTGCCCGCCACCACCGATCTGGTGCTGGTGTGGGAGCGGGGAGTGGATCCTGCGATGGGCGGCCGCCTGCCAGGCGTGCCCAAGGATCTCGCCGCCGCGGTGAAGGCGGCCGGCGGCAGCTCCCTCGACGTGACCCCGCCGAGGGGCCGGTCCGAGGCCAACAAATGGCTCAAGAAGCAGTTGGAGCAGTCGGGCCTGAACTTCGAGCCGGCCGCGGCGGCGGCCGTCGACGACCTGGTGGGGGCGGACCGCGGCAACATCGTCGGACTGCTGCGGACCCTGGAGGGTGCGCTGGGATCAGGAGCGACCGTCACCGCCGACGACGTGGCCCTATACGGCGGGGATCCCGGCTCCGTGGTGCCCTGGGAGCTCGACGACGCCATCGACCGCGGCGACAAAACCGAGGCGCTGAGGGTGCTGCACCGCCTGCTGCCGTCACGCCATCCTCTCCAGCTGCTGGCCGCATTGCACGGCCGTTACCAGCGGATGCTGCGCCTCGACGGAGCGGACGCGGCCGACGAGCGCCAGGCCGCGGAGATCCTGGGAATGAAGGGCTCGACGTTCCCGGCCCGCAAGATCCTGGGCCAGACCCGCAAGCTGGGCTCCGAGAGAATCGCCCGGGCCATCCGGCTGCTGGCCGATGCCGATCTAGCCCTGAGGGGAACGGTCGACTGGCCCGACGAACTCGTGTTGGAGGTGTTGGTCGCCCGGCTGGCTGCGCTGTCGGCCCGCTGACCAGCGGCCGGCGGTCAGTCCTCCTCGGACCGGAGGCGCTCGATCTCCCGCACCAGCCGGCTCTTGCGGCGGGCGGCGGTGTTCTTGTGGATGACGCCCTTGGTCGCGGCCTTGTCGATCCGCTTGATGGCTAGGCGCAGCGTCTCATCCGCGGTCTCGTCGTCGTGTTCGGCCGCGTCCAGCGCCGCCTTGGTCCGGGTGTTCACCTCGGAGCGGACGGTGCGGTTGCGCAGGCGGCGCTTCTCGTTCTGCCGGTTGCGCTTTATCTGGGACTTGATGTTGGCCACACTCACCTGCCGTCGTCTTGGGGCCGTAGGGCCGACGGTCGAGGCTAGCGTTGCGGGCCCGTCGTCCCACCGTTTCCTACCGTCGCGTCCCACCCTCGGGAGCCGACCGAGAGCCCCATGGACCTGCACCGCATCCGCAACACGTCGATCATCGCTCACATCGACCACGGCAAGTCCACGCTGGCCGACCGGATGCTGGAGCTGACCGGCGCGGTCGAGGCCCGCGAGATGCGCGAGCAGTACCTCGACTCGATGGACCTCGAGCGCGAGCGGGGCATCACCATCAAGCTCCAGTCGGTCCGTCTGAACTGGCGCGACCATGTCATCAACCTGATCGACACGCCCGGCCACGTGGACTTCAGCTACGAGGTCAGCCGGTCGCTGGCGGCCTGCGAGTCGGTGATCCTGGTGGTGGACGCGGCCCAGGGGATCGAGGCCCAGACCCTGGCCAACTGCTACCAGGCCATGGAGAACGACCTCGATGTGGTGGCCGCTCTCAACAAGATCGACCTTCCCGCGGCCGACCCGGACCGCTGCGCGGAGGAGATAGAGCGGGTGCTCGGCATAGACGCCGTCGACATTCTCCAGATCTCGGCCAAGACCGGTGACGGCGTGGCCGAGCTGCTCGACGCGGTCCTGGAGCGCACCTCGCCTCCGCAGGGGTCGGCCGACGCGCCCCTCCAGGCGCTGATATTCGATTCCCACTTCGACCAGTACCGGGGGGTGGTGTCGTCGGTGCGGGTGGTCAACGGCGTGCTGGCGGCCGATTCACGGGTGCGGTTCATGCAGGCCGGGACGGTGCACGGCGCCGACGAGGTGGGTGTTCGCACTCCGGCCAACGAGGTCGTCGGCCGTCTCGGCCCCGGCGAGACCGGATACCTGATCGCCGGCATCAAGGATGTCGGTGAGGCCCGCTCGGGCGAGACCGTCACCGACGAGGCCCGGCCGGCGTCCGAGCCGCTGGAGGGGTACTCGGAGCCGAAGCCGATGGTGTTCTCGGGCCTCTACCCGACCGACGGCGACGACTTCACCAACCTGCGGGCCGCCCTGTCCAAGCTGCGCCTCAACGACGCCGGGTTCAACTACGAGCCGGAGACCTCCGGCGCGCTCGGCTTCGGCTTCCGCTGCGGCTTCCTGGGCCTGCTGCACATGGAGATCGTCCGGGAGCGCCTAGAGCGGGAGTTCGACCTGTCGCTGATCTCCACCGCCCCGTCGGTGGAGTACCGGGTGACCATGGCCAACGGCGACGACGTGGCGGTGTCCAACCCGTCCGAGATGCCGGATGCCGGCCAGATCTCGGACGTGGCCGAGCCCATGCTGGCCGCCGCTCTGATCACGCCCACCGACTACACCGGCACGCTGATGGAGCTGTGCCAGTCGCGCCGGGGCGAGCTGGTGCGCATGGAGTACCTGTCGCCGGAGCGGGTCGAGCTTCGCTACCGCCTGCCGCTGGCCGAGGTGGTGGTCGACTTCTTCGACCAGCTCAAGAGCCGCACCCAGGGCTACGCCAGCCTCGACTACGAGACCGACGGCTACGCGGTGGCCGACCTCGTGAAGGTCGACGTGCTGTTGCAGGGGATGGCGGTGGATGCCTTCTCCACCGTCGTGCACCGCGACAAGGCCTACGCCTACGGCCGGGCCATGGTCGGGCGCCTGCGGGAGCTGATACCCCGGCAGCAGTTCGAGGTGCCCATCCAGGCCGCCATCGGCGGGCGGATCATCGCCCGTGAGACGGTCAAGGCTTACCGCAAGGACGTCACCGCCAAGCTCTACGGCGGCGACGTCACCCGTAAGCGCAAGCTGCTCGAGAAGCAGAAGGCGGGCAAGAAGCGCATGAAGAGCATCGGTCGGGTCGACATTCCCCAGGAGGCCTTCATCTCGGCCCTCACGCTGGACGGGTAGCATCTCCGGCATGCTCGACGACCGCAAGGCCGCCATCCTCTACGCCGTCGTTCAGGAGTACATCAGTACCGCCCAGCCGGTCGGTTCGGGCCGCGTGGCGCGCTCGCCCGGCATCGATGCGTCGCCGGCCACGGTGCGAAGCGAGATGGCCGCACTGGCCGAGCAGCAGTACCTGGTCCAGCCCCACACCAGCGCCGGCCGGGTGCCCACTGTCAAGGGCTACCGCTTCTTCGTCGACCAGTGGCGGCGGCGCTCGCCCTCGCCCACCCTCGATCTCGCCGACCGGCTTCAGGTCAACGACTTCTTCGCGGTCTCCCACGGCGGGTTCGAGTCGATCCTCAGCGACACCACCGGGCTGCTGTCTGACCTCACCGACTGGACGGCGGTGGTGGTCGCGCCCAGCCCGGCGGCGGCCACCGTGCGCTCGGCCCAGCTGGTGGAGCTGTCGGTAGGCACGGTCATGGTGGTGGCGGTCATGTCCAACGGCGTGATCGAGAAGCGCACCCTCGACGTTCCTGACGACACCTCGCCCGAGGTGGTGGCAGACGCGTCGGAGCGGCTGGCCCGCCGGGTGGAGGGCCGGACCCTGGCCGACATCGACGACTGCGACCAGCCCGACGACAGGCTGCTGGCAGCGGCCATCGCTGCGCTGCGGGAGGCTCGCGCCCATCACGAGGTGTTCGTGGGCGGCACCTCCAAGCTGGCCGCCGCCTTCGACGCGGTGGAGCAGCTCAGCGAGGTGCTGGGCCTGCTGGAGCAGCAGCTGGTGGTGGTGACGCTGATGCGCAGGGTGATCGACGGCGGCCGGAGGGTGGCCATCGGCGAGGAGACCGGCGTGCCCTCGCTGGCCGAGTGCTCGCTGGTGCTGGCCCCCTTCAGCACCGAGGGCACCGACGGCGGGACGATCGGCGTCATCGGACCCACCCGGATGGACTATCCGCAGGCGCTGTCGGCAGTGGCGGCGGTGAGCCGCCGCCTCGGCCCGGCCCTCAACGAAGTCTGAGATGGCCGATCGCTGGGAGCCTGCATCAGTTCTGAGCGAGTCGTAGATGGCCGACCACTACGAGACGCTGGGGGTGGAGCGCGACGCCACCGACGAGGAGCTCAAGCGGGCCTACCGCAAGATGGCCCGCCAGTATCATCCCGACGCCAATCCCGACGATCCGACCGCCGAGGCCAGCTTCAAGGAGGTGAGGGCGGCCTACGAGGTGCTGTCGGATCCTGAGCGGCGCTCCCTGTATGACCGCTTCGGCACCGACGACGTCAGGGCGGCCCGCATGGCCGATCCGTTCAGCGGCGGTCTTGGCAGCATCTTCGACGCGTTCTTCGGCGGCGATTCGCCCTTCGGGGGTTTCGGCTCGGCGCGCCCTTACGGCCCGCCCCCCGGCGAGGATCTGGAGGCCCACGTCGACCTCGATCTTCACGATGTGGTGTTCGGGGCCGAGCGGGAGGTGACGGTGCGCACCGCGGTGCGCTGCGAGTCGTGCGACGGCAGCGGCGCCGCGGCGGGCACCTCACCGGTGCGGTGCTCCAAGTGCGGCGGCTCGGGGCAGGTCCGCCAGGTGCGCCAGTCGATGCTCGGCCAGATGGTGACCGCTTCGGCCTGCGACCTCTGCGGAGGTCTGGGTGAGATGATCGAGCAGATGTGCGGCGACTGCGAGGGGCACGGCCGCAAGCTGGAGCGGCGCACCTACAGCGTGCAGGTGCCGGTGGGGGTGGACGACGGCACGACGCTGCGGTTGAGCGGCAGGGGAGCCGCCGGTCCCCGCGGCGGTGCCCACGGCGACCTCTATGTGCACACCAGGGTCCGTCCCCATCCGCGGTTCCACCGCAACGGCAGCGACCTGGTCCACGAACTGCACGTGCCGTTCACCCAGGCCGCTCTGGGGGCCCGGCTGGAGTACGAGACACTCGACGGCACCGAGAACATCGTGATCCCCAAGGGGACCGAGACGGGTGCGGTGGTGCGGCTGCGGGGCCGTGGCGTTCCCCACGTGCGGGGCCGGGGCCGCGGAGATCTGCTCGTCCAGCTGGTGGTGGACGTTCCCGACAATCTCACCGACGAGCAGGAGGAGCTGGTGCGCCGGCTGGCCGAGTTGCGGGGCGAGGAGGTCGCCGAGCCGAGTGAGAGCCTGCTGGGTCGGATCCGCACGGCGTTTCGGTGAGCCGCTTGGAGTCGGCCGCGGGTGACGCCCGGTCGGGTCCGCATGTGCTTGTCGCCGATGTGGATGCGCCGGTGCTGGCCGGCGACGACCGGCACCATCTCGAGCGGGTCCTGCGCCTGCGTTCCGGTGACCCTCTGACCGTTGGTGACGGGGCTGGCCGGTGGCGACCGTGCCGGTTCTCCGACGAGATCGAGCCGATCGGTGAGGTTGTGACGGTGACTGCCCCGAGTCCCGTGCTGGCCGTGGGCTTCGCCGTCCTCAAGGGGGGACGGTCCGAGACGATCGTCCAGAAGCTCACCGAGCTGGGGGTGGACCGCATCGTGCCGTTCGTGGCCGAGCGGTCGGTGGTGCGATGGGACGGGGCCAAGTCGGCCCGGCAGGCGCAGCGGTGGCGGCGGGTGGCTCGCGAGGCGGTGATGCAGTGCCGCCGTCTGTGGCTGCCTGAGGTTGAGCCCGTGCAGTTGTTCGGTGAGCTCGACCTGGGCGGGGCCGCTCTGGCTGTGTCGGAGGGTCGGACCCTGACGACCGGCGAGAACTTCCTGCTGGTGGGTCCCGAGGGCGGATGGACCGAGGCAGAACTGGCATCTGTGGATCGCCATGTCTGTCTCGGCCCACACATCATGAGGGCCGAGACGGCCGCCATCGCCGCGGCCGCGGTGCTGGGAGCCCGCCGCAGCGGCCACCTGCCCGGGGCGGGGACTGTCAGCGGGAGTTGATGTCGCCGGCCTCTACTGCGCTTGCCGGCGCGTCGGTTGTGTCGGGGGAGTGGTAGCCGGGTGCCGGGACGGCGCCGATGTCGCTGATCTTGAACCCGCTCGCCGGTGCGGGCCCGATGTCGGTGATCGAGTAGTGGGCGGTGCCCGGCGATGCCGAGGCTGCGACTGCGCTCGATGCCAGCGCGGCCGCCAACCAGGCGACCGCGGCCAACCGGCGCAGGCTCGGCCGGACGATACGGCGGCTCGAGGCCGGCGGTCTCGCCGCGCTTGTATGGCCGGTGAAGGGGGTCATGGGGCCTCGCCGGGGTTGAGCAGCTTCGAGCCGGCGGTGGTGTAGACCCTCAGCAGGTCGCACTGGCCATGGGCGACCGCGTCGGCGCCGGTGGGGGAGTCCACGCTCCAGCGCACCGGAAGCGAGATGGTCTCGCCCGGGCCGGGCCAGGCGTCGAACAGCACGATCCCACCGGTGCTGGGCCGCACGATCGCGGCGGTGACCTGCCCGTCGCAGTCCCAGTCGCCGGCTTCCACGAAGTCGCCGGTTGCGCCAATGGCGTAGCGGCGCCCGCCGTGCTCGATGACTGCGGCCGCCTCCTGCACCGACACCGCAGTCGGGACCGGCTCGGTGCTCGGGTCTGGCACGGCGACTGGGACCGGCTCGGTGATCGGGTTCTGCTCGCTGACCAGCTCGGGCTCGGCGATCGGGTCCGTGCCGGCGACCGGGTCGTACTCGTCGAGCAGGTCCTGACTCGCGCTGGCAACCACGCCGGGGGCTTCATCCTGTACTGGAGCTAGGGCTGCCGGGGGTGGGTCCGGATCTCCGCTTCGGGACCCGATCACGAAGGCTGCCAAGACTGCGCCGATCACAGCACCCGCCGTGAGTAGCGGCTTGGGCCGGCAGCGCCGCTTGAGGCCCGCGAGGACGCCGCCGCCCGCCACCCGGACCGGCATTGATCTGGTCGGCCGCCTGGTGGCGAGCAGGTCCAGCCTGCTGGCCAGTTCGCGGGCGCTGAGCGTTCCCGCCCGAGCCTCGTCGGCCAGCGAGAACAGCTTCCCGGAGAGGGCACCTCTACCCAGCGCCGGATCGTGGCAGAGATCGGCCAGCGCGGCCAGGTCGGTGTGGCGGTTCTCGGGTGTGGCCTCGGCCGCAGAGGTCAGACCGCACAGCACGGGGAGATCGTGCTCGCCGTGCAGGACGTGAGGCGGGGTGAGCTGGAGGTGGGAGACGCCCAGTTGATGGAGCTCGGCCACCACCGCGGCCAGCGCGGCCATCCCCGCGGCCCGCTCGGCCGGGTCGGTCAGCGGCCGGGAGGCCCAGGTATCGGAGTTGACGAACTCGGTGTGCAGGGCCCGGCCGCCGTCCGCGGTCTCCACGATGTCGACGAACCGCACCAGGCCCGGATGGTCGAGACGCCTCAGCAGATCCGCCTCCCGCTGGATGTCTGCGGCCCGGTCCGCCGGGACCTGCTTGATCGCGATCAGCCCGCCCTCAGACCGGCTGACCGTCACCGCGGCCACAGCCCGCCCCCGGCTCCTCCGCCCTCTCTGTCACAGCCCCTCAGTAAACCCTCAAACATGCACATCGCAGTAAAATACATGACATTGCTTGTGACTGCAACTGAAGTGCTGCGAAGCGTGATGACGGCACTGCTGGGTCGGGCTCGGCCGGTAGCCTTGGACGGTGGCCGGACCGCAGATCGTGGCTGTCGCGTCCGGATCTCCGGCCGAGCGGGCAGGGCTGAGGCCCGGAGACGAGGTCGCGGCCATCGCCGGGGAGGCGCCCCGCGACGTCATCCGCTGGCAGCTCCTGAGCGACGGGGCCGAGATCCCCCTCGAGGTGCAGCGCGACGGCGAGAGCTTCACCGTCGTGGTCGCCAAGCAGGAGGGCGAGCCTCTCGGTGCGGAAGTCGACGCGGCCGTGTTCGACGGCGTGCAGACCTGCGACAACCACTGCGAGTTCTGCTTCGTGCACCAGCTGCCGCGGGGGATGCGCCGCTCGCTGTACCTCAAGGATGACGACTACCGGCTGTCGTTCCTCTACGGGAACTTCACCACCCTCACCCGGTTCACCGAGCTCGACTACGAGCGGGTGGTGACCGAGAGGCTGTCGCCGCTGTACGTGTCGATCCATTCCACCGACCCCGACGTGCGGGCCGCGATCCTCCAGAACCGCCGCGGAGCGGTGTCGCTGCGCTGGCTGCGGCTACTGCTCGACGCCGGCATCGAGGTTCACGGCCAGGTGGTGGTGTGCCCCGGCGTCAACGACGGCGACGTGCTGGCCGACACCCTCGCGGGCGTGCTCGACCGCTTCCCGGAGCTGCGAACACTGTGTGTGGTGCCCCTCGGACTGTCGAGGTTCAACCGCCAGCCCAGGATGCGGCTCCACACCCAAGCCGAGGCGGCCGCGGTCGTCGACATCGTCGAGAGCTGGCAGTCGGTGTTCCTGCAGTTGCTCGGTCGCCGCCTGGCCTTCGTGGCCGACGAGTACTACCTCATGTGCGGGCGCAGCTTCCCGGCCGCGGAGCATTACGAGGGCTTCGACATGCACGAGGACGGCATCGGCATGGCCCGAGCCTTCGAGACCGAGTTCTCTGAGGAGGGCCACGCGCCCACCCCGCCGCGCTCGGGCTTCTTCGCCTGGGTGGACGGCGCGCCGGCCGACGGCTACCGCGCTCCCCGCCAGGGCTCCGCCGCCGAGATGGTGTCCGGTCCCGACGGCTCACCCGTCTCGGTGTCGCTCGGGCCGCGCCGCGCCGGCCGAACCGCGCCCGTGGCGGTGCTCACCGGCAGCCTGGGCGCGGCGGTCGTGTCGCCGCTGGTGGAGTCGCTGGGCCGCCCCGACGCGCGCGTGGTTCCGGTCGAGAACCGCTTCTTCGGCGGAAACATCGGTGTGACCGGGCTGATGGTGGGCGAGGACGTGGTCCGGGTCCTAGCCGGCGAGCCCGAAGGCCACCGTTATCTGTTGCCCGACGTGTGCCTCAGCCGGGGCCGCTTCCTAGACGGGATGACTACGCAGGAGCTTCCCCGCCCGGTGGAGGTGGTCGCCACCCACGGAGGGGCCCTGCGATTGGCGCTGGAGTCATCGTGAACCCGGTGGTGGCCGTGGTCGGCCGGCCCAACGTCGGCAAGTCGACGCTGGTGAACCGCATCCTCGGTCGTCGCGAGGCGATCGTGGAGGAGCGTCCGGGCGTCACCCGCGACCGCAAGGCGGTCGACGCCGAGTGGCAGGGCCGCAACTTCACGCTGCTAGACACCGGCGGCTGGAGCGCCTCCGGCGACGAGCTCGACGCCAAGGTCAGCGCCCAGGCCGAGCGGGCCGTGCGCGAGGCCGATGCAGTGCTGTTCGTGGTCGACGCGTCGGTGGGCATGACTGCCGACGACGAGCAGGTCGCCCGGGTCCTGTACTCCGCCGATGTGCCGGTGATGGTGGTGGCCAACAAGATCGACCACGCGGCCCAGGCGGATTCGGTGTGGGAGTTGCTGGGGCTCGGTCTGGGCACGCCCCACCAGGTCAGCGCGCTGCACGGCCGCGGCACCGGCGACCTGCTGGAGGAGCTCGTCGCCCGACTCGACGCGGCCAGCGCCTCGACCACACCGGATCCGGAGTCCGGACCGGCCTCCGATATGACCGGCGAGGGCTTGGCGGCCGCTGCGGCCGAGGCGTTCTCGGTGGTGCTGGTGGGCCGGCCCAACGCCGGGAAGTCGACGCTGTTCAACTGTCTGATAGGGGAGGACCGTGCCATCGTGCACGACCTTCCGGGCACGACGCGCGACGCCATCGACACTCTCATCGAGACCGACGAGGGACCGGTGCGGTTCATCGACACCGCCGGGATGCGCCGCCGGGCCCGCATCGACTCGGGCACCGAGTACTACTCGCTGGTGAGGGCCCTGCGGGCGGTCGACACCGCCGACGTGGCCCTGCTGGTGATCGACTCGTCGGTAGGGGTGACCCATCAGGACCAGCGCCTGGCCGAGCGGGTCGACGCCGCCGGCTGCCCGGTGGTGGTCCTGCTCAACAAGTGGGACCTGATCGACACCGAGACCCGCCTAGATCTGGGCCGCGACGTCGACGACAGGCTCGGCTTCCTGGGCGACCCGCCGGTGCTGCGCATCAGCGCGCTCAGCGGCAAGGGCGTCACCCGGCTGTGGCCGTCGCTGAGCATGGCGGTGGCCGAGTACCGGACCCGGATCCCCACCAGGAGGGTCAACGAGGTGGTGCGGGCCGCTCAGAGCGCCCAGCCGGCGCCCGCAGGGGCCCGCATCCTGTACGCCACGCAGGTGGCCACCGACCCTCCGACGTTCACGCTGTTCGCCAACCGCACCCTGCCCCGCACGTATCTGCGCTACATCGAGCGCAAGCTGCGCGAGAGCTTCGATCTGGGCGTCACCGCCCTCAAATTCAGGGTCCGCCGCCGCGACGAGTAGCCCGCCGCCCGGGCCGATCCGCGGCCGGGGAGAGCCCGGCGTGGGCGCCTTCGACCCTAGATTGTCCCACCGAGGCGGTACGATGTGGGTGGCATCGGGCCGCGAATCTGAGGGGAGGGGCGCCCGTGGTAACGATCGTTCTCGATCTTCTGGCCCTGAGCTGCGCGCTGGCCATGGTGTTTTACATCCGCTCGGCCCGCCACCGCCAGCGGTTCGTGCGCCTGATCGAGAACGACGTCGGCACCCATCCGGAGGCGCTGGCCCTGGCCCATGCGGGGTATCGCAAGGATGTCCACGGGGCGGTCGTCTATGGCTTGCTCGTGGCGGTGGCGCTGTTGGTGGGCCGAGTCGACTGGGCCAACATCACGATCGTGCTTGCGCTGCTGGCCGTACCGGCGGCGATGTCGGTGTGGTGGGCCCGTACCGCGCTCGAAGAGGTCCGCATGGCCCGCAACCGCTACGCGCTGGAGCGCCGGGCCGAGCAGGCCCTTGAGCAGGAGCAGCTGGCGCCCAAGGCGTGGGCGGCCCGGCTGGCGCCCGAGGAGGTTCCCGACTTCAGCGGGTTTGAGATCGGCCGGGTTTACCAGGCGGGCTCGGGGCTCATGGCGGGCGACTTCTTCGACGTCCACCGGGTGGGGCGCCACCGGGTGGCTGCGGTCATCGGCGACGTGGCCGGCCACGGCATCGAGTCGTCGATCACCGCGTTCCAGGCCAAGTACCTGCTGAGGGTGTTCCTGCGCCAGTTCCGTGATCCCGCCCAGGCCTTCGAGGAGATCAACGCGCAGCTCTCGGCCGGGGACCGCAATGAGGAGTTCATCTCGGCGTGCGTGGTGGTGTTCGACACCGAGGCCGGGACGCTGCGCTACTCGTCGGCGGGGCACCCGGCCGCGTTCGTGTTCCATGAGGAGGGCACCAGGCCCCTGCGCTCCACCGGCCCGCTGCTGATGCTCGACCCCCAGGCGACGTACTTCTCGAGGGAGATCCCGATGGCGTCGGGCGATCTGGTGGTGATGTACACCGACGGCCTGGCCGAGGCCCGCGCCGGGCGGCAGCAGTTCGGCGAGGGTCGCATCATCAAGTCGGTGGAGCGCGACCTCAACGCCGCTCCCGACGTGCTGTGCAAGTCGTTGCTGGACGCGGCCAAGGACTTCGCGGGCGGCTCGATCGGCGACGACACCGCCATCATGGCCATCCGCCGAGACTGAGCCCATGGCATGGTGCCGGTCCTGTGAGCGGTACCTGACACCGGCCACGCTTACATCTGAGGGCGCCTGCCCGTCCTGCGGCCGCGAGGTCCAGCATCCGGATGAGCGCCCGACGGCGGCCGCGGAGCGCATCCCGTGGCACTTCTGGCTGCTGCTGGGCGGTGCCGCCGTCTACCTCGTGTGGCGGGCCGTGCAGGGTGTGGCCCTTCTGCTGTAGCCGCTAGTCTCGCCGCCACGGGCTGTGGCGCAGCTTGGTTAGCGCGTCGGTCTGGGGGACCGAAGGTCGGGAGTTCAAATCTCCCCAGCCCGACAGACAAAAGCCTCAATGGGGCACTGCTGTGGGCTGTTCCGCCGATCTGCTGAATCGCTCGAGTGCTTGGTTCGCTTGATGAAAGAGGTGGGTCGTTGTCAGCGGGCTGCCGTATTCTCTGACGCGGGAGGTAGTGCCATGCATGCAGGCACCAGCCGCGACCATCATGGATAGCTTGGCCACGGTCCCGAGAGCATCCGGGCCTACTGGGTAGTGACATGGCTGGCGAGATCGTCGAGAGGATCGTCGAGCAGAATTTGGGCGTCTACCGAGCGTCCTCGTCGAGGCTGCAGGAGGACGTGAGCCAGGAGGCGCAAGTCGCGAGCGACTATCGCGGCCGTCTGGTCTACGAGCTTCTGCAGAACGCTGATGACGCCATGGAATCTCAGGCAACGGAGGCTGATCGCGTTGTCTTCGTAGTGACCGACGACGCCGTTTGGATGGCGAATTCCGGACGTCCGCTAACAGATGCAGACGTCCAAGGCCTCTGCGGCCTAGGTGCGAGCTCTAAGGTCGATGCAGCGGGAACCAAGCGAGCATCGATTGGTCACAAGGGCCTCGGCTTCAAGAGCGTCCTTGAGATAACCGATTCTCCGGCTGTCTATTCGCGAACACTCTCGTTCCGGCTTGGTGCGAGCGAGGCATGGCCTCATGTTAGAGCACTCTGGGACGAACTCGACCTCCGGCGACCGTCCGAAGTGCCAGCGATGCGGTTCCCATCCTTGATTGGAGAAGCGGACGACGAGGGCAGGTGGCCGGCACTGCGCGATCGGGGACTCAACACCGCCTTTCAGTTCCTCTTCCGGGAAGATCTCGCGTCCGACCAGCGGAAGGCCCTGACCGATCTACTGCTGGGCCTTCCACTCACGACAGTCCTGTTCCTCAAGCACCTTGAGTCGGTACAGGTTCAGGTTGAACAGACCGAACGATCAGAGCTTCGAGAGTGGACGGTGAGCCGAACGATCCGACGAGATGGCGAGTGGGTCGCCGTAACGGGGTTGGGAGACTCAGGCCTGTACAGGGTCACCGTCTCGAGTTCGGCTGGCGAGTCGGCAACCTTCTATATCGCACATGATGCGAGGGTTCCGATTGGCTCCAACCGAGAAGGGCTGACTGGGCCTGCGTGGCAGGGTGTCGATCTCACCGAGGTGTCAATCGCAGTGCTCGCGGACGAACCTGACGACGGCATGCCAGAGGAATGGAGGCACTTCCACGTCTTCCTCCCGACGGAAGAGCGTTGTCCGTATCCGATGTTGGTGAACGGAGCATTCGCCACAGACCTATCTCGCCAGCACATCCGGGTTCGTGCCGAGAGTGGGGACTACAACTCGCACCTCGTGAGGGAAGCAGCTCGACTGTTCGTGGAGCAGATGTTGCCGGAACTTCGGAGGGAGAGCGTCGGGCGGGTGCTGTCAGCACTGGACCGCGGGGATGACCCAGGCGGCGGAGACGCCGCAGACCTATTGCATGAGTGCCTCGTCAAGGAGCTTGCAGGCGAGCCGCTGATTTCTACGGAGTCTGGCCAGGTTCGGCCAATCGATGCGTGTGCACTTCCCTCTCCCCTGTTGGAGATGGACGGGGAGCTCTTCCGAAGCGTGCTCACAGCGGACGCCATGTGGGGCGAAGCCGAGTTCCCGGTTGCGGAGTTCTGTCGTGGCCGCTGGGCGCGAGTGGCTGCCGATCACGGTGCGCTGCAACTTACGCCTTCTGAGTGTCTGACTGCCCTGGGCAAACTTGCGGACCCGCAGCGTGCCGCGATACGGGAGCACGAGTCGGGCGGCTACGAAGTCGATCCGGTTCTTGAGCTAAGTGCGCTGCTCTGGGAGCGCGCAGACGCGGCTGAGCGATCGGACGTGGAGGCAGCGGCACGCCTTGAGCCAATCTTTCCGGTCCATCGCGACGACGACCGAAGCGTCTCACGAGTCGCGCTCGGTGACGACACCGCCTTCTACCCGCCGCAATCCGCCAAGCGCGACTTCCCGTTGCGAGGACTGAGGTTCATGTGTCATTCAATTTGCTGGGGTGCGCTGAACAAGAGCGAGCGCACTTCGATGTTGGGCGACCAGATGCGGGTTTGGTCGGCCTTGTTCGACATCAAGGAGTTCCGATTCCAGGAGGTCATGCAAGCTTCGGTGTTGCCGGCCCTTGGATTGAACCCCACAGAGGAGGAACTCGCGTGGCGAGCGGAGCTACAGACCAGGGAGTCGCTCGCGGCCATCTGTCAGTTGGCGGGCTCGTTCACGAAGCCCGACCGACCGCTTCGATACCAACGGCTGCAGAGTGACAGGGCCATTTTCAACCTCAGCCGACTGCCTGTGCCATGCATTAATGGTGAGGGTGGGGAGCACTGGGTGCCCGCGTACCAGGCGTACTTCGGTCGGTCGTGGCTGGACGATGCCTCGTTTGAACACGTTGTCGATGTCCTGCCCGACGACGCACCCATCAATGTCCACTTTGTCGAAGGTCCCGAGAAGTTCGTGGGATTGCTTGACTCAGTTGAGGAGGCCTCCACGATCACGACCGAGAGCGATGACGACGATGAAGTAGATCTCAACGAGGATGTCGACCGGTCCCTCGAGACAACCGAGTTCGAGCGCTGGCTCAACTTCCTGTCGTGGATCGGAGTGAACCGCTCACTGAGGTTGGTCCATTTCCACGATGTCGAGGACCGCGACTCTGGATGGCTCACGACAAAAGGCCTGCAACAACCTAAGGGATGGGCATTCCGTGACCTCGGCGAGACTTGGATCGACTACTGCGGTGAACTCGAGGCCAGACTGGCAGATCGTCCAGACCATGACGCGGTGGTGCCGTATCTGTATGAAGTACACGACCTCGATCACGCACTGCCGCTTATCGAAGCTGCGGAGCAAGATGCGTCGGCAGAGATAGCGAGTCGTTTCTTCGAGCACCTCATCTTGCACTGGGCAACATATGCGCCATTGGCAGACGCCCAAGTCGCGTTGGTGAAGGATTGGAGGTGGCCAGCCGCCCGAAGTAAGCCGCAGCGAGCGACACCTGAGGAGATCACATCGATCGGCGACAACCTGTGGTTGTTCCGGCTACGCACGAGGGGCATCTGCCCGACATCGCGAGGTCCTCGCAGCCCAAAGGTCACCTGGCGCCGCACGTCAGAACTAGAGCGACGATTCTCCTCAGCCAGGGGCCGTCGCGATGCGAGCGACTTAGTGCCGGTACTCAAGCAGTCGTCAGCCCGACCGGCGAACGCTCTTCGGGCATTCTGTGAACGCCTCGGGATCCGCACCGAAGTGAGCCCCTCGACCTTCGCGGTAGCAGACGCCGATCTTCTTTGTCGCCAGATCGAACGGCTGTACAGCAACGCAGCGGTGGGTTCAGCAGCTCTCCGCCACGTCATCAAGCCGGCCTACCGGTCGATGTTTGAGCTGTTGAGCGGCAAAGCGGGGACCGTGGGCGTCCCGCCCCTAGGGGATTCGCCACTACTCGCTGAGCGTGCCGACGGTCACCAGTTCCTGCCCGCGCGAGAGGTGCTCTTCGCGTCTACGCCCGGGATAAAGGAGCGGAGCGGTCTCGCAGGACGCGTTCCCGTTTTTGTTCTCGAAGCCGAAGCGCCCACGTTGGCTCCGCTGAGATCAGTCTTCGGCTGCCGAGACCTTGAGCGAGTTCTGGAATGGGCCCCCGACCCCGGCGAATGTCCCTTCGACAGTTCTGAGCTTGTCGAGGCAAGGGAGGGGCTCCGAGAACTAGCCGCGCCACTACTGGCGCGCATCCGGGCGGAACGGACAAACCCCCGAGACCTGCCGAACCTCATCGACTTCGTTGAACGAATTGAGCCGGTGGACACTCTCGACGTTACGTGCACGCTCGACGAAGTGCCGCTTGAACGGCAGCCGGGCCACGGCTACTACGTTCGCCCCCGCACCGCATCGCAAGATTTCTTGGGCTTCGTGGTGTGGACCGGTCAGCCTTGGCCACCGGGCCCAGATACGGCTCAGAGCCTTGCCATGGCCCTAGCGGATGCCCTGGGGGTCAATCTGGTCGAGACCCTTCTCGCGTTCATCAACAGCGACGACCGGCAACGGCGTCAACTGCTACGGATTGCCGGAGCTTCCGGCCACTACCACGACGTGCGTGCTGAACTTGACGAAGGATCAGTTGAGCCTCCACCTGGGCGGTACGACGGTGATGGCGGCGACGCAGAGCCGACCCCGGCCCCTGAGCCGCCACGATCGCGAGAGGGGATACCGAGCGGGCCCGGTGCACCACCGCCGGCGGCACCCCCGGTGCCGCTACATGTCTTCGATGTGCTGCGTCTTGACGGCGAACCGCTCATTGTGACGGGGGAGCGGGTCGATAGTTCCCAACCGGATCAGACTCGTAGCTCCAACGGTCCTTCCGGCCCAGGCTCGCCGAAGGGTACTGCTGCAGGACCGTCAGTCAAGGCGCCGGCCGGGACTGATCTGTCGGCACTGGATGATCTCGGGATGAAGATCGCCGTCACCTACGAGGTCCGTCGATTCGAACGCGACGGGATGCCCGTGATAACCATCACCGATGGAGAGCCTGACGGAATCACCGATCCGCGGATTCACAACACACTGGTAGTGGAGGTCCACACGCCTGCGGCGATCGCGCGAGCCGAAGCGCTGAGCGAGACAGTCAGACGTGTCATGAAGGACCTGGAGGCTCACGGGATCAGCCGCGTGCACCCCGGATTTGACTTGCTGACGATCCGCGACGGTGAGATTGACCGCATGATCGAGCTCAAGTCTTCGGGTGTCGATGCGCGGGTGCAGGCGATGTCGTGGAACGAGTGGAAGAGCGCGTCGCACAGCGACCTTCGGAAGAGGTTTTGGCTGTATCTGGTCGGCAATCTACGTGCCGACCTTGATCATGCATCTCCGTACGTCCGGGCGATCAATGATCCCTTCGGGAGCCTCGCGAGTGAGACGGTTGAGGACCAGCAGTTGAAGCGCGCTGTGCAACTCCGCGTGCGGGAGTTCGCAACGGCCGAGCATCTCGACCTCACAGTGACCCATCCCACCGAGAGCCTCCAACCATCGTCGTGACAGCTAGAGCGGCTTTGACGGAGCCCAGAGGACTGAAGAACGGGAGCACTGCGCCAGGGCAACGAAGTAGGCGTCTTCGGCGTCAGCGTCCTAAGCGTCCTGCTCCTGATCCGCCTTCTTGACGATCCGCGGCAGGAACAACTCCTTGGGCACCCGAGGCACGATGAACTCCCATTTGGTGAACGGGTCAAAGCCGTCTAGCTGTTCCTCTGACATCAACTCCTTTAGCAGGTGGCTGGCGATGAGCACCTCAAGCGTCAACGACTCGGTCTCATCGGATGAGCGGCGGTACTTGGTCTCGTCGCCGGTGACGATGGCCGACTCGATGACGCAGCCGTCCTCTGAGGGGGCGAACGTCGCCTCGTAGATTCCGAATCCGGTCCAGCTGCGATGAGCGAACAGGCGGTTCTCCTCGATGAAGATGAACCACTTCTCGTCCTGGATCCAGGGGATGTAGCCGCGCCGGATGGCATCCATCTCGTCGTCGGTCCAGACCCGCGAAGGTGGAGGGATCGGCTGCGGGATGGCGAGGGGCGCAATCCGCCAGTTGCTACGGCGCGCCTTCGCTCGTCGTGCTCTCATGTTCTCCTGGTGCCGGTATCGCCTGGTTTGATCACGAAGTCGCGGCGGTCCCGGTACAGCAGCGCCCGGTTGAGCACGTAGTCGTCGGTCCCCAAGTCAATGTCTGCGCAGTCCGTCATCGTCCAGTACTTGTGCTCACCCAAGAACAAGTACTCGCGCCGCTGGTTGAAGAACTGGCACTCCACCCCCTCGCCCGCCGCGATCCGAGCACAGAACGCCTCCAGCAGTTCCTCCTGCCCGTCTCTTTTTGCCACCACATACTCATGCGGCCACGAATTGCGATAGGTCACTGCCTCGCGCCAAGGGGCACCAGCGATCAACCCGATGATGTCGGCCACCATGGGCCTTGCACCAGGTTCTCGAGTCGCGGTATGCGCCGAACTCGTGGTCTCGCTAGCCATCAGCACAACCCTATGGAGCTCCTATGACATCTCTTGGCGGTGACTGGCTGTCTGGCTCGGGCGACAGAGTGCCTACGTAGGCTGCGGTTGAGCCGCCCCAGGGCGGACGACATCAACACCGAATGCCCATCGAACCGGAGTGGCTGATGCGACTTGAGGGCCCGTCTTCGGCCGGGTTCATGTACTCCGACACCGGCGGGGATGGTCCGGCGGTCGTCTTCCTGCACGGAGTGCTGACCAACGGCAGTCTGTGGGACCCTGTCGTCGACAAGCTGCGCGACCGTTACCGCTGCATCGTGCCCGAACTTCCCTTTGGTGCCCATCGCACGCCGATGCCCGACGACGCAGACCTGGACCTCGAATCGCTGGCCAAGATGATCGCCAGCTTCCTCGTCGAACTCGACCTGCGCGACATCACGCTGGTGTGCAACGACTGGGGCGGGGCCCAGCTCGTCATCGCTCCCGGCGGATCAGATCGCGTCGGCGGTCTAGTGCTCGTGTCGTGTGAGGCCTTCGACAACTATCCGCCCGGCATTCCCGGCCGGCTTCTGTGCCTCAACGCGTCGTTGCCTGGCGGGACCTTCCTGACTGCGCAGCTCCTGCGTCCGCGTCCGATCCGGTACCTGCCGTTCACGTGCGGGGCCCTTACCAAGAAGCGCATGCCGAACGAGCAGTTCATGGCCTTAATTGAGCCGCTGCGCCACAACCCCAAGGTGCGGCGCGACCTGGACAAGTATCTCCGCAGTGTTCCCGCCACGCAGCAATTGCTCGAATGGGCCGAACAGCAGCGGGCATTCACCGGTCCCATCCTCATCGTGTGGGCCCGCGAGGAGAAGCTGATGCCTCCCAAGCACGCGGAGCGTCTCGCTGAGCACTTCGAGAATGCCGAACTGGTATGGGTCGACGACAGCCGCACGCTGATCCCGATCGACCAGCCCGAGGTCCTCATCAACCACCTGGAGCAGTTCCTCGCCCGCACCACCTGATCGGCAACACCGACGAGCATCCCTCTAGTCCCTGACCGCCACGAAGTACTCGTAGCAGTAGGCATCGCAGTACTGGCGGCGCATGTCGATCTCGCGCTGGGTCTCGTCGATCAGTTCGCCCGCGGCCTGGTCGTTGGCGTATCGGGCGCGCAGCGAAGGGAGCTTCTTCTCCAGGGGGGTGTAGTAGTGAGTCCACCACCCTTCGTCGGGAAGGGTCAGGTGGTCCACGACCTCGTAGCCGTGGGCGGCTATGTCGGCGAGTCTCGACTCCACGTCGGTCATGGGTGGGTAGGCCTCTGCGAAGAACTCGGCTACTGGCTGCGGCCGCGGGTGCGTGGTCCAGCAGAGTTCGCTGACCATCAGGTAGCCGCCGGGCCGGAGGAGTGGTCGCCACTGTCTCAGAGCGGCAGCGAAACCCATGATGTACGCCGCTCCCTCCGACCAGACCAAGTCGAACTCGCCGTCATTGAAGGGCAGTTCGTTCATGTCGAAGGCTCGCGTCGTTATGCGGTCGGCCAGCGCGGCCGCTTGTGCCGACTGGTTCAACTGGGCCAGGAAGGTCTCGTCGACGTCGACCGCGACCACCTGTGCGTTGCGCGAGCGTGCGATCGCAAGTGTCTGCATTCCGGGACCACAGCCGATGTCAAGCACCCGGGCCTGCTCGGGCAGGCCGGCACACAGCTCCAGGGCAGCCAAGGTCGCGGCGTCCGTGCCGGGGCCCTGCCGGGGAAGCCCCTGGTGGATGTCGCGAAACACCGCGTCGAGGCGGGCGTCGCTGCTCATGGCCGGGCACCCCTGAATTCCGTCATCGGCCAGCTGGTGCGACATGAGGGCCCGTTTTCGGCCGGGCTGATGTACTCCGCCTGAGTCACGGCGGGCTGGTTTCGCTCATTGAGCACACGTAGCCGATGGCCGGATCGGCTCGACCTTCGAGCAGTTCCCGGTAGGTGGCCTCGACGCCGTCGGCGCCGGTCCCGTGCACCACTGTCAGCCATTGCTCGGTGTGGTCGAGAAGGTCGTGGAACGCCCGGGCGCTCCGGTTCGCGAACTCGTCGGGTCCCCAGTCCCGGACGCGCTTGGCGCTCTGCCCGGGCGCGAAGAAGAACTCGGGTCGGGGCCCGGGGAGGTCGCTGTCGCCGCCCATCTCCTCCCAGTGGGTGGCGCCGACAGCGATGGAGAACTTCAGGTTGTCGGCGAAGTGCGTGTGGATCGCCGACCGCACCGGGCCGCTGCCGGCCATGTCGACCAGGCCCGAGTGGACCCTGCCGTCGGTCCGGTCGATCTCGTCGTAGGTGATCACCTCGTCGTACAGGCCGAGACCATCGACGAAGGCGCGGTTGCGCGGTGAGGTCACACCGATGCTGTGATGGCCCTCGCGCCGAGCCAGGCATGCGGCCAAGCAGATCGAGGTCTTCGAGGATGCGCTGGTGACCAGGGTCTGGCCGGCACCGCGGAACACCCCACCCTCGGCGTCAGCGTCGCCGAGGTAGTCGTCGACGAGGAACGAGGTCATGAACATGCCCCACAGAAGGAGGAACTCGTCAGCCTTGTCCGGGTTGAACATCGCGTCGGTGGCGACGTCGCGGAAGTCGGTGTAGGTCGCGGCGTGCTGCGCGCGATGCGCCCCGATGTCGCGGAAGGCGACTGCGCCCGTTGACCGGGCGACTTCAGGCCGGGCCGGGGCCGTGCTGGAGAGCGGCTCGGCGGCGATCACCACGTCCGACGACATCGGGTAGAAGCCGAAGTACCGGCCCCCGGCCGCGATGTCGGGGTGGGCCGATTCGATCACCGACCCGAGTCCCATGGCCGGGAGCCGCCCCCATGGTGCCTCTGCGGGGAAGAAGCCCCAGTAGCCGAGCATGTCGCCGACGACTGCATAGGTCACGTTGTTGGTGGTCAACGCGAACCGCTCGACGGCCAGCCGGATCTGGCCCGGGCTCAACGCAGTGTTCTCGCCCGCAACGATGCGTGTGCGGCGAAAGTCCCCACGGTCAACCTCAAAGTCCATGCCCGGATCCTTCTAGCCACTCGTTCCCGTTCTGGTTCTACATGGCCCCGGGCCACGAGACCTAGACCGACCGAGTGCGGCGCCGCTGCTCGTAGAGGGCTAGGGCGTGCAGCGGGAAGTACTGCCTGTACAGGACGTAGTCGAGCAGCGCTGTGCGGAAGAACACGCCGGCCAAGTCCTGCTTGGGCCATTGCCCGTTGGCGTCCTGGGTGTCGATAAGGAACCGCGCGCCCCGTGAGATCGCGGCCCAATCCGGATCGCCGGCCTCGAGGAGAGCAATCAGCGCCCACGCGGTGTGGATGACCTGGCTCTCGTCGTGCGCGACGTAGCGCCCGGTCAGGCAACCGCGGTGGTGCTCGCCCCACCCGCCGTCGGGCTGCTGGCAGTCGAGCAGCCAGCGGCAGGCTGCACGCAGCGCCGGATCGCCGCGAACGGCCCCGGCGGCCAGTAGGCCCCTGATCCCGAAGAAGGTGCCGTAGATGTACTGGACGCCCCAAACGCCTCGCCACGACCCGGAGTGCTCCTGGGCTTGGCGCAGCCACGAGTCAGCTCGCGTGACAGCTTCGGTGACCTCCGCGTCCAGAACCTGAGGTGAGTGCTGCCGGCAGGCGGCGAACGCGGCCAGGCAGGACGCCGTGCACTCGACATGGGAATGCTCGGTCATCGACTCGCCGAACATCTCCGCAGGATTGAGCCACTCGAGGCCGACGTCTGAACGCCGCGACTCGTAGCTGCCGAAACCGCCGTCGCGGTTCTGGCCTCGCAGCATGAAGCGGACGGCGTCGCCGAGCTCCGCCGGGCTGGCGACCTCGGGGTCGGCCGCGATCATGCCCCGCACCGCCTCTGCCGTGCAGTCCGTAACCGGCCAGCCGTGCCACGCCCCGGCGAAGCACCAGCCACCCTTGGGGTCCATCCGGAAAGCTTCGCGGAAACCCTCGAAGCTGGTGCCGATCTGTTGGCGGCGCAGGAAGTCGGCGCCGCGCCGCCGCGCGCCGTCGATCCCCTCGACCTCCGGTACGGTCGCCAGCGCCTGCAGGGCGAATCCGGTGTCCCAGGAGGCGCTTCTGGCCCCGGTGACGCGTGTTCCGGCCTCCTCGTCCTCCCAGATCCAGCCCTCGAGTTGCGCCAGAGCCTTCCGGCAGTCGGCGTCGCCGGGATCATGCAGCCACAGGCAGACAATGTTGAGAAGGCCGCTGACCGGGGAGATGCTCATGTGGTCGGTGGTCTGTAGCTCCCATCGGATGCGATCGATGAGATCGTCGGTGCAGTGGGCCCGGAAGCGCTTGCTTCCGAACCGTTCGTACGATCGTGCGAGCCAGTATCCAGCTCGCAGGCACACTCCGGGACGCGCGAAGAGGTCGGCGTCGCGCAGCCGGTTGCGGGACGCGGCGAAGTCGATGTCGGCGAACCCGTCACCGAACAACTCCTCCCGTAGTGATGCGATCACAGGCGTGACGGGTGCTTGGAACCGCGCCGGGTAGATGGCTGCCATCGCCATGTAGATGAGCCGCGTGTGGCAGTACCAGTTCGAAGGATGCAGCGGCACCCGGCGCGGCAGCCGCCACAACTCCGGCAGCACAGGGTTGACGCCCTGCCAGTCGTAGAGATTGAGCAGAGCCAGCCAGAACTTTCCCCAGGTGGGGATGCTGAGCACTCCCTCTGCCCGCAGGAAACGCCGGGCTGGCGCGATCAACGGATCGTCCTGATCGACGCCGAGCAGTCTCGCCGCGACGTAGACCAGGGTGGTGACGAACAGGTGCGGTGGCGAGTGCTCGTGCAGACCCCAGGTGCCTCCCACGAGGCGGGTATGTTCGAAGGAGCGCAGCACGAGCCGGCGCCGTT
Organism: Acidimicrobiaceae bacterium; assembly: GCA_009835735.1. GTDB lineage: Bacteria > Actinomycetota > Acidimicrobiia > Acidimicrobiales > Aldehydirespiratoraceae > Aldehydirespirator. The sequence continues at coordinate 26,107 of VXWX01000098.1, forward strand.
CCGGGTCGAGCGGCTGCTCCGTGATGTGGTGCAGCAGCACATACTGCGCGGTGAGCATGGGGCACCACACCATCTCACCTTCCCAGCAGCCGTCCTCTCCCTGAAGATTCAACAAGTGTGAGGTCGCGCTCCTGAGCGCCGAAGAGGCGTCGGGCGGGTCGGACTCCTCGGTGCGGCCGGGTTTGGGATCCGCGCTAAGCCGCGGCATGGAGACCGGAAACGCGTTGGACAGGGTTCCCCGAGCACGTTCCTCCTTCGCTGCGACATCGCCCGCTGTGCGAATCTGCCGCATCCCGCGACCGAGCGAGAGGAAGCGAACCCCGAGCGCGTGCACTATGTGGCGTGTCCGGCGCAAGGCGGAAGGCTTGTAGGACTGCGTGATCTCCCTAACGACCGCCCGTACCGACGTCGCGCCAACGGCCCGACTCAGGCTCACAACCGAGGTGTCCTCACAGGCCAGCAGCCGGATGGTCAGGTCACGGATCGCCGGCTTCTCCCGCCACTGCCGGTAGATCGTGTTCCTGAGCGCGACGGTCTCCAGGCTGCGGTCGGCGAACACTTCATACAGCCCCATGGCCAGGAGCTCCGGCGCGCGGGTTTCCTGGAGCCGACCCTTGGCGAAGCCGCGGAAGTCACCGCTCTCGGCCAGCGCGAACGCATCGCCGAAGCCGAGGGTCATCCCCACCGCCGTCAGCGGGTGGTAGTGCCCGGCGGCATCCCCGATGAGGACGCGACTGGGGGTCCCGTAGGTGTGGCGCAGCCTCCACGTACTGGTCGCCGCGAGGAACCGACGGTTCCGCAGAGCTTCGAGGAACGCTGGTCCGAGGGTGCTCGGCAGGCTGCCGGCGTACGACGCCGCCAGAGCGTCGGCTATGCCCCGAGTCGAATACCCCGGCGGGATGTCCATGATCAGCCGGACGGAATGCTCCCCCACGCGATAAATCAGAATCGGACTGCGCCCGGCGCATACGACATGCCCGTATCCCTCGAACGGCAACCTCACGCCGTTCAGCATCACTCCAAGCATCCGAGAGTAGGCTTGCGGCCTCGTGGACAAGCCCAAAGACTGGCGCACCACCGAGGCTCGACCGTCCGCTCCGACAATCAGCTTGGCCGCGACCGATCCGGCTTCGCCGTCGCAGGTGAAGGAGACCCGGTCACCCTCGATCCCGCGCACACGCGCGTTCATCATGAGATCGACACTCGGCTCGTCCTCGACGGCTCGACGCAGTCGCGAGACCAGCCTCGCGTGTTCCCACGCCACACCGTGACGTCCGTCTGGATAGGGAAGGAGTATCGGCTCCAAGCCGTCTTCGGGGAACACGACGAATCCTTCCCCCGGAGTGCAGTCGGCCTCCTCATCAGGCTCTATTCCGAGTTCGCGGAGTATCCGCACCGACGGTGGATGCAGCCACTCACCGGCCAGCCGCTTGGAGGTGTTCGGGTTCGCTTCCAGTAGGACGACCGAGTAACCGTTCCGGGCGTGGGCCAGCGCGCACAGGCTGCCCACCGGACCGGCGCCGACTATGGCGACGTCGTAACGGCGGGGTTCGGCGCTTGGGCTCGCCACCGCGCCATAGTAGTAGCAACACTCTCTGGGAGAGTCGCCGCCGACGGGTCCCGCGGCTGAGCCGGACCGTTGCTGGTTAGTTCCCGGTAGTCAGGGTCGACAGGTAGTCGAGAACCTCCTGCTCGGAGACTACGTCGGCGTACTTGGCGTCGAGATCGAACAGGTTGGACTCGTGGATCTTCGGGTCGCGGTCCCCGCAGGCGTCGCGCACGACTATGGGAACAAAGCCGTGCTGGCAGGCGTCCAGCGCGGTGGCCCGCACGCAGCCGCTGGTGGAGACGCCGGTGTGGATCAGCGTGTCGACCCCCATCGAGGTGAGCGTCGATGCCAGCGACGTTCCGAAGAAGCTTGAGGCGTACTGCTTGACCACCACGATCTCGCCGTCCACGGGAGCCAGCCCCTCGCCGTAGGCGCCCAGCGGGCTGCCCTGGACGAGGCACTCCAACGCGCCGACCTTGCGGAAGAAGATCCCGCCGTCGGCCCCGCCGGGCTGGAACTCGATCCTGGAGTGCACAACCGGAATCCCGGTCTCCCGGGCGGCGGTCAGCACCCGCTGGCACGACGCTCGGGCGTCCTCCACCCCGGCGTAGAGGGGGGACTCGGGATCCAGGTAGGCCAGGCAGAAGTCGATCACCACCAGGGCCGGGCGCGCCCCGAACCCCAGCCTCCGGTTGAACCCTGCCTGCCGGTAGTCCTCGGCCAGCGCCTCGCCCGTCTTGGCTTCCCGCGACGTCATGCCACGATCCCGTCGGCCCGCAGCCGCTCGACGGCGTCCGCATCCAACCCGAGGATCCCGCCCAGCACCTCGTCGTTGTGCTCGCCCAGCGCCGGGCCCGACCAGTTGATCGAGCCGGGGGTCCCGGACAGCTTCGGCACGATGTTCTGCATGGGAATGGCCCCGAAGTCGGCGCTGTCGACCCAGGCTATGGCCTCACGGGCCTCGAAGTGCTCGTCGGCCAGCATCTCCGGGGCCCGGTAGATCTGGCCGTTGGGAACCGCGTACTCGTCGAGGATCCGCCGCAGCTCGTCGGCGTCGAGGGTGGCCGTCCACCCCGCGATCATCTCGTCCAACTCCTGCTGGTGGTCGCCCCGGGCGATGTGGGTCGCGAAGCGGGGATCGGTGCCCAGCTCGGGCCGGCCCATCGCCTCAGCCATGCGCCGCCACACGGTGTCCTGATTGGCCGAGATCAGATGGATCCTGCCGTCGCGGGTCGGGTAGGCGTTGGCCGGCGCGATGTTGGGGATCATCGACCCGGTGCGCTCGCGGATGAAACCGGCGACGTGGTACTCGGTCAGCAGCGACTCCATCACTGCCAGCACCGACTCGTAGAGCGCGGCGTCGACGATCTGGCCCCGGCCGGTGCGCTCCCGCGCGTGCAGGGCGTTCAGCGTGCCGATGGTGGCGAACATGGCGGTGAGGGTGTCGCCGATGCTGATCCCGGTCCGGCTCGGCATCTTCTCCGGGTCGCCGGTGGTGTAGCGGATGCCTCCCATAGCCTCGCCGATGTTGCCGAAACCGGGCTTGGAGGAGTACGGCCCGGTCTGGCCGTAGCCCGACACCCGGGTGACGATCAGCTTCGGATTGGCGGCCTGCAGGTCCTCGGGATCGAGTCCCCAGCGCTCCAGCGTGCCTGGACGGAAGTTCTCCAGCAGCACGTCCGCGCCGGCGGCCAGCCGGCGCACCAGGTCCTGGCCGGCTTGCTCGCGCAGGTTGATGGTGACCGACTTCTTGCCCCGGCCCACCACCGGCCACCACAGCGACTTGCCGTCGGCCTTCTCCTGGCCCCAGGCCCGCATCGGGTCGCCGCTGCCCGGCGGCTCGACCTTGATCACCTCGGCCCCGTGGTCGGCCAGCAACTGGCCGCAGAACGGCCCGGCCAGCAGCGTGCCCACCTCGATCACCCGAATGTCAGTGAGAGCTCCGGCCATGATCCCCCTCCCCGTTATCCTCGGCTCCATCATGACCGGGCCCAACCAGCAGGCCGAGCGCGTCCAGATCGTCGATGTGGCCCCCCGCGACGGCCTCCAGGCCGATCCCGCCGACCTCAGCACCGCCCAGAAGGTCGAGCTCATCCAGCGGCTGGTCGCAGCCGGCCATACCCGGGTCGAGGCGGCCAGCTTCGTCAGCCCCAAGGCGGTGCCCAAGATGGCCGACGGCGAGGCGGTCATGGCCGGCGTACCCCGCACCGCCGGCGTCAGCTACAGCGCACTCGTGCTCAACCAGCGGGGAGTGGAGCGGGCCATCGAAGCAGGCGCCGACGAGGTGTGCGGGGTGGTGGTGGCCACCGAGACCTTCTCGCAGGCCAACCAGCGGGCCTCGGTGGCCGAGTCGATCCAGCGGTGGCGGGCCATCTCCGAAACTGCCCGGGCGGCCGGGATACGCACCTCGGTGACTGTTTCGGCGGTGTGCGGCTGCCCGTACGAGGGGCGGGTGGACGCCGACCGGGTGCTGGGGATCGTGGCCGAGCTGGCCGAGACCCAGCCCGATGAGGTGGCCCTGGCCGACACCATCGGCGTCGGGGTCCCCACCCAGGTGGCCGCCCTGTTCGAGGGCGCCGCCCAGCAGGCCCCCGGCATCGTGCTGCGGGGCCACTTCCACAACACCCGCAACACCGCGTTGGCCAACATCGCGGCGGCCATTGACACCGGCGTGCGGGTGTTCGACTCCAGCCTCGGCGGGGTGGGCGGCTGCCCGTTCGCGCCCAGGGCCACCGGCAACGTCGCCACCGAGGAGGTGGTGTACATGGTGCACGAGATGGGATTCGACACCGGGCTCGACCTCGACGCCCTGATCGAGGCCAGCGCCTGGCTGGAGGACCAGCTCGGCCACGGCGTCCCCAGCCTGGTGGCCAAAGCGGGCGGGTTCCCTCAACCTCGCTGAAGCCCGGCAGCCGATCGCGCTGGCGGGGTTCATGTGGGCCTGCTCTGGTACTGGCCTCGGGGGAGTCCTACCACCTGCCCGCCGGACAGGATGGGCTCGCCCCGCAGCCACACATGGCGCACCTTGCCGTCGAGTTCGTGGCCCTCGAAGGGGGTGTAGCCCTGGCTCGACTCCGACTCGGCCGCCCGCACCACATGGCTGGCCGCCGGGTCGAGCAGCACGATGTCGGCGTCGTAGCCGACCCCGATGGTGCCCTTGGTGCCCAGCCCGAAGCGCCGGGCCGGGTTCCATGACAGCATCCGGGCCATCTCGACCAGGCCGAGTCCCCGCTTGGAGCCCTCGGAGTACAGGCCGTTCAGCAGGTATTCGGTGCCGCCGAAGCCGCTCTTGGCCAGCCAGATGTCGTCGGGGTTCTCGGCTGAGACCTTGGCCTCGGCCTGGCAGCAGGCATGGTCGCTGACCACCCAGTGGGCGTCGCCGGCCAGCACGTGCTCCCACAGCGCCTCCACGTCGGCGCGGGGCCGGATCGGCGGGTTGACCTTGGCCCACGGGTCGCCCGCGGTCTCGATGTCGGCCAGCAGGTGCCCCACGGTGACCTCCCGGCGGAAGTTCACGTTCTCGAAGCACCGGTCCATCCGCAGGGCAGCGTCCATGGCCTTGGCCGACGACAGGTGCAGCAGGTTGATGTTGGTGACCTCGGTTTCGTGGGCCAGGTACGCGGCGATGGTCACCGCCAGACCCTCGGAGTGCGGCGGCCGCCCGGCCGAGTAGGCGGCCAGCCCCGACAGCCGGCCCTCGGCCTGCACCATCTTGGTGTAGGCGGTCATGATTTCGGCCGTCTCGCAGTGCATCGACAGCGACAGCACGTCGGCCAGCTCGGGCCGGTCGCGGCGCACCCCGGCCAGGCCCCGCATCACGAACTCGAAGTGGGCGAAGTCGTAGCGCTCGCCCGGCGGGATCATCAGGAAGCTGGACTGGTCGTCGCTGGCGCCGTGCAGCCCGTGGCTGCCGTAGAACATGAAGATCTTGAACGAGGTCACCCCGTGCTTGTCGACCAGTGCGGGCATCTCGTCGATGTGGGAGGCCTGCATCGGGGCCAAGTGCAGGGCGTAGTCGACGTAGCTGCGGCCCTCCATCAACGCCAAGGCCTCCGGGACGAACTCGGCGTAGGGCCCGCCGCGGTTGAGGTAGTACTGGCCGGTGCGGACGTAGTTGAGCACGGTGGTGGTGCCGCCCTGGGCCGCGGCCCGGCTCTCGGTGGCCGTGTCCACGTCCAGCGGGTTGTAGATCCCCATGTGGGTGTGGGCGTCCACCGAGCCGGGGAAGGCGATCAGTCCCGATGCGTCGAACACCTCGGCCGCGTCGGCGGTGGCGGCCAGCCCCGCCTCAAGGTGGCTGACCCGGTCGCCGGTGATGCCTATGTCGACTTCGTCGACCGTGCCGTGGTCGGGGCGGACCACCGAGGCGCCGGTGATGACGGTGTCGATCACCGGTCCTCCCCGCCCGTCCCGACGACGCTCAGCGGCGCCAGCAGGGCCGCCGCCGAGGGCGCGGCGGCCACGCCAGTCAGCGCCTCATACACCGAACGGGCCGTCGCTGCGCTCACCAGGCCGTCGACGTTGTCGGTGTACTTGGTGGCCAGGTCCTCGTCCGACAGTGGGTCGTCGGGACCGCCCCGGTTGGCCAGCACCTCCTCGACCAGCGTGTCGCCGCCGGTGGTGGTGACGGTCAGCCGGGCGGGGAGCTGGCTCGGGTAGATCGACATCAGGCCGGGGTCTCCGGTCACGTCGATACGGGCCATCAGCCTGCGCCGGTCAGGGTCGCGGGCCAGGTCGTCGCTGAAGTCGGCCAGACCCACCCCCAGGCCGTTGCCGCCGAGCAGCCCGGCGGCCACCGCGTAGGGACCGCTGAACTGGGCGAGGTATCCGGTCTCCGGCCGCCGTTTGGCGTCGATGGGGTCTCCGATGGTGCGGACCGTGGGCGGGGCCACCTCCAGAGTGGCCGACGCCACGTCGTCGGGGCCGACGCCGCGGCGGCGTAGCCCCATGGCGGCGTCGATGGCGGCGTGGGTGAAGTGGTTGGCCGGGTACGGCTTGTAGAAGATGCGCTCTGCTTCCCATCGCAGCCCCAGTTCGGCGGTCACCGCACCGGTGTCGGCCTCTGCGCCGAGGAACGCCTGGAACAGGCCGAAGCGGCCCTCGACCGCGGTGAGCGGCCCGGTGAAGCCCCGCACCGCCAGCTGGGCTGCGGTGACCCCGGCCTTGGCCGCCCAGCCGCAGTGGAGCCGCTTGACGGTGCCGCCGGCCCGGTTGGCCTCGATGATCCCGCTGGCCATGCTGCAGGCCACGCCCATGGCGTCGGCGATGCGGTCGGCGTCGGCCCCCAGCAGGCGGGCCGCGGCCGCGGCCGAGCCCACCGCCCCACAGATCGAGGTGGCGTGCTGGCCCCGCTCGAAGTACACCGACTGGCGGGCCCGATGGTCGTAGCCGCCCATGCCCAGGCGCACGGCCACTTCCAGGCCGACGGCCACCGCGTCGACGAGGTCTGCGCCGGGCGCGCCCCGCCACTCGGCCACCGCCAGCGCTGCCGGCACCACGGAGGCGCTCGGATGCAGGATGGACGGGAGGTGGGTGTCGTCGTAGTCGAGAGAGTGGGCCAGCACGCCGTTGACGAAGGCGGCCTCCGCGGCCGCCATCCTCCGGCCGGCGCCGATGGCGGTCGCCTGGGCGCCGGACTCCTGGGCCAGGGCAAACTCGGTGGCGGCCCGGGAGGTGTCCAGCGGGCAGGCCCGCACCGCGATCCCCACGATGTCGATGATGCGGGCCGGGATGCCGGCTCGGATCTCCACCGGCACCGGTCCGCCCGCCAGCCGGGCCAGCCGAACCAGGATCGGGTCCGCGCCTGCGCCGTCGCTACCCGGTGGACCGCCGGCGTTCATGCGATGGCCAGGGGCCGGGCCGGCGCCCCGGTGGCGCCCACGATGTTGAGATGGGCCAGCACGAACACGAACTCGTGGACTCCGTCGGCGGCCAGCGCCTCGAGGTCCATCGCCTCGATGATGTTGATGCCCCGCTCCACCAATAGCACCCGGTGCGCGGGCAGCAGCGCATGGCCCGCCCCGGCAGGCAGGCACTCGAACGCCAGGGTGTCAGCACCGACCAGGGCCGCTCCCCGATCGGCCAGCCAGCTCGCACCGGTCTCGCCCACTCCGGGAACGCCAGAGCCGAGGCCCTGGTAGAGCTCGACGTCGTCGAAGTGGATTCCCCATCCGCTGCGCACCAGCACAGCGTCACCGGGCCGCACCGGGGTTCTCTGGCGCCCGGCCGCCTCCTCCAACTCGGCCACGGTGATCTCGTGGCCGCCGTCGCAGCACTCGACGCCCAGCGCCGCGGGGATGTCCAGCAGCACGCCCCGGCCGGCGAAGGGGGGCAGATCGTCGATGCCCAGAGCCTCGAAGCGACCTCCTGCCTGGGCCTCGCCGGCGTCGACTCCGCCATACAGCCGGCCCTGGTGGCTCACATGGGCCAGTGCGTCCACATGCGTGCCGACATGGCAGCCGGTGGTGATCAGATCGGCCGCGGCCGAGCCCCCGTCGGCCCTGACCCGGTCGCCGTGGCGGCGGTCCAGGCAATGGCGAAACGGCGGATGGTTCGGGGACTGGGCCATCCCGTTGCTCATCGGGCGGCCCAGGTCGTACACGGTGGCCTGCGCCACCTGCTCGATCAGGCGAGCCGTCCGGGCTGTCGGGGAGGAACTCAAGCCACCACTCCAGCGGCTCGCAGGTCATCGACACGATCGGCGCTCACTCCGGCCTCGGCCAGCACCTCGTCGGTGTCGGCGCCCAGTGCCCGCCCGGTGTGACGTACCGCCCCCGGCGTGGCCGACAGGCCGAAGAGCAAGTTCTGCATCCGGATCGTCCCCAGATCGGGGTCTTCGACGGCGGCGACCGCACCGCGAGCCTCCACCTGGGGATCGTTCACGTACTGGGCGGCGTCGTACACCGGGGCCAGCGCCACCTCGGCCTCGGCGAACCCCTCGACCACCTCGGTCAACGGGCGGGCGCCGATCCACGAAGCCACCGCCTCGTCGATCTCGTCGGCGTGGGCGGCCCGGCCCGCACCCGACGAGAACCACGGCTCGCAGGCCAGATCGCCCCGGCCGACCAACTCCATCGTGCGGACGGCCACCGAGTCGGCACTGCTCGACACGGCCACCCACCGGCCGTCGGCGGTGCGGTAGGTGTTGCGGGGGGCGTTGTTGGCTGAGCGGTTCCCGGCGCGGGCCGCGATGCGGCCGGTCTGGTCCCACTCCACGATGTGGGGTCCGAGGGCCATGGCCAGCGGCTCCAGGATGGCCAGGTCGATCACCTGGCCCTCGCCGGTGGCGCGGCGGTGGTGCAGGGCCATCATCACCGCGGCCACCCCGCTGATGCCCGCGACGCTGTCGGCCAGGCCGAACGGCGGCAGGGTGGGGGGCCCGTCGGCTGGGCCCGTCATGTGGGCGAAGCCGCTCATCGCCTCGATCAGCGTCCCGAACGCCGGTCGCCGGGCGTAGGGGCCGGCCTGACCGAAGCCGGTGACCCGGCACAGCACCAGGCCCGGGCGCCGCACGGAGAGGACCTCCCAGCCCAGCCCCCAGCGCTCGAGCGTGCCCGGCCGGAAGTTCTCGATCACCACGTCGGCGCCGCCCACCAGATCAAGAAACACCTCGGCGCCGTCGGGGTGGCTCAGGTCCAGGCCCACACAGCGCTTGTTGCGGCCCACCATCTTGAACCACAGGCCGTGGCCGTCCCGGTGGGGGCCGTGGTTCCGCAGGCTGTCGCCCTTCTTGGGGTGCTCGATCTTGATCACATCGGCGCCGAAGTCGGCCATGATCTGGCCGATCAGCGGCCCGGCCAGCACGGTGGACGCATCGATCACCCGCAGATCCGACAGGGGGCCGCTCATGCGGAACGCTGTTTCTCCCAAAGGAACACGGGGCTAGTGTTCCTCATCGAAACCCTTGATGGCAACCAGTCGAGCGATATGGACACTCCCGTGAGCGAACCGTCGTCAGAGCCGGGCCAGGCCTCCGGCTCGGGCCGCAGCGTGGCCGCCATCGACAGGGCGGTGGAGGTGCTGTTCCTGTTCTCGCGGTCGTCGGGCACGCTGGGCGTGACCGAGATCTCGCGGGAGCTGGGCGTGTCCAAGGCGGTGGTGCACCGGATCCTGGCCTCGCTGTGCGAGCGCAGCCTGCTGATCGCTGATCCGCGCAGCCGCCGGTACGGGCTCGGGCCCGCGGTGATGGAGCTGGCCGCCGCCTTCCGCGACCAGCTCGATGTGCGGACCCTGGCCATCGACGAGATGCGACGGCTCAGCGCGGAGACTGACGAGACCGCCACCCTGTCGGTCCGCTACGGCGACCGCCGGGTGTACGTCGACCAGATCACCCCGCCGCGTGAGGTGAAGATGACCGTGCCCATCGGGGGGTCGTTCCCGCTGCACGCCGGCGCGTCGTCCAAGGCGTTTCTGGCCTGGCTCACCGACGCGGCCGTCGACCGCTACCTGGCCGACAACCCGCTGGACGCCCTCACCGACGCCACCGTCGTCTCGGTCGACGAGTTGCGAGCCGAACTGGAGGGCATCCGCGCCCAGGGCTTCGCCCTGTCCTTCGGTGAGCGTCAGCACGACGCCGGCTCGGTGGCCGCCCCGATCCTCGACCACAACGGTGAGCCGGTGGCCGTCATCAGCGTGTGCGGGCCGATCTACCGGTTCCGCAGCAAGATCGGCCCCGCCTCCGCCGCCGTGGTGGAGGCCACCCGGGCGCTCTCGGCCAAGCTCGGCGCCCAGCCCCTTGCCTGACACTCACGGGGCGCGGGACCACTTACGGGTGGCCGCAACGCAGTTCGCAGTCGGTACCGACGTCGACGCCAACCTGGGCACGTGCGTGCGGATGCTTGATGAGGCCGCGTCCGCCGGCGCCGAGTTGGTTGTGCTGCCCGAGTTCTGCAACCACCTGTCGGTGTACGACAGCGCCGAGCACTGCCGGGCGATGGCTGTGCCGCTGGACGGCGACTGGCTGGGAACGCTGGCCCGGCGGGCGGCCCACCATCGCATGTATGCGGCCCTGGCGGTGACCGTGCCCCGAGCCGGCGGCCGGGTGACGGTCACCAGCGTGCTGATCGACCCCGACGGCCGGATCACCGCAACCGCCGACAAGCAGATGCTCATGGGCAACGAGCGGGCCTTTCTGAGCGCGGGGGAGCGGCCTGCCGCGGTGGCCGGCACCGTGTTCGGGCCGGTCGGGCTGTACGCGTGCATGGACGGCGTGACCTTCGAGACACCCCGGGCCCTGGCGGTGAGCGGCGCCCGGCTGCTGTGCAACAGCCTCAACTCCTTCGCCCGAGACGAGGCCAGCTTGCATGTTCCGGTGCGGGCCGCCGAGAACGGGGTATGGGTGGCGGCCGCCAACAAGGTCGGCTCGCTGCTGCCGGACGGGCGGGCCGCGGAGTTCGCCGAGGCGCTCGGAGTTCCCGCCGAAGCCCTCGAGGGCGCGGGCGAGAGCCAGATCGTCGACCCCGACGGCACGGTGGTGGCCAAGGCCCCGCCGACGGGCGAGGCCGTGGTGGTCGCCGACATCGACCTGTCGCACTGCCGCCCGCAGCGCCTGGCCGGCCGACGTCCCCTGATCTACGGCCCACTGGCCGGGCCGGACACGGCCATTCCGGCGACGGCGGATATCGCCAGCGTGACAGTTGCATGCGTGCCCGGAGCGCAACGGGACCCGGAGCTGATCTCAGACGCTTTGCAGCCCCCGGAGTTGATCGGCGAGGCCTTCAGCGCGGGCGCCCGGCTGGTAGTGCTGCCCGAGTTGACGCCTGTGCCCGACGGCATCCCCGCCGGGGTGCTGGTGGTCACCACCGCTGAGCGTGACGGGCAGCACGTGGGCCAGGTGTGGACGGCCGGAGGGCTGGTCCACGAGCAGCCCCAGATCCACCACTCCGACCGTTATCCCGACGTCACCCGGCTGGGGGAGGGGATCAGCCTCTACCCGACATCGTTCGGCGACATGGCCGTGATCGTGGGCGACGACCACCGCCACCCCGAGACCATCCGGCTGGCCGCCGTGGCCGGCGCCCATCTGGTGGCGGTGTGCTGGCAGCCAGAGCACCGCTGGGAGTGCGATCTGGGGTTGGTCGAGCGGGCCGCCGAGAACCGGGTCAGCCTGGCCGCCTGCGCGCCGCCGGGGCCGCTGGCGTCCACCATGCTGCTCGACCCCCCGGCCGACTCGCTGTGGAACCCCCACCGCTCGAGCCCCTTCGACGGCACCATCAACAACCCGGTGTGCACGGTCGCCGGACCCGATGACGGGCTGCTGGTCGGGACCTTGCATCCCGCCCGGGCCGCCAACCGCGAAGTGTCCAAGGACACCGACCTAGTCGGCGGCCGTTCCTTAGCCGCAGCCTCCGTGCTAGCCCAGCGGGACCCCGCGAATTGGCAGCAATAGGCCCCCAAACGGGGCCAATCTGCTGCCAATTCGCCCCGGAGGGCCGGTGTGTCGACCGAACTGGCAGCAGAACGCACGCATAGCGTGCAAAACGCTGCCAATTCGCTCCACGCCGCTACGGGGAGCGGTTGGGGACGCGGGCGAGTACCGAGCGGGCTTGGCGTATTACTGCGGCGTCGATGAACTTGCCGTCCAGCACGGCCACTCCCCGTCCCTCGGCGGTGGCCGCCTCCAGCGCGGCCATCACCGCCTCGGCATGGGCGACCTCCTCCGCAGTCGGGGTGAAAGCCGCGTTCACCGCGGCCACCTGCTTGGGGTGGATCACCGACCGCCCGCCGAAGCCGAGGCGGCGCAGCGACTCGCTGGTGGCCGCCAGGCCCTCGGCGTCGTCGAGGTCGGTGAACACCGGTCCGCACGGCGCGATCAGCCCGACGCCCACCGACGCCACCACCACGCGGGTGCGGATCGGCCACATCTCCAACCCGTCGGGCGACGGCATCATGCCCATGTCGGCGGCCAGGTCGGCCTCCCCCAGGGCCAGGCGCACCACCCCGGGGACCGAGGCGACCTCGTACACCTTGAACACACCCTCGGCCGACTCGATGAGCGCCATGACCGGGCACCCGCCGAAGTCGGTCGCGCAAGCGTCGGGGTCGGCCTTGGGCACGACCACCCCGGCCAGGCCGATGCCGTCGGCCACCAGCGACCGGATCATGGCGGCGTCGGCGTCGAGGAGGTCGGGACGGTTGTTGACCCGCACCCACACCGGCGCGCCGGGGTTGGCTCGCAGCCAGCTCGCCACCGCCTCCCGGGCGGCCGGCTTGGCCGCCTCGGCCACCGCGTCCTCCAGGTCGCAGATGACTGCGTCGGCCCCCGAGGCCAGGGCCTTGTCGAAGCGCTCCGGGGTGTCGCCGGGAACGTACAGGGAGGTGCGGGTCATGGCGGTATCGACTCCTAGCGGCCTGCTTCAGGAGGTTGACGCTGGTGGGGGCTCGCCCATACTGTCAGTAGAACGAAACGCTGTTCCTGTCGACGGAACACTAGCTGCCTAGATCGCCGGAGAATCCATGCGCGAGACGTTGAAGGGCGTCCAGGACATTTTCGATGATGCCGGTCCGACCGACGCCACCGCGACGTTCGACCGGCTGTGGTCGATCACCGGCGAGATCATGGCCAAGCTCGAGGCCCGCTTCGAGCTGTCCCGCGATCCCAGCACCGACGACCTGGAGTCGTACCGGGGTGAGGCCGAGTACCCGGCGGGGCGGCTGGCGGCCTACGCCGGCCCGGAGATCGACTGGCTGATCCACTCGTGGATCGGCAACCCGCCGCTGGGGTTCACCAACATGCACGTCACCGCCTGGCTCGGTCCCCACATCGACGTGCCCCACCTCGGGATCGCCTGGGGCACGCTGCCCGACCTGTGGTTCTACATCGACTACAACCCCCGCTCGGACCTCATGCTCGACACCGCCGCTCTCGACAAATACTGGGAGCCGCTCAACGAGGAGTTCCTTGAACTGCGAGCCGACCCGGGGCTGTCGACCTTCACCTCCCGGGAGCTCTACATCCGCCAGGCCCTCAGCCACACCGCGGTGTGCTTCACCACCCCCGGGATCACCCACGACGAGTCCCGTCTCGATCAGGTGCAACGTCTGGCCCACCGCCGGGTGGACCAGTGGCTGCGGTGGGTGGACGAGGCCGAGCCCGTGCCCCATGAGCGCCGCGAGCGCCTGGCGGCCGACGACCTGGCCCGGCGGCGCACCATCGCCGAGCGCGACCCCGCCAACGTCATGGGGGTGCGGTTCTTCGGGCCCGAGATGACCGACCGCCTGGTGCGGGCCCTGTGGGGCGGCGACCGGGTGCTGCCCCGACCGAGCTGAGAGCACACAGGGAGGCTTCCCATGCTCATCAAGAACCACTGGTACGCCGTCGAGTTCGGCCAGCAGGTCGGCGACCGGCCCCTGCAGGTGAAGGTCCATGGCCACGACCTGGTGCTGTGGCGCAGCCCCAACGGCACGATCAACGCCCAGTCCGACCTGTGCGTGCACCGGGGCGGGTCGCTGGCGGGCGGTGAGGTGGTCGGCGACTGCGTGCGGTGCCCGTACCACGGCTGGCGCTACGACACCGAGGGGGCGTGCGTGGAGATCCCGGCCAACCGCCCCGACCTTCCCATCCCGCGCAAGGCCCGCATCGACACCTATCCCTGTGTCGAGCGCTACGGCTTCGTGTGGGTGTTCCTGGGCGACCTGCCCACCGAGCAGCGGCCGCCGCTGCCCGAGCTGTACGGCATGGAGCTGCACACTGAGGCCCGGGCCGAGGGGTTTCGGGCCGTGCAGGGCGAGTTCACCTGGAACGCCAACTACGACCGGGTGCTGGAGAACGCCATCGACATCGCCCACACTCCGTTCGTGCACGCCGGGTCGTTCGGCAACCGTGACGAGCCGGAGATCCAGGACTTCGACCTTGAGGAGAGCCACGACAACGGCCACTTGACGTCGGTGAGCGCCACCGTCGACCTCAAGCCGCCCTTGCCGTCGGGGATCTGGCGGCTCATCGCCAAGAAGGAGCGCCCGCCGGTGCGCACCTCGACCGGCTTCTATCCGCCCAACATGTCCCTGCTGATCGTGCGCCTGCCGATGGGGGACATGCGCCTGTTCACCGCGGCGGTGCCCCTCGACGAGCACACCACCGTGTCGAAGTTCTGCATGATGCGCTCGTTCTTCACCGGGGGCTGGGCCGACAAGGACTCCCACCGGCGCACCCTCAAGATCTTCCTGGAGGACCAGCCGACCGTGGAGGGTCAGCGGCCCGAGCTGCTGCCCTTCGACCTGTCGGCCGAGCTGCACGTCAAGTCCGACTCCATCCAGCTGGCGTACCGGCGCTGGCGCCAGGAGCAGCTGGACAACGGCTTGGGATTAGCCGCCCCGACTGACGAGGAGTCCAGGCGGGCCGCGGCGGTGATCCCGTCGCCGGCCCGGGCCGCCGAGCCCGAGATGGCCAGCGCCTGGGTGTTCCCCACGGTCGGATCGACCGCCGGCGGAGCGGACGCATGAGCCTGTCGGCTGAGTTGTGCCTGGGCACGGTGGAGGCCATCGCGGCCCGGCTGGAGCTCGAGGAGATCGAGTCCGTGCCGCTGACCTCGGCCATGGACGGATCGCCGGTGGGCGTGCACCGGGTGCTGGCCCGTGACGGGGTGGCCGCCCTGGTGTACGTGTCCATGACCGTCGAGGCCTTCGGGCTCGACAGCCACATGTGCTTCGCGTTCACCCCGCCGGACAGCGCAGTGCCCCACTTCACGGTGGACTCGGTGCTGGCCGGGCCCCACTACGCCTTCCACCTAGACCTCATGCCCCGGGTCGACCCGGGAGCCAACCTGGCCTACGTCGACCACTGCTTCACACCCCTCAGCGACGCCCACAGCCAGGCCGGCGAGATAGACGGGCTGACCCCCGCCCACCTGTCGCGGCGTCAATGGCAGCTCATGTCGGCGTGGATGCTGGCCCATCGGGCCGACGAGGACGGCTTCCGGGCGGTGTTCGGCACGGTGGCCGCCTACCGCGACCACTGGCTCAGCCTGGCGGTCGACGGCGTGCCCGACGTTGTGCTGGACGGCGCCGCCGGCGAGCAGCTTGCCGAGCGTGACGCCCGCCACCGGGCCGCCCTGTTCAACCCCGACGTAGACCCGGTGTGGGCCCAGGTGGACCGCCTGCTCGGCCCGGACGTGAGTGCCCGCGTCCGCGACAGCCTCACGACCGCGGGCCGCACCTAGAACGGAGACACCATGAGCGAGACCGAAGCCTCCGAGTGGCAGCAGCGCATCACCGGTGAGTGGTACGGCCTGCCGTCGGTGTTCGACGCCGACGGGAGCCACACCGGGTTCAACAAGGTCAGCCGGGCCAGCGTCTTCGCCGACGGCAAGGTCACCTACTGGATGCAGTGCAACTTCATGAACACCGGTCCGCTGCGCAACCGTTTCGAGATCAAGGACTTCGAGTTCGGGGTGGACGACCAGGGCGACAACCGGATCTATCAGGGCCCCGACTTCTACGGCGCCGGCCACCCCTACGGCTCGCTGGTGGACTCGCACTACTACGCGCCGGGCTGGCGGGCCGACCTCAACACCATGAACCAGATCCTGGCCGACGGGGTGACGCAGGTGTACTCGTCGCTGCTGTACGAGGGTCCCACCATCTTCTCGGTGTTCAACGGGGTGTACCTCAACGCCCACGACTACGACACCAACCCCGAGACCAAGTCTCGCATCGACGCCCACCTCGAGAACGAGCGGGAGATGGCCGCCTGGCCCCACACCCTGCCCGATCGCAAGGGCGGCCAGTGGGCCGGCTCCTGCGAGGTGTTCGGGGCCGACCAGCAGCACCGGGGCAGCGTCGATGTCCGCATCCGCCACGACCCGATCGACCTGGTGCGGGCCACCCAGCAGTGGGAGATGTCCGGGGAGGTCGACCGGTCGTTCACCTATGTGCGCACCCGGTCCAACGGCAACCGCCACACCTACGACGGCCCCGACCTGTGGGGCAACGCCCTGGCTTACGGCCGGGCCCTGTACACCACCCAGCACCACGCCCGCGAGGCTTTCAAGGTCAAGGGCCGCGAGTTCATCATCGACCGCGACTACACCCTGGCCGCGGTCTGGAAGCTCTATGACGGCGACCGCATGACCGACGTCGTCTTCGGTGCGCTCACCTGGTCGCCGGACGGCTAGAGCGTCAGCCCACGGCCACCGACACGACGCGGCCGTGCTCGCTGGCGTCCTCGACCAGTTCGAAGCCGGAGGCGCCGATCGGATCGCGCATGGCCCACAGCCGGCGGCGGCGCAGCGGCGACGGCTGACCGAGCGCCGCCAGCAGGGGTCCGACCGTCCGGTGCAGCGGCCAGCGGTCGTCCACCTCGGGGACCGGCGCCGACAGGTCGAGGCGAGGCTCGACCCCGGACGACTCGGGAACGGCCACCCCGACGATGTCGGCCACCGACCGGCCGGCCAGCGAGAAGAACCCGCCGGTTAGCTGGCGGTCGGGGGCGACCAGGACGCTGTAGGACTCGAACTCGTATCCGAACCGGGGCCAGATGCCCCGCCCGGTCATGGTCCCGGGCTGCCACTCGGTCGCGGCGCCCATCACGTCGGGGCCCAGGTACCGGCGCCGGGGTCCGTCCACTTGCAGCTCGAAGATCCAGTCGCCGGCGAAGGCCGCCATGGGGTGGCCGTCCAGGTCCGGCGACGGCTCGCAGTGCTGGACCACCCGGACCCTGCCCCTGTCGGCCGGTTCGACGCGGCGGCGCTGGGCGACCGAGCCCCGGTACGCGCCGTCGGGGTCGTAGACGTGCTCGGTGACCAGCCAGGCGCCGGAGAACGGATCGCGGCCCGTGCCGCTGCTCTCACTCATGACGGGTCGAAGGATAGGGTGCCGTACACCGCTCCCAGCCGCTCCTCACCCCGGTACCAGATGTGCAGGACGGCTTTGGTCGAACCGTCCAGCGAAGCGACCTCCCGGCGCCACACCCGGCATCCGGCCGTGTCGTTGTGGAAGTGCCCGCTCAGGCCCCGGCCGCCGCTGAGGGATGCGCTGCCGGCGAAATCGCCGGTCGGGGTCCATGCCGTCCATCCGTCGGACTCCAGCGTGAACGAGGCATCGGGGGCGAAGTCGAGCCCCGACAACTCCACCGTCAGCGCCTCGCTCGCCTGCCCGGCGGGGCCATCGCCGGTGGCGGCGATTGTCTCAACGAAGTCGACGGTCCCGGAGGGTTCAAGGTCGCGGTCGAGGCGTTGCAGCCGGCCGGACCATCGGCCCGGTCGCAGCAGCAACAGTCGACCCCGTCCCGCCGACGGGTCGTCGCTCACCTCCGCGGGGTCTATGGGCTCCACCGCGGGTGGCGGCTCCTGCGAGGCCCCGAGTTGGCGCCGATACTCGCCCACCACCGTCCAGCGGAGCTGGTCGCCCCGGCTCAGCAGCGCCAGCGACAGTTGGTGGTCGCCGTCGGGCAGCACCATCAGGAAGAACCGCTGGGAGAGGCCCAGGCTGGGCCAGTAGTTGCGGGCCGCAATCAGACCGTCCCCCAGCACTTCGGCGAAGCCGAGGTTCAGAGGGCCCTCGTAGGTCCGGTGCGAGCCGTGGTCGGCGATGGTGTACATCCCCGACAGCTGGAACGGCCCCTCGAACGTCACCTCCACCGTGATCAGGCCAGCAGGGTCTTCGGCCTGCACCGTGCGGGTGTCGCGGCCCATCCCGGCGAAGCGGCCGCTGCCGTCGTAAACCTCGGCCGATCCGACCCACTCGCCGAGCCCCTGCGAGAAGGAGCCTCCGCTCACGCCCGTATCAGCCGCACGGTCTGGGTGTCCACGGGGGTGGCCGCCAGCACCGGGCCGAGGTCGGTGCCTGGCGGGTGGGGGGCCAGGTACCGGCCCTCGGTGGCCACTTCCAGCCCGTCGGTGGCGAACGGGTAGGGATCGACCTCGTACACCGCGCCGGGACGCTCGGTCACCGAGATGGTCACGTCTTCGCCCACCGCCCGGGGCACGTTGTGGAACTCGGCGGTGCCCCGCTCGCCCTCGGGCACCAAGTGGAAGTACAGCGACAGCGTGTCGAAGAACTGGAGCTGCTTGTAGGCGTTGAAGATGAAGTCCTCGTCGGCGAGGTCGGCGTCGTCGCCGGCCAGGTCCTGCTTGAGCCGGCGCTGGCGGCTCTCCTCGGCCTCCAGCATGGCGTCCACATCGGGGCGCATGTCGTCGGGGATCAGATCGAGGAAGATCTTGTCGCTGAGCCCGTAGCGGCCGCAGTACAGCCCGTAGGTGTGCATCGACGAGATGACGCCACTGAAGGGATGGTGCGCCTCGTTGAACTGCGGAGAGGAGGCCGAGGTGGCCACGATCTGGGCCAGCGGGGTGGCCGTCAGGTTGTAGGGGAGCCCGGTGTCGGGGTTCTGGGGGGCGCGGGCGTCGAGGTCGGCCCAGCCCGCGTCGTGGTTGTCGACGATGTACTGCATGGGCTCGGCCGGTTCCAGGCCGGCGAAGGTGTCGTTGCCGAAGTCGGCGGCCAGCGAGCCCGCGAAGGCGGTGTGCTGGTGCATGGCGATCACGAAATGGGGGCCGTCGGCGGCCCCGCCGGCGGGCGGTTGCACGATCATGGCCGCTGCACCCGGGCGAAGTCCTGGATCTGGAACAGATTGGTCTTTCCGTCGCGCACCTTGTGGGTGATGATCCGGCGGGTGTCGGGATCCAGGAAGTAGTGGTTGTTGTAGACGATGTTGGCGCTGACCCGGCTGTCGATCGTGAACACGTAGTTGTAGGGGGTCAGCTCGGTGCCTTCGAGGCTGAGCTGGTCGCTCTCGGCGAAGCAGCGCCTGCCGTCCACGCCGATCGGCGTGTCGAACACCGTCTCGCCGACGCCGTAGAGGTTCTCGAAGTGCTCGTGGAGGTGCCAGGTCTGGTCGTCGAGCCAGTACACGTCCATGTGCACTGCGCTGGACTCCAGGAAGTCGCCGCCGGGGGTGAAGCTCTTGCACAGCCCCTCCCAGCGGCCCATGAAGCACTGGTATGGCCGGGGCGAGGGCTCGCCGTAGTTCTTCGGGTGGCTCATGACCCGAATGGTAGAACGTAGGATCCAGTTGTGAAACTGCGTTCCTCTCAGCGGAACCATCATGGCCCAGAGGCCGAGCGGAACGGCCGATGATTGTTCGAGGCTGGCACTTCTCGTTTGATGCCGGCGGCGATGCCGCGCTGGCCACGCTCTACTACCCGGCCGACGGCGGCCGGCTGGAGGAGGCCCGCCTGACCGGGCAGGTTCCCGCCGCGGCGGGGGAGCCGTGGCCGCTGGTGATCATGATGCCCGGCATCAACGTGGCCCCCGACAGCTACCGCTGGCTTGCCCACCGGCTCGTGCCGACCGGGGTGTGCGTCGTGACCTACGCCGCCATCGGGTCGCTGGGGCCCGCCGGCCAAGGCATCACCCCCGGCCTCGACCTCGACGCGCTCAGCCCCGCCAACCTCGGCTCACGTCCGGTGGCTACCGCGCTCGGGCCGCTTCTCGACCGCCTGGCCGGCCTCTCCGAGGCCGACGGCGCGCCCGCGGCCGGGATGCTCGACCTCAGCCGGGTTGTGGTCGGCGGGCATTCGGCCGGGGGAACCGTCGCGCTGCACAGCAGCGACCCCGGCTGGGTGCCGGGCGTGCGGGCCGTGTTCGCCTACGGCGCCCACACAATGACGGCCACCGCTCTGGGACGCGGCGAGGCCGCGGTGATGGCCATCCCGGCCAAGGTGCCGGTGATGCTGCTAGCGGGCACCGACGACGGCGTCATCGCAGCCAGCCGCGACCGGTACCACCGCGATGACGCGACGGACGACGGCGATGGGGACGACGGCGGTGATGGGGACGATGTCCATGACCCGGTCCGGCGCACGTTCGAGGAGGCCATTGGGCACAGGCGGGGGGACTCGTGGCTGGTCGAGTTGGCCGGCGCCGGACACTTCGCTGCCTGCCATCCGGTGGACACCACCAGCGGACGCGCGTTTCTGGAGCCCGACCCGGTTGGCGCCGACCCGGCTGTGCGCGCCCTGCTGGGAGACTTGGTCGCCGTATTCATAGCTGCCAGCCTCGGGGAACCGGCCGGCATCAGCCTGGAACAACTGGTTGAGCACGATCTGGTCGCGCACTGGTACCGGCGGTAGGGAGATCGACATGGGAAGGCGCATCGTCATCACGGGCAGCACCCGGGGGATCGGCAACGGCTTGGCCCGGGAGTTCCTGAAGCGGCGGTGCCGGGTGGCCATCAGCGGTCGGTCTGCCGATCAGGTCGAGGCGGTGGTGGCCGAGCTGGGCCAGTACTACGGAGAGTCGAGGGTGTGCGGCGCGGCCTGCGACATCACCGATCCCGGCCAGCTCCAGGCGCTGTGGGACGCTACGGCCGAAGCCTTCGGCGGGGTCGACGTGTGGGTCAACAACGCGGGCGTCAGCATCGAGCGCCTACCGCTGTGGGAGCAGCGCGACCGCGACCTGGCCACCCTGGTCGACACCAACCTGACCGGGGCGCTGCTGGCCAGCAAGACCGCCATCGCCAACATGCTTCAGCAGGGCCACGGGCAGATCTGGAACACCGAGGGCTTCGGGTCCGACGGGGCCACCCAGCCCGGGATGGCCGCCTACGGCTCCACCAAGCGGGCCGTGCGCTACCTCCAGCGGGCCCTGCGCAAGGACACCGCCGGCACGCGGGTGCAGGTGTGCACCGTGTCGCCCGGCATCGTGGTGACCGAGCTGCTCACCGGCGACTACGACATCACGTCGGAACAGTTCGAGAAGGCCAAGCGGATCTTCAACATCCTGGCCGACGAGGTCCACACCGTCACCCCGTGGCTGGCCGACCACATGCTGGCCGCCGACAAGTCGGGGGCGAGGGTGGTTTGGCTGACCCGCCGCAAGGCGTTCGCCCGGTTCATGTCCGCCCCGTTCCGCACCCGCGACCTGTTCGCCCACCTCGACACGGAGTGACTGCGCTCTAGCCGCCGAGATAGCTCCGCACTACTGCAGGGTCCGTCTGGACGGCGGCGGGGGAGCCTTCGGCGATGACCCGGCCCACCTCCAGGGCGATCATGCGGTCGCAGACGGAGGCCAGCAGCGGCATGTCGTGCTCGATAACCACCAGGGTGATTCCGTAGGCCTCGCGGATCCGCACGATCACCTCGCCCAGGGCCTCGGTCTCGGCTTGGGCGATACCGGCCGACGGCTCGTCCATCAGCAGCAGCCGGGGCCGCAGCGCCACGTTGGCGGCCAGCTCGACGAGGCGCCGGGTTCCGGTGGACAGCAGGCCGACCGGCTGGTCGCCCACCGCGGCCAGACCGAAGGCGGTCAGGGTGTCGCCGGCTTGGTCCTCGATGGTCCGCTCGGCCCGCGACCCGCCTAGCACGAAGCGACCGCCCGCGGCCGACCGGCACGCCAGGAACACGATCTCGCGCGGGGTCATGGTGGGGAACAGCGATGCGTTCTGGAACGAGCGCACCAGCCCGCGGCGGCTGCGGGCCTCGGGCGACAGGCGGGTGATGTCGGTGCCGTCGAAGACGACCGACCCTGCGTGCGGGCGCAGATAGCCGCTCACCACCTCGAACACGGTGGTCTTGCCGGCGCCGTTGGGTCCGATCAGCCCCAGCGTCTCGCCCGCCTCCACGCTGAATGACACGTCGTCGACCGCCTTCAGGTCGCCGAAGCGCCGTGACAGTCCCCGCACTTCGAGCACCGTGCCGCCCGCACCGGCAGCGTTGCCGGGCACGGCTGCTGGCGCTGCAGCGGGAGAGGCCGCAGTATCGGGCCGGGGGGCCTCGGCGGTGTCCGGGTCGATGCCGTGTAACCGGGCTATCTGATCGATCAGGTTGCGCCGGGTGCTGTCCAGCAGGCCGTGGAAGCCCCGGGGCTGCTCCAGGATCAGGATCAGCCACGCCGCGTTGAGCCCGGCCAGCGCCGACAGCTCCAGATCGAAGAACTCGCGGATGCCGATCAGGTAGGCGGCGCCCAGCAGCGGGCCGGTCAGCTCCGACAGACCGCCGATGACCGCGATGGCGACCACGTTGATGCTGTCGCTGGGGGTGAAGATGCTGCGGGTGACGAAGGTGTTGTTCATGGCCAGCACCACACCGCCGGCACCCGCCACGAACCCGGCGAAGGCGTAGGCGGTCACCAGCAGGCGCCACGGGGCCACCTGGAGCACCCGGGACGCGGCCTCGTTGTCGCGCACCGCTACCAGCGTGCGCCCGAACGACGACCGCCGGAGCGTGGCCGCCACCGCCAGCACCACCACGAACACGGCCAAAGCCACGTAGTAGAAGCCCCGCGAGTTGGTCACCTCGATGCCGAGCACGCTCACGGGGCGCGACGAGAGACCGGAGCCGAAGGCCCAGTCCTGGCGCAGCAGCCAGCTGAAGGTGGCCAGCGCGAAGGCCAGGGTGGCCACGGCCAGCAGCAGGCCCTGCATCCGCAGTGCCGGCAGCCCCACCGCGGCCGACGCGGCCGCGCCGGTGACGCCGCCGCACAGCAGGCCCAGCGCCAGGCTGCCGGTGTCGACGGCCACCCTCACGCCCACCACCGCGCCGATGGCCGCGAAGGCCACCTGCCCCAGCGACAGTTGCCCGGCGAGGCCGGTAAGGAAGCTGACCGAGATACCGATGGTGGCGAAGGCGATCACGGTGGACAGCAGGAAGGCGGACCGGTTGGTGATCCACACCGAGGCCAGCGCGGCCGCCACCGCGCCTGCGCCGCCCAGCACCCAGCCCAGGTGCTGGATGAGCCACACGCCCCGGTAGGCGTCGGGCAGGCGCCGGCTGGGCGTCAGGCTGGCCCAGCGCTCGGCCTGGTCCCGGCTCGCGCCCACCCGAAGGGCCACGCCTGCCAGGATGATCAGGAACAGGGCCACCTCGAACCAGCCGGTGGAGTCGGGGTTGGAGGCCAACACCTGCTCGACGATGCCGATGCCCAGTCCGGCGGCGAAGGCCACCGGGAAGTTGGCGAAACGGGCCAGGGCGGCCACCGCCAGGCCGCGCACGATGAAGTCGGGGCCGAGGGCGTCGGGCGTAACCGTCGACTGGTTGGGGAGTATGAGCATGGCCGCGAAGGCCGACAGGGCGCCGGCCAGAGCCCACGACAGCGCGGCCATATGCCGGGGATCGACCCCGGCCAGGGTGGCCGCGTCGGCGTTGGCGGCCGCGCCCCGCACCGCCAGCCCGTACTTGCTGCGCTGGAGGAACAGGTACAGCCCGCCGACCACCACCGGCGACAGCCACAGCAGGGCGGTCGCCGACTGCGACACGAACACGGTCAGCTCGAACTGGGGGAACCCCGGCGGCTGGGGGAAGCTCCCGCCGCCGAGCCCGCCCTTGGCGAAAGACAGCGCCAGCAGCAGCAGCGCCTGGCCGGCGCCGAGCGTGGCCACCATCGACAGCACCTTGGGGGCGCCGGCCAGCTTGCTGGCCAGCATGGCCTCGATGCCGGCCGCCAGCAGGGCGGCCGCGGCCAGGGCGCCGGCGAAGCCCAGCCAGTAGGGCACGCCGTAGTCGTTGACCACCACCGACATCGCCGACGCGGCCAGCAGGCCGGTGGCGCCGTGGGCGAAGTTGATGAAGCCGCTGGACCGGTAGGCCAGCACCAGGCCGATGCCCAGAAGCGCGTAGCCGATCCCGAAGATCGAGCCCAGCAGCAGCAGGGGGCCGGATACGTCGAAGCCGCCCATCCGCGCCCGTCCTATGCCTCTCGCCGGTCGATGTGGAGGGCGTGGGCCAGGCCCTCGAGGTAGGCGGCCCGCAGCAGGTCGGGACGGGCCCGCAACTCCTCAGCCGGGCCGGAGTAGCCGATCTCGCCCTTCTCCATGACGTAGGCGTGGTCGGCCACCGACAGGGACACGTTCACCGACTGCTCCACCAGCAGTACGGCCGCGCCCTGATCGGCGATGCGGCGGATCACCGGCAACAGGTCGGCGATGACGGTCGGTGCCAGGCCCAGCGAGAACTCGTCGATCAGCAGCAGGCGGGGAGGAGTCACGACGGCCTTGGCCAGCCCCAGCATCTGCTTCTCGCCGCCCGACAGGGTGGCGGCCCGCTGGCGCGAGCGGTCGGCCAGGCGGGGGAACAGCTCGTAGGCCTCGGCGATGCTCCGGGCCCGCTGGGCGCGGTCAAGGCCGTGGCCGAACAGGGTCAGGTTCTCGGCAACGGTGAGGGGTCCGACCACCGCGTCGGTCTCGACGACCTGGTGCAGCCCCATGCCCACTCTCCAGGTGGGCCGGGTCTTGGTGATGTCGAGACCCGCGTAGACGATGCGTCCCCCGATGGTCGGCTCCAGCCCCGAGATGGCCCGCAGCAGGGTGGTCTTGCCGGCTCCGTTGGTGCCCATCAGCGCCACGACCGCGCCCTCGTGCACGGTCAGGTCCACGCCGAACAGCACCTGCACCGATCCGTAGGACACCGACAGCTGCTCCACCGACAGCAGCGGCGGCCCCGACGCGACCGGGTACACCCGGCGGGGAACGGTGGTGGCCTTGGACACGGCCACCACCGTCTCGGCGTCAGGGGCCGGGGCCGCGAACCGGCGAACCGCCCATCCGACCACCACCAGGGGCAGGGCCAGCACGGCGAGCTTCAACTGGTCCGGCCAGCTCCCGGCAATCCAGGCGTTGATCGAGGCGGCCGCCAAGGCGCCGGCACCGGCCCACCGCACCTGGCGGGCGGCCACCGCCCGCCGCAGCTCGGGAGCGATACCCGGGAACACGGCCGCGTCCAGCCCGGCCAGGGCCAGGGCGATGGCGCCGCCGGCCACGAACCAGCAGGCCACCAGCCCGATGTAGGTGAAAGACACCGACCCCAGCAGCATCAGCACGCCCGCCACCAGCAGTTGGGTTCCGACCGCGTCGGCCCGGCGGCCGCCGGTGAGCCGGTGGAGCCGGTGGTACCAGGGACCGAAGGCGCTGATCAGGGCGGCCGCGGCGGCTCCGGCGGCCAGCACCGCTGCGTTCTGGACCGGGCTGCGCTGCCATTCGCCCAGCAGCAGCGACTGGGCCGGGTCGGCGCCGCCGATGGCGGCCGCGCCCACCGCCAGAGCGGCGCCGTAGGACCGGCGGGCCCACGGCAAATCGGTCCGGGCGACGGTGGGCTGCACCTCGAGGTCGTTGTCGTGGGCCAGAGCGTGGCGAGCGATAAGGACCGCGCTCACCAGCGCCAGCGCGGCAGCGGCCCACAGCACGGTGCTGTAGGACAGGGGGGTCAGCACGCGGGCCGCCAGCGGCCAGCACGCCCCGGCGGCCACCGCGGCCCAGTACCACGACGCCGTACGGAACCGGTCGGCCTGGCGGGCGTCGGTGGCCAGCAGGATGCGGTGGAGCACCAGCCCGGGCGCCGCCCCCGCGGCCAGCATGATCCCGCCGGCAGTGAACATGGCGATGCCGGTCGTGCGAGCCATCACGGCGAGCCCGGCCGCGGCCAGCAGCCCGGCCAGGGCCAGCATGATCCCGGCCGGCAGCACGCTGCGCAGCCGGGGCACCATCAGTGCGGCCACTATCGCGGCCGCGCCGATCAGGGCGGCCTCGCCCATCACCGCGCCGACCACGCCGAGGCGCTCGGCGATCTCCTCCCGGCGGAACAGCAGCACCGGCAGCGCCGAGGCCAGCGCGGCCGCCTGGCCGGCGACGGCGATCAGCAGCCGGGGATTGCCCGGCCGGCCCCGCTGCTCGCCGTCCTCCGCCTCGCTCATCGTGGTGTGGATCGGCCTCTGGCGTTCACTCGTCGAAGTCTGCGGGGTCGCCGGTCAGCACCATGCACTCGCAGCCGGGGTCGAACCTGAACCGCCGGTACAGGTCGCCGCCGGCGTAGCTGCCCTCGGTGAACTCCACCCCGTAGACCGAAGCCGCCTCGAAGCTGTCGCCCAGCTGCCAGACCGCCTCGGTGACTCCCTGTGCGCTCACCTCGGTGAGGTGGGGTGAGGCGTCCCGCAGAAGGCGGAACACGTCGCAGAACAGCAGCCCGGTGCGGATGTTGGTCCGCACGCTGAACTCCAGCCCGGCGGCGGTGAAGATGTCGGCGCACTCCTGCTCGGCCGCCGACGCCGGGAAGGCGAGCTGGTCGTCCTCGATGTCGTAGCCTGGCAGCACGCTGATGCCGCTGGATCCAGGCATCATCTCGGGGTAGTTGAACGCGTTGAAGTCGGGGGCGTCGTAGCTGGTCAGCGCGTACGCCGGAGCGAAGTTCTGGGTGATGCTGGTGTCGATGAACCACGACACCAGCCGTGACCCGCCGATGGCCACCACCTTGTCCACCCCGGCCTCACGGAAGTTGATGATGGCCTGGAGCTGGTCGTTGTTGAACGAGGTGCTGTCGGTGGGGTCGATGGTGTTGTAGGAGACCACCTCCACGCCGGCCGCCTCCAGCCGGGGGGCGAACTGCTGGTCGTAGACCCGCTCGCTCAGCTCGGAGTCGATGGCGATCACGCCCAGCGTGGCGCCCTCGAACCAGCCCTCCTCGATGAGCGCGGTGGCCATCCCGCCCACCAGGTCGTCATAGGTGGGCAGCAGCGGCGACCAGTAGTAGGGGGCCAGCTCCTCGAAGCCGGCGACATCGACCGGGTACAGGGTGGCATCGAACATCAGCGTGTTGGCGTTGCGGTAACAGGGTCGGGCGTTCTCCTGGAACTGCCCGGTCAGCACTGCGGCGAAGGCCTGGTCGTCCTGGGTGATCTTGTTGCAGAGGGCCTCCTCGGCCACGGGGCCGTCGGTGATGGCGTTGAACACGGTGACCTTGGCCTCGATCTGGCGCCCGGCGAAGCCGCCCGCCGCGTTGAAGTGGTCGACCAGCGCCTCGACCTGGGCCTCGCGGTCGCCCTCGTCGGGCACCTCCCACCCGAAGGCCTGGGCCACCATCGACGTGTCGGTGATGATGATCGAGATCGTCACCGTGTCGTCGGTCACGCCCGGGGTGTCGGGCCCGGCCGGGACCGGACCGGCCGGAACCTCCGCGGGCTCGGCCTCCTCGGTGTCGGTGGCTTCGTCCGCGGGCTCAGTCTCGTCGGAGGGTTCGGCGGTGGTCTGGTCGGCTGTCTCGGTCTCACCGGTGCTTTCGGCGGTGGGTTGGGTCTCAGTGGTCGGCTGGTCGACCGCCTGTGTCTCGTCGATGTCGGGGTTGATTTCGTGAACGGGTTCGGAGCAGGCCGCGACCAGGGTGGCTGCTGCCAGCACCAGCCCGAGGGCTCGCGAACGGAGGCTGGTTAAAACGATCATGGGGCACCTCGCGGGTCGGGGCCGTCGGCGGGGTCGGATCCGGCTGCGGTCGGGAAACGGGTGGCGTCGGCGGCAACGACAGCCGAGCGGAAGGCCGCTCGGCGGCGGTTGAGCGCGCCCTGGGTGAAGTAGGACGCCAGCGCGAGAACGGCCAGCACCGCCGCGGTCTGGCCCCACCGGCCCAGCTCGAGCCACCAGGTGCCCAACCAGTGGAGCATCTCGTCGTTCATGCCGGTCAGGTAGCCGAACGCGCCAACGCCGGCGAAGAACCACGGCCGCGACGCGAGCCGGTTCACTGCTTGCCCCCTGCCGTGCCGAACTGGTCTCCCTCGGCGCCGAACACCAGATAGGAGGCGGCCTCCAGCCGGCCCCGCTCGGGCGGGAAGCCCTGCACCAGTGCCATCGACAGGTCGCGCAGGCCCCGGGAGACGGCCCCGGACATTCCGGTGTTGCCCGTGCCGCAGGCCTTGAGCGCGTGCACGGCGACCTGGAAGCAGTTCTCGGCGATCTCGCCCTTGGCGATCCGCCAGTTGGCCACAACGTCGTCCTTGGGGATCAGCTCGGGATCGGCGGTCTCGAGCAGGATCTGGCGGCGCGTCCAGATGTAGGCGGCGTCCAGATGGGCCCGCATCTTCCCGATGAGCTGCTGGTGCAGGTCGCCGCCGCCGATGGGCTCGGCGGTGCCGTGGTAGGTGGTGGAGGTCAGATAGTCGAGGGCGAAGTCGTACACCGCCTGAGCGGCCCCCACGTACACAGACGACAGCGCCACCTGGTTGCCGACGAAGCTGCCCCGGCTCACCTGCGTCATCTTCACGAACGTTCCCGGCACGGTGAGCGCATTCTCATCGGGAACGAAGGCGTTCTCAAGCACGATGCCGTGGGTGGCGGTGGCCCTCATCCCGATGGCGTCCCACTTGGCTCGCTCGCTCACGCCGGGCGTGTCGCGAGGGATCAGGAACATCGCCAGCGACTCGGCCGTCTCGCCGCCCGCCAGCTTGGCCGTGACCAGGTAGTCGTCGGCCACGCCGGTGGAGCAGCCGAACGACTTGACGCCGTTGATCAGCCATCCGCCGTCGGTGGGGGATGCCTCGGTGGTGATGGTTATGGCGGCGTGCTTGGACCGCACCGATTCGCTGGCGAAGTTGGCCACCCAGCGGCCGTGCTCGCCCATCCGCCGCAGCACCCGCTCGCCGAAGGCTCGGGCCAGCGGCACCTCGTCGGGGGCGAACAGCCCGGCTTCGATGGCGGCCAGCGGCAGCAGGCCCCGGGACGATCCGCTGCACTGGAAGTAGTAGGCCAGTGCGGTGGACGGGCAGGCGGTGGCCAGGGCGAAGGTGGCCGCCGACAGGTCTCGCAGCCCGCCGCCCAAGCCCCCGTAGTCGACCGGCACGGTCACGCCCAGCAGCCCGGCCTCGGAGATGGTGCGGACATGCTCGAGGGGGAACTCGCCGGCGCGGTCGGCCTCCTCGGCCCGGGCGAACAGCGCGGGCAGCACCCGGTCGACCCGCAGGGCTATGTCGCGCTCGGCCTCGGTCATGTCCTCCACCAGGAGTTCCCCGGTCGCCCGTCCGGCAGGCTCAGGCCCTGGTGACCGCATCGGTGTTCCCGTCAGCTCCCGAGGGTGAGCCGACCGAACAGCAGGTCGGCTCCTCCCACACCGTCACCCTCGAACGAGCCGAAGGTGTAGCCGCTCCACACCACCGCGCCGTCGGCGGACACGTCCAAGCCGGTGGCGTCGTCGACGGCGCCGGTGCCGAACTGCTCCACCTCGACCAGGTTGCCGCCGAGATCGAGCCACACCAGCACAGCGTCGCGCTCGCCGAGCGTCGTGCCTGCTCCGGCCAGGCTCCCGGCGGTCGTGCCGGTGACCACGATGAACTCTCCGCTCTGGCGCACCTCGAACGCAGTGTCCATCCCCTCGGTGCCTCCCTGCCAACGCCAGAGCTCGTTGCCGCCGGCGTCGAGCGACACCACGAGCATGTCCCGCTCACCTGACTGGTCCGCCGCGAAGGCTCCCTCGGTCGATCCTGCGATCAGCATCCCGCCCTCGGGGCCGACGCCCACTCCCTGGGTCCAGTCCAGGGCCGCGGTCCCGAGCTGGGTGGTCCAGGCCAGGCTGCCGTCGGCATGGATTCGCGCCGCGAAGAGGTCCTTGTCGCCTGCATGGGAGCCGCTGAGAGCGCCCTCTGTGTATCCGGTCATGTACAGGCCGCCGTCGGGGGCCAGTGCCGAGCCCTGACCCCAGTCGGTGGCGTCGGTGCCGATGTGGCGGATCCACTGCTGGTTGCCGTCGGCGTCGTAGCGGGCGGCGAAGCCGTCGAACCCGCCAAGGTCGGTGTCGGGGTCGAGCGTGCTGGCGGTGTAGCCGGTGATGTAGGCGCCGCCGTCGAAGGCGGTCACGTCGAAGCCGCGATCCCAGGCGGGGCCGCCGAACTGCCGGCGCCACAGCTCGTTGCCGTCGGTGTCGAACCGCGCCAGCCACACGTCGGCCGATCCCTGGTTGGCCGCGGCGAAGTCGCCCTCGGTGAAGCCGCCTACGTAGATCGAACCGTCGGGGGCCACCGACACGCCCAGCGGCGAGTCGTTCTTCGGCCCTCCGACCTGCAGCGACCACACAGGATCTCCGCCGGCCGAGTAGCGGGCCAGGTACACGTCGCGCTGGCCCTGGTGGTCGCCGGCCAGGCTGCCCTCGGTGGCCGCGGCCACCACGACCTCGCCGTCCGGGCCGGCCGCCACGCCGTACGTGGTGTCGGCCTGGTCCGAGCCGAGCTGGATGCTCCAACCGGATCGCTCGGGCAGCTCCGCAATGGCGGGCTCCGGGGCCGGTTCGGGTTCGGCCCGCTCGGTAGTTGAAGTGGTTGTGTCCGGGGCGGCAGTCGTTTCCGGCACGGGCTCGGGCTCGGCCGGCTCGGTGGTTGAAGTCGTGGTGGTGTCGGGGGTGGAGGTCGCCTCCGGGGCTGATTGGGGAGCGGCTGGTTCGGTCGGGGTCGACGACGCGCAGGCGTTGGCCAGCACGACCGCCCCGGCGATGGCCGCGGCCACCCTGAGTCCGATCACATCATGAAGCTGATCTGCGGCGCGCGAGCACCACCGCCACCACTGCCAGTACCACCACCACGATGATCACCGGCACCAGCCAGGTCGCCGCCGAGCCGCCGCTGTCGTCGTCGGCCGGTGCGGCTGCCGCGGGCTCCGGCTCAGGCTCGGGAGCGGGCTCTGGTTCCGGTTCGGGGGCCGGCTCAGGCTCCGGCTCAGGCTCGGGTTCAGGCTCCGGGGCGGGCTCCGGCTCCGGTTCTGGCTCAGGCGCTGCCTCGGGCTCGGGCTCAGGGGCCGGCTCCGGTTCGGGCTCGGGCTCTTCGACCGGCTCCTCGCTGGCTTCCTCGGCGGGTTCCTCGGCTGGCTCTTCGACTGGTTCGGGTTCTTCGACTGGCTCCGGTTCGGGCTCCGGCTCCGCCGCGCCCGCGAAGGTGACCTCCTGGCCGGCGTAGTTGGCGTTGCCGCCGATCCCGTCGCCGGCCACGATGAAGCAGGAGTTGGCCTCGTCGCACCGTCCCGGAACGACGGCCACCGGGTAGTCGATTGTCGCCGTCCCGTCGTCGCCGATGGCCACGGTGTGCTGGCCGTAGTTGCTCAGCTCGCAGTCGGTCGGCCCGACCACCGGGAAGATGAAGCACGTCACGACAGTGGCGGTGTTGCCCGGGAGCCAGCTGGTCAGGGTGACGGTGACGACCTCGCCGTCGACCAGTCCCTCGCTGTTGGACAGCTCCAGGGTCTCGCCGTTGTGACCCTCGCCGTGGTCGGCGACCGCGGCCGGGGCCAGGGCGGCTGCGGCCAACATGACCGCGGCGCTGGCCACCAGCAACCGGCAGATGGTGCGATATGACATCGATCCTCCCCCCGTGCTTGCAGGCTCTCAGCCCGCAGGGAACTCTTCGACTCCTGGGCGTCCGAAGCCGTCGGCCCGCAGGCCGGCGCTCGTCCGCGTATGTCCCGACAGACTAGAGGGAAACAGTGTTCCGGTCAACGGAACGCACGGGGCGCGCGCCGACTTCGTCGAGTTCATCCCGCATGGCGGCCACAGCATTGATCATCGAGGCTTGGAGCATGTAGGCGCGGGCCTCGGCCGGATCGGCGGCCCGGGCGGCCATCCGGTCCAGCGCCCGTTGCCGGGCCTCGCCGTCCGGCGCGGCCAGGCTCTCGGCGTTCTCGTGGGTGTGCCGCCGGACGTAGTCGATCGCCAACTTCCGGCGGACCTCGGCGTGGTGTGCGAGGCGCTCGGCGCCGATGTCGCCCCGCAGGACGGCGGCCAGGGACGCTCCGAGCAGCACCGCGTCATGGATGCCCCCGTTCATGCCCATGCCGCCCAGCGGGTTGTTGATGTGGGCGGCGTCGCCCATCAACACCACCCGGCCGACGAGGAACGTCTCGGCCACCCGCTGATGGACCCGGTAGATGGTGCGGTGGGCGACCTCGAAGGGCTCGTCGATGGTCACGATCCCACCTAGCCGCCGCTGGGCGCTCCGATCGCTGAGCGCCTGCTCGTCGCTCTCGCCCTCGCCCACCGGGAACAGAGCCCGCCAGAAGCCCGCGGTCCGCAGCAGGACCAGCCACTCGTCGGGGTCGGAGATGTAGTTGACGGCGGCCAGGCGGTCGAGGTGGGCAGCCATGTCGAACGGGGTGGACAGCACGAGATAGCGGTCTTCGTAGGTCATCCCGTCGAAGGCCAGGTCGAGCGACTTGCGGACCGCGCTGGCTGCGCCGTCGGCGGCGACTACCGCGTCGGCCTCGAGTGTCTCCCCGGAGGCGAGCACGACTGAGGCGCCGTCGCCGTGGTCGACCGCGCCGACGACCTCAGCGTCGAACCGGACTGTCACCCTCGGCTGGCGCTCGAAGGCGTCGAGCAGGATCTCGCACAGCCTGAACTGCTCGCATTGGAGCCGGTACGGGTGGTCGGTCACGTCGGCCAGCGCACCGAGATCGAACTCGGCCACCACGCCCTTGCGGCGGTCCCGGTAGGCGAACACGGGGGCCACCAGCCCCAGGCGGAGCATCGGTTCGACCACCCCGAAGCGGTCGATCAGGTCGAGCGTGGCCGGATGGAAGGTGGACGCCCGCAGCTCCAGCGGCAGCTCGGGAGCCGCCTCCAGCAGGGTCACGTCGACGCCGCCCTCGGCCAGCACGGCGCTGGCCACGCAGCCCACCGGTCCGGCGCCCGCCACTATCACCCGGGGGCTGGTCACGGATCAGTGCTCGCGCAGCATCATCCCGTGGCCCACGAACTGGTCGGAGATCCCCAGGGTGCGCAGCGCGTGCCACAGGCAGATGGCGTTGATGGCCAGGACCGGCTTGCCCAGCCAGCGCTCGGCCTGGTCGGCCACCTCGACCATCGACAGGTTGGTGCCGCACTGCACTATGGCGTCGATGTCGTCGCCGTCGATCTCCTTGAGCACCTCCACCAGCGTCTCGGGAGTCACGTCGGCGATGGAGGTGGCGGAGGCGCAGCGCAAGCCCCGCACCCGCTTCACCTCGTAGCCGCATTCGGTGAAGTACCCGTAGACCTGCTCGTCGGCGGCCGGCTGGTAGGGCGTGAGGCAGGCGATCTTCGACACTCCGAGCAGCTCGAGGGCGGCGTTGCAGGCGGACGCCCCCGAGGTGATGCCGATGTCGCCGGCGATGTCCCGCACTCGAGTCAGGAAGGCGGCGTTGCCCTCCTTGCCTCCCCAGAACGTCTCGGCCGACATCCCCATGAGGATGTGGTCGGGCTCGCAGGTCATGATGTCGCGCACCGCGTAGGGGATGGTCTGGCGGATCAGGTCCAGGAAGTACAGGAACGCCTCGTCACTGCTCAGATCGGGTGCCTCGACCAGGAAGCGCCCGCTGTGGAACGTCACTCCGGGGGGACGCACCCGGGCGAAGTCGTGCTCGACGACGGTGTTGGTCGACGGCACGATCACCCCGATCTTGGCCCGGTAGCCGACGACGTCAGGCATGAACGACCCTCCCGCTCCCATTCCAACGGAACTGCGTTCCGCTGGTGGGAACACTAGCCTCGACGCCGATGATGGGAAACGCTGTGCTGCGGCGCGAGGACCCCGACCTGCTGACCGGGGCGGCCCGGTTCGTGGCCGACATAGCTCCCGCCGGAACGCTGCACGTGGCCTTCGTGCGGTCGACCATGGCCCACGCCCGCATCGGCTCGGTCGACTCCGCCGAAGCGCTGGACGTGGCAGGAGTGGTGGGCGTCTTCACCGCCGACGACCTGGACATCGCGCCCCAGCCGCTGTTCATCATGCTGCCGCCGGAGCTCAGCCGGCTGCCGCTGACCGACAAGGCCCGCTATGTGGGCGATCCGATCGCGGCGGTGGTGGCCGAATCCCCGGCCGCGGCCGCCGACGGGGCCGAGCTGGTGGTGGTGGACTACGAGCCGCTGCCGGCGGTGACCGACCCCTTCGACGCGCTGGCGCCCGGTGCGCCGGTCGTGTTCGAGTCGCACGGGTCGAACCAGGCCTCGGAGCTCAAGGTGGGTGGCGAGGCCGAGTCGCTGTCCGGACACGATCTGGTGGTCTCGGGCCGCGTCGTCAACCAGCGTGTGTCCGCTGCGCCGAT
Source organism: Acidimicrobiaceae bacterium (assembly GCA_009835735.1). GTDB lineage: Bacteria > Actinomycetota > Acidimicrobiia > Acidimicrobiales > Aldehydirespiratoraceae > Aldehydirespirator. The sequence continues at coordinate 60,399 of VXWX01000098.1, forward strand.
CGAGCCGTCCGGGGCGCTGGCCGTTCCCGGAACCGGCGACGGGGACGGCGGCGACGGGGTGACGCTGTGGTGCACGACCCAGCGGCCCCACGACGCCCGCGACGTGGTGGCCGCCGCGCTGGAGGAGCCTCCGGACCGGGTGCGGGTGATCGCGCCGGCCATCGGCGGGGGGTTCGGCGCCAAGGGGTCGCCGTACCCGGAGTTCGCGGTGGTCGCCTGGCTGGCCCGCCGTCTCGGCCGTCCGGTGCGATGGGTCGAGACCCGCGCCGAGAACCTCACCAACATGAGCCAGGGCCGGGACCACGTCCACGACGTCGAGCTGGGATTGACGAGGGACGGCCGCTTCTGCTGGCTCCGCATGCGGGTCACGGCCGACGTGGGCGCCTACCCGGGCATCGGTGCGCTGCTGCCGTTCTTCACGATGACGATGGCGTCGGGCCCCTACCGGATCCCGGCGGTCGACTTCGAGTCGGTCTCGGTGATCACCAACAAGACGTCCATCTTCCCGTTCCGCGGGGCGGGCCGGCCCGAGGCCACGGTCACGCTCGAACGCATCGTCGACCTGGCCGCGGCCGAGCTCGGCATGGACCCCGCCGAGCTGCGGCACCGGAACCTGCTCGCACCCGACGAGTTCCCCCTGACCACGCCCACTGGCGCCAACATGGACTGCGGCGAGTACGCCCGCTGCCTCGACCTGGCGCTGGAGGCCGCCGGCTATGAGGATCTGCGGGCCGAGCAGGCCCTTCGCCGCGCCCGTGGCGACCGCAGGCTGCTGGGCGTCGGCGTGTCGGTGTATGTGGAGGTGACCGCGGGCGGCCTGTTCCAGGAGTTCGGCTCGGTCACCGTCGAGCGGGACGGCGCGATCACGGCCCGGGTGGGTACGGCTCCGCAGGGCCAGGGTCACGTCACCGCCTTCAGCCAGATCCTCGGCGAGGTCCTCGGGGTCGCTCCCGACCGGGTGCGGATCATCTGCGGCGACACCGCCGAGGTGCCCACCGGCCAGGGAACGGTGGCGTCGCGGTCCCTCCAGATAGGTGGCAGCGCGGTGTGGACCGCGGCCAACGAGGTGCTCGACCAGTCGCGGCGCCTGGCGGCGAGCCTGCTGGAGGCCGACGCGGCCGACATCGTGGTCGCCCCCGGCGGCCTGGCCGTGGCCGGCGTTCCGGCCCGGGCCTTGTCCTGGGCCGAGCTCGCTGCGGCCGCCGAGACCCAAGACGCGGAAACCGGCGGTTCAGGATTCGGCGGCCTGGCGGCCGAGGTCGACTTCGACCAGGGGGAGGCCACCTACCCCTTCGGCGCGCACGTGTCGGTGGTGGAGATCGACGCCGACACCGGCGACACCCGGCTGTTGCGCCACATCGCGGTGGACGACTGCGGGCGGATACTCAACCCGATGCTGGTGCAGGGCCAGGTGCACGGAGGGGTGGCCACCGGCGTGTCGCAGGCTCTCTACGAGCAGGCGCTCTACGACGGGGACGGCAATCCCCGCAACACCAACTTCGCCGACTACGCCATACCGGCCGCCTCGGAGCTGCCCCGCTTCGAGACGCACCACACCGAGACGCCCTCCCCGCTCAATCCCCTAGGAGCGAAGGGGATCGGCGAGTCGGGCACGATCGGGTCCACGCCCGCGGTGCAGTCGGCGGTGATCGACGCGCTGGCGCCGCTGGGGGTCACGCACCTCGACATGCCCTACACGCCCCAGCGGGTGTGGCGCGCCATCGCAGCCGCCGAGTCGGCGGCCCGAAGCTGACCATGACTGACTGGAGCGTCGGTTCCGTGCTCCGGTCGGCGAGGTGGCTTCTCGTGTGCGGGCTGCTGGTGGTGGCCGCTTGCTCGTCCACGCCCGAAGTGGAGCTTCCCGAGCCGGCGTGGCGGGCCGACGATGCACGCTTCGCGGTCCATGTGGTCGACACGGTCGCCGACGGCCCTGCCGGGGTCGAGGCCGCCGACATGGACGGTGACGGCGACCTGGACCTGGTGGTGAACTTCTTCGGTGATCGGCCCGACGACGCCGGGCCGATCGAGTTCCCGCCCGGCGGCATCACCGTGTACCGCAACGACGGCGACCTGGCGTCCTGGACCAAGATGCCGGTGCTCACCCGGGCCGACGGCAACTACTTCCTGAACGAGGCCGTGCCCGAGGACCTCGACGGGGACGGCGATTTCGACCTGCTGGTCTCCGCGGGGTTCTTCGTGTGCGAGTTCAACCCCGAGATCGGCCCGTGCGGCGCCCTGTTCTGGCTGGAGCAGACCGGCGAAGGGTGGGTGCGCCACGACATTGTGGAGCCGGGCACCGTCGAGTTCTTCCACCGGGTCCTGCTCGCCGACATTGATGGCGACGGCCTCCACGACCTGGTCACGGTGGGGGAGACTGTCGACGACGCCTACGCGCAGTGGTATCCGGGGAGCGCCGGCGGCACCGGGTTCGAGCCGACGCCCCATCTGATCGGCCAGGGCGGCGGCAGCCTGCCCGTCATCCACGACATCGACGGCGACGGCGACCTCGATCTGGCCAGCGGCGAGTTCTTCCTGGCGGGGAACTCCTTCGTGTGGTTCGAGCAGGTCGAAGCGCCCAGCGCGGCCCGGCCGGCGGGGGAGTGGCAGCGCCACGTGATCGACGCCACTCTCGGCCGCACGATCCAGCTGGCCGCCATCCCGGACCTGCTGGGTGAGGGCACGGTCGGCTGGATCGGCTCGAACCATGTCAACAACGTCAGCCGCGACCCCGAGCCGCTGTCGGGTATCTACCTGCTGACCCCGCCCGGCGACCCGCGCCAGCGCTGGGAGTCGAAGCTGATCAGCGACGGCATCGTCTCGCGGCCGATAGAGGGCATCAACTTCCAGGCCGCGCCCGGTGTCTTCTGGTGGGGCGACGTGGACGACGACGGCGACATCGACCTCACCGTGTCGGGCGACGGCGACCCGCGGGTGTTCTGGTTCGAGCAGACCGAGGTCGGCGAGTTCAGCCAGCACGCCCTGCGGACCGAGTTCGGCCAGGCGGCCGGTGGCCTGGTGGTCGACCTCGACGGCAACGGCGACTCCGAGGTGGTCTTCACCAGCTACGACACCGGCGAGGTCCTGATCTTCGACTACCGCCCAGAGGGGTAGGTCAGCCCCTCAGCCCGGCCGGGTTGCCTACTCGACGGTCCAGCCGTCGGGGACGCTGAAGTCGCCGACGACCTGATGGGTGTCGTCGTCGGTCTCGGCGTCGGGGAGGTGCTGCCAGAGCATGAACTGGTTGCCCCATGGATCGATGAACGAGGCGTTGGCGCCGCCGAACTCGGTCCAGAAGTGGTTCCGCCACAATTCGGTGCCGCCGAGCCGAACGGCAGTGTCGAGGATCCGCTCGAACGAGTCGTCCTCGCTCACCATGATCCACGCCCGGGTGGCGCGCCCGCCCGGGTTCATGTGGGTGGGCTCCGTCGGGTTGGGATCGGGGTGGGGGCGAGCGTTCGCCGCGTGCGAGACACCCATGTGCAGGTTGCCTATCTCGCTCTGCGTGCCGTCGTCTCTCAGGAAGTTCTGACCGGGGACGATCCGGGCGAACGTGTCCTTGATGCGGTCCTCGACTTCCCAGTTGAAGACCTCTGCGTAGTACGCGCGGGCGGCATTGACGTCGGTGGTCGGGAAGTCAACGAATACGAGAATGTTCGGATAGGTCATGGTGGTTCAAGCACCTCCTGCTCGGACACTACGTCGGCGTACCCGGTGAGGCGCCACCCGGCACCCAGGCAGGTCGCTAGGACAGCAGGGGGGCGAAGCGGTTGCGGTAGGGGCCGAAGTGCTGGACCAGGGCCTGGTCGGTGATGCCGAACTGGTCGGCGTCGTAGGTGTGGGTTCCGTGCTTGTCCTTGGGGTTGCCGGCCCTCCAGGCCAGCATGCGCTCGACCGTGGCCGGCGCCAGGTCGTCGCCCAGCCAGCCGTAGAGCCGACGGATCTGGCTGATCGGATCGGCCTGGAACTCGGTGAAGCCGATGTCGAAGAACCTCGCGTCGTTGGCCGGATCCCGGCGGAAGGCGAGTGTCCGGTCCATCGCCAGCGACCAGTGGTCCATGTTGAGTTCGCCGATGTAGAGCGGGTCGATGCCCGGGTTCGCGCCCTCGAGCAGCGTGTAGTACAGGTCGCACACCGACGGCAGCACCTTCGAGACGTCGCGGTGGGTCTGCACGAACCGCGCCGACGGGAACACCTTCACGTAGGCGTCTAGGAACATCGTGTGGGTCGGGCATTTGAGCCGCCACACCTTGGCGTCGGTCTTCCACTGCAGCAGCTTCAGGACGCGCTCGGCGTACCGGTAGGTCGGCGCCATGTCGCAGTGGGCGAACCAGTGGCCGTAGGTGGGCATGCGGCCCATGACAAGGAAGAACTGGGCCTTGAACTCCATGGCCATGAGGTTGTGGTCCTCCATCGGGCCGGTGGCCGACTGCGGCAGCATCGAGCGCAGCCGGGCCGCCATATGGCCATGGGCCATCTCCAGCACCATCCGGGTGGCGTCGATGCGGGCCTGGTCGGCGGCCGGGTCCACGCCCGGCGGCGGGCACGGGTCGCCCTCCTCCCAGGTGCGCAGATTGCGGAAGGCCGGGTCCTCGCCCAGCAGGTGCGACAGCGCGGTCGAGCCCGTGCGGGGCAGGCCGACCCCCACGAACTCGATCTCGACGGTCTGCTCGTCGATCTCGGGGTGGCGCCGGTACCAGTCCTCCACCTTCAGGCGGTTGGTGAGGGCTCGAAGCACCGCACGGTGGAACCCGTGCTCGCCCATGTCGCTCAGCGTTGCCTCGGTCATCGCCGAGCGGATCAGCACCTCGAGGCCTTCTCGCCAGGTGTCGCCGCCGAAGTCTTCGAGCCCCGTCTGGGCTCTGGCCTCGCCTATGAGCTCGTCGATCCTCGACGCCACCTTCGGCGGCGCGGCACCGGTTCGGCTCATGGCTCGATGAGGTTCCCGGGCACCGACCGCTCCATCATCCCGTTGGCCTCCTCGCCGTCCCAGCGGAAGCGGGTCACGGCCTGCTGGAGCACCGGGTATCCCTCGGTGCCCGGTCCGACGCCTCCCATCACCATGAACGTCGACATGACGGTCTCGGCCTCGATCGTGGTGGTGCCTTGCTCGGACTCGATCACCACCGTGGCGTCATCACCGTGATGCTGGAGGTGTTTGAGCCAGGGGGCGTCGACCACCCAGGCAGGGATGAGCTCGCCGTCGCCGTCGAAGATGAAGCCCTCGTTGTAGGTGGGCAGGCCGTCGTCACGCGGCGGGAACACGAGGTAGCCGAACGCCCGGCCGCTGCCGAACAGCGCCGACTGCCAGGCGTGGCCCCGGAACGTCCCGAGCCGGCGGACGCCCCGGCGGCGGATGCGCAGGGCGCCGCCGTCGATGCGGTGCTCGACATCGCCGATCACGACCGTGCCCCGGGCGCGGGCGAGCTGCTCGAACCGGGGGCCGCCGATGAGCGCCCCCTCGTCCTGCTCCTCGAGTACCCGCTTGACCGCGGGCAGGAGCCCGCCGTTGACCCACGGCGGCACCGCAGAGTGCAGGTCTATGTCGATCTGCACCCGCACCGACGGCTCAGACGGCGGCTGGCCGCCGGCGATTTGCTCGTCGCAGGTCCACTCGTGCACTCGGCCGTCGAATCGCATCCGCCAGTGCCGGAACGGCTCGATGCACTCGAACGAGAGCGGGCCCGCGCCCAGCGTGGCGGGCCGGCCCTGAGCATTGAGCGGGTCGTGGGTGTCTCCTGTGCCGTACCGGTTGAACACCCGGCCGTCGCCGCTGGCGATGTTCACCTGCACGTCGTGGGCGTGCCACCGCTCGCCCACCGCCTCGATCCCGATCCGGGGAATGCCGATCCGGTCGCCGTTGTCCCACATCCACACGTTGACCGACTCCCGCATCTCCGGGTCGTCGGGCTGCGTCGCGAAGACGTAATCCAACTCTTCGCTCAACCCCCCGGTCAGGTCACTGCCGGCAGTCACTGGTCCGCAGTCTCCTCAACGGCTGCCCCCTTGCCGGCACGCGAGCGGTCACAGGGCTCATTGTGCCTGCCGGTTCAGTGAAGCGGTGAGGTCGCGGTGATAGAGGGTGCCGGGCAGGCCGATCACTACGAGTTTGCCGGTGTGGTCTGGGGTGAAGCCGTTGGGGGCCGGCTCGATGCTCCACCGGCGCCCGACTCTCTGGACGATGTGGAGCCCGCCGGCGGCGCCGTTGAACCGGAGGATTCCCTTGACCCGCAGGACGGAGTCGGGCCAGTCCTGCAGCGCGGCCTCGACCCGGTCGCGGTCGAGGGTGCCGTCGACCTCGACGACGGCCGAGTCGAAGGCTGGCTCGCCCGGGCCGTTGCCAGCGTGGGACCGCTGCCGTCCGGGCCTTGCGGTGGGTTGGGCGGTCTCCAGGAGCAGCTCGGGTTCCAGCTGACCGGCACGGCGGGTGAGGATTGGTGCGCCGGCGGCCGTCTCGGTGAGCCAGTCCATGACGGCTGCCAGTCCGGCCTCGGTGACGAGGTCGCATTTGGTCGCCATCACGATGTCGGCTCGGCGGAGCTGGCGGACTACGAGCTCGCCTACGAACTGGTCGCGCGACCTGGCCTGCACCGTCTCGGCGTCGGCCAGCACGACGACCGCGTCGAGGCGGCAGCCGGGCCAGCCCTGGCCGTAGGCGGCCACGTTGGCCGGGTCGGCGACGCCGCTGGCCTCGATCACGATCTGGTCGGCGGCCGGGTCCAGGGCGAGCACCCGGTCGAGGGCGTCGCCGAGCTCGTCGGCGATGGAGCAGCAGACGCATCCGTTCTTGAGGCTGATCGTCTGGCCGTCGTGGCCGGCGATGAGGGCTGCGTCGATGTTGACCGCGCCGAAGTCGTTGACCAGCACGGCCAGGCGCCGGCCGTGGTCGTGGCTCAGCAACTCGTTGATCAGCGTCGTCTTGCCCGCGCCGAGGTAGCCGGCGATCACAGTCACGGGAACGAGGTCCTTAGGTGCGCTGGCGCCCATCGCTAGTCGCTTGAGATCGGGAACTTGTGGCCTTCGAAGACGGTTCCCCATATGGGGATGTCCCGCAGCGATTCGGCGCTGACCGCGTAGGGGTCGGCCTCCAGGACGGTGAAGTCGGCTCGCTTGCCCCAGCGCAGCGACCCGATCTCGTCCTCCAGCCCGAGGACGTAGGCGGCGTTGGTGGTGATGGCCTTGATGGCCGCGTCCAGCGATGCCCGCTCGGTGGCGCCCATCACCGCGCCGGACTCGGTGAGCCGGTTGGCGGCCACCCAGGCGTTGTTGAGGGGCTTGGCCGGGGCCATCGGGAAGTCCGAATGGACCGCGAAGCGCACCCCTGCCCGTTCCAGCGATCCCAGCCTTGAGATCTGCGACGCCCGCTCGTACCCGACGGCGCGGGCCGCGAACGCCTCTGCGAGCTCATAGACGTAGTAGGCGTTGACCGAGGCCACCGCTCCCACCGCGGCCATGCGGTCGACCTGCTGGGCGCTGGAGATGCCGAAGTGCTCGAAGGTGAACCGGTGGTCGAAGCGGGGGCGCTCCCATTGGAGCTTCTCGAGGGTGGACAGGGCCAGCTCGACACCGAGGTCGCCGCTGCAGTGCACATGAATCCTGCGTTGGGCGTTCCACAGCGCCCGGGCGACGGCCTCGAACCGCTCCGGGGGCGTCATCCACTCGCCGTGGCGCCCGTCGAGATGGCCGGGCGGCTTCAGCATCAGCAACTCGGCGAAGAACCCGCCGTCGGCGAACATCTTGGCGTGGTCGCTGAACCGCAGGCGATGGGTGTTGCGTGACGGGTAGGACAGGACCCGCTCGACGAACTCGTCGTCGGTCCGCTCGTCGCCCTCGGGCCCCATGGCGAAGGGCATGAGCTGGATCCGGAACGGCGTGTCGGGCTGTTCCATCACCGCCTGGAGGTGGTCCCATTCCTGCTCGAACCCGTAGAAGCCCAAAGCGGCGTCGCCGATGGTGGTGTGGCCGCCGTTGTGGATGACTTGGCGCATCCGGTCGAGCCCGGCCCGGAACCGCTCGGTTTCCAGGAGGTAGCCCCGCAGGTGGCGCAGCGCGACGCTCAGGCCGGTCTCGAAGAATTTGCCCGCGTCGAGGTCGACCTGGGGGTGGCGGCCGGCGGCCGCGGTGTCGAGGTCCATCCACCGCAGGCAGGCGTCGTTCACAGTGATCGAGTGGTAGCCGCGGTGCCACGCCACGATCGGCCGGGCCGTCGAGATCTGATTGAGCGCGCTCCGGTCGATGGGCCCGTGCCAGATGGGATGGTGGCCGAAGGTGAACAGCGGCTCTCCGGGCGCCAGGGCGGCGTCGAGGCTCTCCATGCGGGCGAGAAACTGCTCGTCGTCGTGCACCGGTCCGATGTCCTCCCACGGGAGGTCCCATCCGACGGCAGTGGTGAAGTGCATCGGCAGCAGGATCGCGGCCATGGAGGGATGCAGGTGGGGATCGATGAACCCCGGCATGATGCAGTGGTCCTTGAACGTGTCGTCGATCTCGTGGCTGTGCGACTCCAGCCACGGCCGCATGGTGTCGAGCGTGCCGACCTCCACGATCCGGCCGTCGCGGACCGCCACCGCCTCCGCCACCGGCAGCGACGGCTCCATAGTCCGCACCGTGCGGGCCACGAACACCGTCATGTCAGCCATCGAGGCCCCCGCAACCGAGCACCGATGGCGATCCCGCTAGCCGTCGTCGCGGAGGCGCCGGCCGAGCGCGGCAGCGGTGTCGGTGCCGCTCTCGATGGCGCCGTCCATGAACCCGGCCCAGCCCCGGGCCAGGTCCGAGCCGGCGAAGTAGAGCCGGCCGTGGGGGACCGCGAAGTCGGAGTAGTAGCGCGACAGCTGCCCGGGGCGGTAGGTCGTCCACGTTCCCTTGGCGTACGGGTCGGCACTCCAGTTGTGGCCGTGGCAGATCCGCACGGTGGCCTCGGGGGCGAACTGGCGGAGGGCCTGCTGCACCTGGGCGGGATTGGTGGCGTCGATGACCGAGTCGTCCTCGCCGATGCCCACCAGCAGCCGCCCGCCGTCGAAGTTGGCCTGCTCGGAGGTCCAGCACAGCGGTCCGCCCCAGCCCGAGGCCATGAGGAACTTGGGGACGTTGTCGACCAGGGCGTGGAGCTTGAGGGCGTGGCCGGCCAGCCCCTCGCGGGCGAACCGGGCCTTGAGCGAGTCGGCGGCGATGGGCAGGTCGATGTCCTGCCAGGTGTTGACCGGGGCGGCCAGCACCGCGAACCGGGCGGTGTGGGCGCCGCCCCCGGACGTGGTCACCTCAACGCGGTTGCCGGCGTCGGTGATCGAGGCGACCGGCGAGGAGAGTTCGATGTCGGCGCCGCCGTCGTCGGCGAGGGCATCGACGAGGCTGGCCGTTCCCTTGGCGAACTTGGTGGCGGGAGCGTCGTCGAGCGTCCAGACGGCGTTGTCGTAGCCCGCCACCCAGGTCAGGACCTGCAGCGCCGAGTTCTCCGAGGGGTGGCAGCCGAACGCGAAGGCCGACCACATCGTGAGGTACTCGGCGACGAACGGCTGGTCGGTGTACGGCCCGATGAACTCCGCGA